>JAHFAU010000129.1:0-1854 GCA_023250385.1 Anaerolineales bacterium
CGAAGAGGTTCACCGCCCGCACGGTGAAGGCAGGAAATGGCCAGGCCACGAATGCCAGC
The DNA here is from genome assembly GCA_023250385.1 of Anaerolineales bacterium. Lineage (GTDB taxonomy): Bacteria > Chloroflexota > Anaerolineae > Anaerolineales > E44-bin32 > JADFRG01. Next base: position 60 of record JAHFAU010000129.1, read on the forward strand.
AGCTGGCCGATCGGCTGCCAGATGAGTCCGGCGAGCACGGCCAGCCCGCCGAGCATCATGAGGGGGGGCTGGGCGGGCAAGATGACCGGATTCGCAAGCAGGGACACCAGTGACAGTCGACGAAAGTGAAGGGCAGTGAGCGGAAGGGTCGTCAGTTGAGCTGCCAAGGTGAAAAGCAGGTATTCGCCGACTGGTCCGGCCCACTTCGCCGCCCGCTCCGGCTGGACCCAGCGCGAGGCGAGCTGCACAAAGCGGACTTTGATCGGATCGGCGTAGAGCACCAAACCCAAGGTGGCTGCGAACGAGAGTTGAAAGCCGACATCCCAGAGAACCTGTGGGTTGAGCAGGCTCATTGCCACCGCAGCCGCAGATAAGGACGCCAGGGCATGCGCCTGGCGGCCGAGATAGCGGGCGAGCAGCGCTAGACCCCCCATGATCGCGGCCCGGACGACGGCGGCATCGGCCCCAACCAATAAGGTGTAGATCAGGATAGCAACAGCCGCAGCAACGGCGCCTCGGCGCATCCCCAACCACCGACCGAAGAGGGAGATCACAAGCCCGGCCAGGACGGTGAGATTGAAACCGGAGATGGCAATGATATGGGTTGTGCCGGTGTGGTTGAAAGCCTCCCGGGTCTCGTCGGCGATGCCGCTCTCAATCCCAAGTAGGATCCCGGCGAGCAGGGAGGCCTCTGGTTCCGGAAACAGCGCGTAAACGGTTTCGAGGGCTCGCTGACGAACGTCGAAAAGGATCTGAAGAGCGGGATTGCCCTGCCGAGCGCCGACCCGGACGACGGCGGCCTGCTCCATCAGGCTGTGAATTCCTTGCCGGGCCAGGAAGTCGCGATAGGAGAACTCCTCGGTCTCTTTGGGTGTTTCCAGAAAACCAGTGGCCTGGACCCGATCCCCGTACGAGTAGGTTCCAAACCGGCTGGCCTGCACCAGTGCGGCGCCGGTGACCGGCAGCGGTCCACCGGTCGAGGAGTACTGCACGCTCTCAGCCGCGACTCGCAATCCAATGTACCGGTCGCGCACATCGGGAAAATCCACGACGATTCCAGTGAGTACGATGGGCCGCAGCGAATCGTTGTGGAAGGCGAGCCGAGTATCGTCCAGCACGGGAACGCTCAGGGCAAACCGAAATGCCCCGAGCGAAAACATCAGGATCCCCGGTCCCATCCTGCGCAGCCAATCCTGAGCCAGTAGCCAGCTGGCGAGGCCGAGCCCGGCCCCGATCAGGTAGATCCAGGCCGAGAGCCCGCTGGCCTTGCCGACGATGATCCCTGCCAGCCAGATCAGTCCGAGCCAGAACAGTTTCACTGGCGGTCCTTCCTTGGAACAGGCACTCTATCGCCGAATGCCAGCGCCGGAGGTCCAATCTCCCCTGGGCCGGGGAGCTGTGCTAGACTTCGCACGTTCGGGGCACACAGCTCACTTGAACATCGACAACTTAATGAAGCGCGCCCGGAAAACTCGGCCATGCAGCAGTACCTAGATTTGATGCGTTATGTCCTCCAGCATGGCGTCGAGCGGGGGGACCGGACCGGCACCGGCACGCGCTCTGTCTTTGGCTACCAGATGCGCTTCGACCTGCAGGCCGGTTTCCCCCTGCTGACCACCAAGCAGCTGCACCTCAAATCGATCGTCTATGAACTGATTTGGATGCTGCGGGGCGATACTAATGTCCGTTTCCTGAACGAGCACGGAGTCCGGATCTGGGACGAGTGGGCCGACGCGAACGGGGAGCTGGGCCCGGTGTACGGGGCCCAGTGGCGATCGTGGAACGGTCCGGACGG
>JAHFAU010000129.1:1954-4697 GCA_023250385.1 Anaerolineales bacterium
GACCCGGCCGAGAGCGAGACCTTCATCGCCGGCGGCGGGCAGGTCTATCAGGCGGCATTGGCCCAAGCCGTAGTGGATCGGATGTACCTAACCATCGTGCACGCCCAGGTGGAGGCAGATACCTACTTTCCTCCGTACCAAGAAGAGGATTGGGCGGTTTCGGCGGTCGAACCTCGCCCGGCGGACGCCGAGAATCCCTTCGCCGTCACCTTCACTACCCTCGAGCGGAAAGCCGACCGCTGAAGCCCTCGCCTCGATCAGGAAATCTGTACCACAGCGAAGGCTCGCCGCCTCAAGTAGTATCTACAAGAGGATGCATACGAGTTCGCCGAGCCAGTTCGGACGGCGGATCGGGCGCTGCGTCGATGATCACAGCCAATGGCTGACGAAACGTTCGAAGTCGCTCAAATCCGAGAGATCGTCCGGGAGGTCGGCCGCTTCGGCGGGATCATGCGTTTGCTGTTCGTGGCTGAGAAGATCACGTCCGACAACACCGAGACCATTGCGATGTCCACCGAGTTTGAGTGGCAGAAAGACGTGAAGATCTCCGACTCCGACAAGGAGCAGGCGACCCGTAAGCTACACACCGCAGTGCTTCAGGCGCTACTGGCCGATGCTTGGGAGCCGATCGGAACGGACGACAAGGGCCGGGTAATGGCGCTGCGGCGCAAGATCCGACAAGAAGAGTCGGAAGGGATTGCGGCCGAGCAGTTTTCCTGGCAGATCACTCACCCCTGGCGCAGCAAGCAAGAAGCCCAAACTTCTTGAGCCGCCGTCGAACTCGCACTCCCCGTAGCAGTCGAGCAAACTAAGTACCCGTAGACCATCCAGCCCTCAGCGGCCGGTCGCCAGATTGCGGCGCCGAGCCTGCCCGCGGTCGCTCAGACGGCAGACTTGGCTTTCTTGGCGTCGTCTACGCCGAAGACGAACTTCATGCCGGTCGAAATGTAGAACAGCTGGATGTTCACGCCGGCGTCTGCCAGCTTGCGGGAGACTCGGCCGAGCTCGCCGGGCCGGTCCTTGGCATCGACGACCAGTACCTCGCGCTCGGTGGTCACCGTGATGCCGGCCGCTTTAAGGGCGGACCGTGCAGCGGCGGCGTCCGGCACGAGAATGTGGATTTCGCCCTTGCCGCCTCCCGTGACTGCGCAGGCGCCCTCGATATTGATGCCGGCCTTCCCTATGGTCTCGCCCAGCTTGGCGAGCGACCCCGGGCGATCCTCCATCGTGATGGTCAAGTCAGTAGCCATCTCTCTCCTCCTTGCTTGGGTTGTGGCGTAAGGAATTCTACCCCGACCGGCGTGCCGGTCAGCGGTTTGAGGCCTGGATAGACTGAAGGGGCGTTAGTCGAAGAGCGAATCTTCCCAGCGCTGCTGGGCGATTCGAGTGGGGATCAAGAAGGTTTCCGCGAATCCACGCAGGTCCTTACCCTGCCTTCGATAAGCAGCGATCAGCGGATCCGGGGCCAGCAGTACCCGGGCGAAGTAGTCCTGGCAGTCTTCGAGGTGACTGAGCAGCAGCTCGGGCAGACCCATGGCGCGGCCGTGTCCACTGCCGCCAACCGCGATGAGGATTTCGCGGGCGATCGCGTAGCGCCGTTCGTCGATTGAGAGCTCCCACGGTCGAGTGGTGCGCCCGTTTTGGTAGATTGGACGCTCATAGATCGGGCTCCAGTCTCCGTTGGTAGCCCGGATCTTGCCGAACAAACCGGCGTAGACTGCCGGCGGGTTCTTGAGGATATTCTCGACCCAGATCGGAGGATAGAGGGCGCCTAGATAATCGACCAGTCCTATGGCGAGGTTGCGGAGCAGCCACAGCCGCTCCTCACGGTTAATCTGAATCACTGTTCCATGTCCTGCATCTCCCGTTTCCTGGCCACCCATGAGTATAGGAGCTGGTAAGGGGGGCCGCGCTTACAGGTTGCTTACAGGACCGCCCGGGCCCCTCCGGATTGTGCGCGAGCCTGGTCCGCTATAATCCCTGAGCCATGCCTCCGAGGCTGACTGCGCTCGGCCTCTCGCTCTTCCTGGTTGCCTGCAGCGCCAGAGCAGTTGGACCGCAAGAATCCGGCTCTCGAGCGGAGGGTCTGGTTCGGGAGGCAGATGGCCGGCTCGTAGTAAGTGATTTCGAGGGGGCGATCGCCGGCTATCGGCGAGCGATCGAGGCGGACCCCGAGTTCGCCCATGCCCACAGCCGGTTGGCCTATGCTCAGCTCTTCGATCCCGTTACCCAGGCAGAAGCGATCGAGCAGGCCAGGTTGGCCACCGAGCTGCAGCCCGACTCCGGGCGAGCTTGGGCTTACCTCGGCAGAGCCCTGGATTGGAACGGGGATTTCGACGCGGCGCTGCTTGCGGCGGAGCGGGCCGCGGAGCTCAGTCCCCAAGACGCGGACGTTCAAAGTTTTCTGGCCGAAATCCTGGCCGATTTGCGAATGTACGATGAGGCGATCGAGGCCGCCGAGCAGGCGGTCAGGCTCGATCCGGCAAACGCCGAGGCCCACCGTAACTTGGGATACGTTTATGAATTTGTTGGGCGGCGGCAGGAGGCGCTGGACGAGTACCTAAGAGCTCATCAGCTGGAATCCGAATTCGTTTACCGGCATAGCTCATTGGCCGGCTACTACCTATATCAGGCCGACGATCTGCAGACCGGTGAACGGTGGTTGGAATCGGCTCAACAACTGGCGCCGGACGATTACATCACCTTGCTGTTGCTCGCCCGAGTGCACAGCGATCGGGGCGAG
>JAHFAU010000037.1 GCA_023250385.1 Anaerolineales bacterium
CACCGCTCCTTCGTGCAGCAGAATTGGTGCGGTGGCCCGGTCGACCTCCCCGATCACAATTGGGCGGCCCTCGCCGACCTCTTGGATGACTACGGTGGCGTCCTCGCCCGTCCGCAGCGATGTCCGCTCCGCCGGATAGGAGTCGGCCATCCAGCGGTAGACGCCGTCGGATCGGTGCAGCACTCCCTCGTCGGCCAGAAAGTCCAGCAACTCCCCCAGCTCCTGATAGGAACCGAACGACTCGCCGGCCTCAAAGGGCAGCTCGAAGGCCGCACAACGCAGATGGCGCAGCAGGATCGCCAGGTTGTCCGGGTTGATCAGGCCGTGTTCCGGAGGATTCTCGAACAAGTAGCGCGGGTTGGCCGCCACGAACTGATCGAGCGGCGCGCCGGACGCCACCAGCACTGCCGCCGATACCTCGCTCCGCCGGCCGGCGCGGCCGGCTTGCTGCCACAGGCTGGCGATCGTACCGGGATATCCGGCAATCACCGCCGCCCCAAGCTGGCCGATGTCCACGCCGAGTTCCAACGCGTTGGTCGCCACGACCCCCCGCACGCTTCCGTCCCGCAGGCCCTTCTCGATTTCCCGACGCTCGAGCGGGAGATAGCCTCCCCGGTAACCCCGGATCGTCCTCGGATCACCTCCGCTCCGTTCCACTCCATCCCGCACGTAACCCAAGAGCACTTCGGTTGTCAGCCGGGAGCGGGCGAAGACTGCAGTCTGAACGCCGGCCCGCAAGAAACGATCCGCGATCCGAGTGGCCTCCAAGGTGTAGGCCCGGCGGATCCCAAGGGCCGGGTCCACCACCGGCGGGTTGTAGAGGATGACGTGCTTTGCGGCCCGTGGCGATCCGTCCAGATCGGGTGGGATCAGACGCACGGGCAGCTCGATCAGTTTCTCGGCCAGTTCCTTGGGGTTGGCGATCGTCGCCGAGGTCAGGGCGAACTTCGGATCGGATCCGTAGAAACGGCAGATCCGCTTGAGCCGCCGCAGCAGGTTGGCGACATTGGATCCGAACACTCCCCGGTACACGTGCAGCTCGTCGAGTACCACCCAGCGCAGGTTCTCAAACAGCGACGCCCACTGGGTATGGTGGGGGAGGATCCCCAGGTGCAACATGTCGGGATTGGTAATGAGCACTCGGGCCTGATCGCGGATCTCTCGCCGCTCGGCCGGGGGCGTGTCGCCGTCATAGGTCCGGACCGACACCTGCTCGACGGCCTGCGCAGCCTCCAGCAGTCCGGCCAGGGCTGCCGCCTGGTCCTGAGCCAGCGCCTTGGTGGGGAACAGGTAGAGCGCCCGTGCGTCAGGGTCGCCGAGCAGGGAGTGCAGAACCGGCAGGTTGTAGCACAGGGTCTTGCCAGAGGCGGTCCCGGTCACCACGACCAGGTTCTCCCCGGCCAAGGCGGCCTCGACCGCGGCGGCTTGATGGATAAAGGGGGGCGAGGTGTCCAAAGAGCGGAGCGCGCTGATTAGCCTGGGATCCAAGCCGGCCGGGAAGTCGGCATAGCGGGCCTCCCGGGCCGGGAGCCGCTCCCAGACCGTCACATTCTCCATAAAGGCCGGATCGCGGCCCAGCTCGTCGAGTACACTTGCAATAACCATGGCGGCGGATTATAACTAGACGCCCTCAAGGCATATTGAGCACTCTTGCCGGGTCGGGCGAACTGCCGCGGGACATTACGCTCAACTTACAATCCTCTGCCCTAGGACCCCGCGCCTATGCGCCGAGGTCGAGTCCGGTGATAGAGTGACCTCGGCCGAGGCATCCGATCAATGACCGATAGCGAACGTGTTACCTTGGGAAGGCTCCCCGAGTGGCTATCCACTTTCTTGCGCTCGGGCTGGTTGCCCACCATCCACCGCCGTCTCAGCCAGGTCTTGGAGACAGCCAAGACGATTCCCTTTGACGACTCGTCGCGTTTTGTGTTCTTCAGCGACCTGCACCGGGGAGACGGCAGCCACTCGGACTCCTTTCTCCCGAACGCCGGGCTCTTTCTGAACGTCTTGTCCCACTACGAGCGCAACGGGTTCAGCTATGTCGAGGTAGGTGACGGCGACGAGTTATGGAAGGGCTGGCCCTTCGAGGCGATCCGCGAGGCCCACAAACGGGTGTTCGAACTCCTGCACCAACTGGACCTGGACCGGAGACTGCAGCTGATCATTGGTAACCATGACATGCGGCAGAAGACCGCCCGCAAGCAGATGGAGAAGGACGGCCTGCCGGTGCACGAGGGGATCGTGATGCGGCACGCCGAGACCGCCCAGCAGCTGTTTGTCGTCCACGGACATCAGGCCGACATCACCAACGACCGGCTCGTTTTCCTGGCCCATCGGGCCGTACGCCTGAGCAAGCGACTGCGCGGCATGGTACGCCTGTGGAACGCTGGGCCTGGACGGGTGGACCAGATGGGCAAACTCGAGCAGCGAATCACCGACTGGATCAAGACCTACCAGGAGATCGTCATCTGCGGCCACACCCACCGCCCGGCATTCCCCAAAATCGGGGAAATCCCCTATTTCAATACCGGGAGTGGAGTCGTGCCTGGAATCCTGACCGGGCTCGAGCTTCGGCACGGCGCCCTGGTGCCGATCCGCTGGACGGAGGACCGCGCCAGACGCCCGGTCCGTGAGCTGGCCGGACCCCCTCGCAGAATCAACTGGTAGCTCACGCAGCGACCAGCCGCCAGAGCTGAGCCACCAAACCCGTCAGCAGCAGGCCAATCCCCAAGGGGAGCACCACGGATACCAGCGCCCAACGCTTGCTGCCGGTCTCCTTGTAGATTGTCGCGATTGTGGTGCTGCACGGATTGTGGAGCAGGCTGAGCAGCATGACGTTGATACCGGTGAGCAGGGTCCAACCGCCGGCCCGCAGGATTGCGAGCGTACCGGCGCCGGACTCCAGTTGAAAGATCACACCTGCTCCCGCCCCGACGCCACTCAAGCCGCCCGCCAGCGCGGTGAGCATCAGGACCGTAGGGATCACGATCTCATTAGCTGGAATCGCCGCTGCAAAGGCCAACAGGATTACCCCGTTAAGACCTAACAGCAGGCCGACCGGATTCAACAGGTCGATCAGCCGCTCGGCAAGGCTCGCTCCGCTGATCTGCAGGTTGGCTACAATCCAGATCACCGCACCCGCCGGCAGCGCAAAGACGACCGCCCGCCAGAGCACGTAGACCGTCCGGTCGACGACGGAGCGATACAGAGTTTTCATAACCCGTGGCGGCCGGTAGGGCGGCAGTTCCAGGCTGAAAGCCGAGACTTCACCGCGCAGCACCGTGCGGGAGAGCCCCCACGATGCGGCGAAGGTCAATGCCACCCCCAAGACCGCCACGGCCACCACTGCCAGTGCTGAGGCGGCGCCCGCCAACCGGGTCGGCACCAGGGCGCCGATGAAAATGGTGGCGATCAGAATCTGAGTGGGCCAGCGCCCGTTGCACAAGGCGAAGTTGTTGGTCAGGATAGCAATCAGCCGTTCGCGAGGGCTGTCGATGATACGGGTCGAGATCACCCCGGCTGCATTGCAGCCAAAGCCCATCGCCATGGTCAGTGCCTGTTTGCCGTGGGCCCCCGCTTGCTTGAACAGACTATCCAGATTGAAGGCAACCCGCGGCAGATAGCCGAAGTCCTCGAGCAAGGTGAAGAGCGGGAAGAAGATCGCCATCGGCGGGAGCATGACGCTGACGACCCAGGCGGTCGCCAGGTACATCCCGTCGATCAGCACTCCCCGCAGCCAGGCGGCCACCCCGAGATCCGCGGCGGCTTCCCGCAGCCAGGGATGCACGGTATCCAGCAAGAACGAGCCGAGCAGCCGCGACGGTACATTTGCCCCGGTGATGGTGACCCAGAATACGCCGGCAAGCAGGAGCAGCATGATCGGAAAGCCCCACACCCGGCTGGTCACGACCCGATCGATGGCCCGGTCGAGGTCAAAACGCGGCCGAGCGTCCGATTGGCGGACGGCCCTTGCCGCGATCCGGGCCGCCTCGACATAGGTTGCTTCGACACTCTGCGCACGCTGGTTGCCGTCAGTCCTCGGATCGATCCGCACGGCCGTCTCCATGTTCCCTTGGGACTCTGGACCGGCGATCCGCTGCGGTCGATGAACCAACTTCCCGCTGGCGACCTCGGCGATGGTCGCAATCAGCCGATCGAGTCCGGCCTCCGAGCGGGCCACGATTGGAACGACCGGCACTCCCAGGTCGCGGGCCAGCTGCCGGTCGTCGACGGACAGGCCATGCCGCCGAGCTTCGTCCATCAGATTGAGGCAGACCACCACCCGGCCGGTAATCTCCTGCACCTGCAGAACGAGGTTGAGATTGCGCTCCAAGCGGGTTGCATCAACGACGATGACGGTCACGTCCGGCTGGCCGGAGAGGATAAAGTCGCGGGCGATCTCCTCGTCTACGGTCGTAGCCAGAAGCGAATAAGTGCCCGGCAGGTCGACAAGCTTGTAGCGGTGGCCCCCGAACTCGTATCCGCCCTCTGCCTTGGCGACCGTCTTGCCCGGCCAGTTGCCGGTGTGCTGTCGCAGACCGGTCAGCGCGTTGAAGACTGTGCTCTTGCCCGTGTTGGGGTTGCCTCCCAACGCCACCAGGTAATCCCATCGGTGCATGTCGACACCGAGCTTCGAAATATCAGTCGCCTGGTGGACCGGGCATTGCTCGCAGGCGCGGGGCCTAGGGCGCATGAGCCCCCTCCTCCCGATCGATGAGGATGTGCGCCGCCTGTTCTCGCCGTAGGGCAATCAGCGCCCCTCGAATGCGATAGGCCACCGGATCCAAGCTTGGGCTGGCGAACTCAGCCTCGATCACAGTCCCTGGCAGAACCCCCAGGTCCTGCAAGCGGCGGCGTTCCATCTGACGGCAGCCTGGGGCAATACCCACGACTGCTCCGCGCTCGCCGACCCGCAGGTCGCTCAAGCGAGCCCGGGGGCCGGCCGCTTCTGTTCGCGGTCGAGGCTGGACAAGGAACTCCATTGTTTGCCTCCGCTCAGCGCGGTCCAACCTGCCGCGACGCCTCGAGGATGCCTGCGTCGCTCCCGAAACGACAGTGACAAATGTCACCGGTTTCGTCTAACCCAATAGATAATTTAGGGGGATCTAAATCAGACGGGGCTCGTGAGCGCCCTTACAGCCAGGCGAGCGCTTCGGAGCCGCAAACCGGCTAGACCACAAGCACGTTCTGCAGAACCATGAGGGCCAAGAAGCCCACCATGGCGGCCAAGGCGCTGGTGAGGCGCTGTCCCTCGCTGGACCGGCTCTCGGGGATCATCTCGCTCAACACCAAGAAAAACATCGCTCCGGCGGCCAGGCCGAAGGCAAACGAAAGGACTGGCCGGAAAGCCTGCACCGCCAAGAAGGCTGGGATGGCTGCGATCGGCTGCGGCAGGCTGGAGAAGATCGCCCACCCCACGCACTTCCAGCCGCTCACGCCCTCGGCCCGCAGGGGCAGCGACACCGCCACCCCTTCCGGAATGTTGTGAACCGAAATGGCGATCGTTATCAACACGGCCAGCGCGGCCTCCCCCGAACCATAGGCCACACCGATCGCCAAACCTTCTGGAAAACTGTGTATGAACATCGTCCCCAAGATCAGCGCGACCCGGGCACTTCCCTGTACCGAGGCGCCGGGAACCGGTAGGCCGCGCTCGTCGTGTTCGTGCCCGGAAATCAGGGTCGTGGCCAATCCAAAGACCGCGGTGCCGGCGAGCACCCCGATCGCGACCGGAGTAATCCCCCCCTCGGCCACACCCGGGATAATCAAATTGAAGACCGAGGCCGACAGCATCATCCCGCCGGCGACGGCCCATCCGAGGCGGGCTACTTCGTCTGGGAAGCGGCGCACGAACACGAATGGCAGGCCGCCAAGCCCGGTCGCCAGCATGGTGATCGTGGCGGCAACAATTGCTTGAGGCAGCGTTAGCATTTCACTAAGCGTCTTCGGCGCTCGGTCTCGGTCCGGCCCAAGTGGCTGACCACCCCAGCAGCACTATCCCCGAGCGGCGGTGGGTTGTCAAGTGCCGTTCCCCCGGGTAGCCGCAGGATACCTGTCTCGGCTGCAACTTGGCGGACACGACCTCGGGCTTGCCAGCGCGTCCGAGTTGCGGGATAGTTCGATCATGCCGGCGCAGCTGCGGTCAGTCGTGGGCCCTCTCGCCTGGGGCATGCTGTTTGGGCTGGCCTATTCCCAATCCCCGCTTTACACCTCCAACCAAAACCAGTACTTCCTACACGGCCTGGCCCAGGCCGGAGTGGGATTCTTGGCCGATGACTGGCTTGCCGGCACAGCCGATCCAACCCCCCTGTTCAGCGGGCTGGTGGAGGTCACCGCCCGCCTGTTTCACCCGATCGTTTTTTACCTGGATTTTCTGCTGCTCGCCGGTCTCTACTATCTCAGTCTCCGGCGGATTGCGGCTCGGCTTTTCAACTTGGAGCCAGCCTCGATTGCCAACGGTGTGTTCACCGCACTGCTGTTCGCCATGCACTCAGCCGCGCTGCGGTTCGCACTTGGGCGGGGCATCGGTGGTGCCTGGGAGTACGCCTTCGACGGCGGGGTTGCCGGCCAGCGCTTGCTCGGAGACGTGCTGCAGCCGAGCGTGTTCGGCGTCTTTCTGCTGTTGTCCGTTCAGCAGTATCTCGAGGGCCGTAGCCAGCGGGCCGTGCTGGCGGCGGCCCTGGCCGCTTCGGTGCACCCCACTTACTTGCTGTGCGCAGCGGTGCTAACGGCTGCCTTTGTCGTCGATACGGTCCGCTCCACGCGCAGCCTGAGTGCCACCCTGCAGATCGGTGGACTCGCCCTCTTGCTCGTCTTGCCGATTCTGATCTACGTCGGGCGAACCTTCCTGCCAGCATCCCCGGAGGCACAGCGGATTCTGGTCAACTTCCGGCTCCCCGCCCATGCCATTGTGGCCGACTGGTTCGATGGCGCGGCGATCGCAAAGCTGGCCTGGATTGGCTTGGCCCTCTATCTGGCGCGTAAGACAAAGCTCGCCGGCGTAATGGCGGTGTCGCTCGGGATCGGGGTGGGCCTAACCCTGCTGCAACTCGCACTAAGCAGCGACACGCTCGCGCTGGCGTTCCCCTGGAGGGTATCGACGATTCTGGTCCCGCTGTCGACCTCGGTGCTGGCCGGCGCGGCTGCCCGCCGGATCGTTTCCCTCCTCCGAGGCCGTGCTTTGCGGGTGCTGGCCGGGCTCGTCATCGGTCTGTCGGTGGTGAGCGGCGCCGCCGCGACCGCGCTCCAGATACTCCAGCGGGCAGCCGCGCCGGAGCGTGCTGTCCTGGAGTTCGTGAACACCGCAAAGACACCCGGCCAGGTTTACTTGATCCCGCCCAGGCTGCAGGATTTTCGCCTGGACACCGAAGCTCCAATCGTTGCGGATTTCAAGTCCATTCCGTATCGCGGTGACGAGCTGCTGGATTGGTATGAACGCAATCGATTGTTGGGCTTTTTTTATCGAGATCGGATTTCCGAAATCGATTGCGGCCTATTGGACGAATTCGTGCAGCGCTACGGCGTGACCCATGTCGTGCTGGAACCCGATCAGCGCGGGCTGGCCTGCGCCGGCCTGCAGCAGGTCTACGATGACGGGCAGTACTCGGTCTTCCGGCTGGACCGGCAAAGCTGAGAGTTGGGATGCCCGAGCTTCCCGAGTTGGAAATCGTACGAGATGTCTTGCGACGTCGGCTGGTTGGGCGACGGATCGTGGAAGTCTCCCTGTCTCCCAAGGGCGGACCCATCGTGGCCCGCGATCTGACCGGCCATGGATTTCGGGAAGGGCTCACTAATCGCTCAATCGAGTCAGTTCAACGGCGGGGCAAATTCCTGCTGTTTGGCCTGAGCTCGGAAGCCGGCGGGCAGAGTGCGGCCAGCCGCGGCGGGCGGCCCCTGACTCTGGCGGTGAATCCCAAACTCACCGGCCGCTTGCAGCTCACTCCTCCGGAAGGCAAAAAGGCAGGCCCGGTGCATGTCACGCTGCGTTTCGAGGCCCCGCCCGAAGAACTGCGCTATGTCGATCAGAAGCGCATGGGCCAGCTCTACCTGACCGCGGCGCTGGCCGCGATTCCAACTTTTGACGCGATGGGTCCCGATGCGCTGGAGGTCTCGCCCGAGACCTTCGGCAGTCGCCTGCGGCGCTTCCGGGGAGAGATCAAGGGTGTGCTGTCAAGAGAACAGTTCCTGGCCGGAATCGGCAACGCCTATGCCGACGAGATCCTGTGGCAGGCCCGGCTGCATCCCTACCGCAAGGTAAGCTCAATGAGCGCGCAAGAGATCGATCGTTTATACACCGCCATGAATGTGACGCTGCGCGAATCGATCAAAAAGGTCGAGGCCGCAATGGGGGAGGACATCCATCTCAAGCCGCGGGATTTCTTCGCGGTTCACATGCGAGGCGGGCAGGCTTGCCCGCGCTGCGGCGGGAGGGTGTCCGCAATCACGGCCCAGGGCCGGATTACAAACTTTTGCCGCAGTTGCCAGCCGGGCGGTCTGATCCGTGGCCTCTGAGGCTTTCGCCATCCGGTCCACCCCGGCATCAACTTCGCTTGAGCATCACTTGAGTGCTTGACCTCGGCGCGCTGTTGGCGGGCGCTTGACTTCTGCCGCTGCGCACGGTATACCTAGTTAGGTTTTAGGTTCACCTAATTTTCTTGGGGGCAAATGCACACCCAAGCGGTTGAAAACTACCTCAAGACCATCTACGAGCTGCAGGCCACTGCCGAGAAGGTTTCCACCACCGGTCTGGCCGAGCGGCTGGGCGTCGCGCCGGCCTCGGTGACCGGAATGGTCAAGAAGCTGGCCGCCATGAAACTGCTCAAGCATGAGCCTTACCGCGGCGTTCAGTTAACCAAGGCCGGCGAAAGGATCGCGCTGGAGGTGATCCGCCACCACCGCCTGGTCGAAAGCTACCTGGCAGAGTCCCTGGGAGTACCCTGGGATAAGGTCCATGAAGAAGCCGAGAAGTGGGAACACGTGCTCTCGGAAGAAATGGAAGACCGGATCTCGGCCTTGCTCGGCAACCCGACGACCGATCCTCACGGCGCCCCGATCCCCGCCCGGGATGGTTCGCTCCCAGAGACGGCTCTCCGTCGGCTTTCCGATCTTGAACCGGGGGAGCGGGCGGTGGTTGCCGAGGTCAGCGACCACGATCCCGAACTGCTGCGCTACCTGGGTGAGCTGGGTTTGTTCCCCCAGACCAAGCTGCGGCTGATCTCCGCGGCGCCTTTCCAGGGTCCGATCACCATCGAGATCGGCGGCCGGGAGCATGCCGTCGGGCGGGAGGTCGCCGGCCAAGTCTTGGTTGATTCCGGCGCCAAAGCCTAAGCTCACTCCAGGCCTCTCTTCGTCCGTCTCCTACCTTCGTTTCACCTGCACCTTCGATCTTTCTCCGCCAAACCGCCGCCATGGAACCGTCCGCGTCCGATCGGTGTATTGTTTCGCGTAAGTGAGTAAATCAAATGAAGTGGATCTGATCTCCCGGGCGCGCGCCGGTGAGGCCGCGGCCTGGGAAGCGCTCGTGCATGACCATCAGGAGCGTGTGTTTCGACTTGCCTACTTGATGCTGGCCGATCCCGAGGAAGCACAGGACGTGACCCAGGAGACCTTCATCCGCACCTACCAACACCTGAGCAGTTTTGACCGCAGTCGCCCGCTGCAGCCCTGGCTGCTGCGGATCGCCGCAAACCTGGCGCGCAATCGGCGCCGCTCGATCGGTCGCTACTGGTTTGCACTACAGCGACAAGCGCGGCCCGACCTGGAAATCCAGCGGGCTACTGAAGGGGCCGCATTGAATCGGGAAGGCTTGGAGGCCTTGTGGCGGGCCGTTCGAAGATTGGCCGAGCCCGACCAACGAGTCATCTACCTACGCTTTTTCCTTGAGCTCTCCGAAGCCGAGACGGCCGCCGCCCTCGAGGTGCCGACCGGGACTGTCAAATCTCGGCTGCACCGGGCGTTGACCCGGCTCCGCACCATTATCGAACGGGATTTCCCGGAGTTGCGGGAAGGCCTTTACCCATGACCGACGACCTTTCGTTGGAAAGATTCGAGCAACGGATCCAGGCGCTCGCCGCCGGATTCAACTATCCGCCAACGCCGGATATCGTCGCCAGCCTGCGGCAGGCCCAGCGGCGCCCGGCCGGGCGGCCACGGCTGGCCTGGGCGATCGCGGCCTTCGTCGTAATTCTGGCGGGACTTTTGGCCGTTCCAGCCGTGCGGGCCGCGGTGGTTGAGATCGTGAGGCTCGGTGCGGTCCGGATCTTTCTTGGCGGTCCCACCCCGACTCCGCTTCCGCCGACCGGCCATTTGAGCCTGAGCGAGCTTCCCGGCGAAACTACGTTGGCGGCGGTGGAGGGTTCAGTCACCACCCCGATTCGGCTCCCGAGCTACCCGCCGGACCTGGGCCCGCCTGACCGGGTCTTTTTGCTGCGGCAATTTGGGGGGACGGTCATCCTGGTCTGGGAAAACCCGAACTACCCCGATCTGGCCCGCCTGGCCCTTTTCGCAATCCCGCCCGGGCCGTTAGTAAACAAGTTGTTCCCGGAGCGGGTCGAGTCGACGAGCGTTGCTGGTCGGCCGGCTATTTGGACAACCGGTGACCACTTCGTTGAGTTGATCATGGAGGGCCGCAGCACACTGACCCTGGTACGAGGGCACGTGCTGATCTGGACCCTAGAGGGGGGTACGTACCGGCTGGAGACGACTCTGTCCTTGGAAGAAGCGATCCGGATCGCCGAGTCGCTCGATGAACCCAACCCGCCCGAGTTTGCTCCAGTCACTGCCGAGCCCGTGCCTTGACCCCTCAGACAACTTTGCCGAACATGGCACCGATGGCCGCGGTTAGTGCCATGGCGAGGGCTCCCCAGAAGGTCACCCGAGCCGCGCCGACCAGTGAATTTGCGCCGCCGACCCGGGCGGCTATCCCCCCTAGCAGTGTTAAGAACGCCAACGAACCTCCGGCGACCAGGGGGATCGTGCTCGACAGCGGGCTCAACCCAACGATGGCCAGCGGCATGGCCGCACCAACCGCGAACGTGGCGGCTGAGGCCAGTGCGGCTTGAATCGGCCGTGCGCGATGCATCTTCGACAGACCGAGTTCGTCGCGGGCATGGGCTCCCAGCGCGTCGTGCGCCATCAACTGGTCTGCCACCTGATCCGCGAGCGAAGAATCGAGCCCCCTCCCGACGTAGATCGCCGCAAGTTCTTTGCGCTCGAAGGGTTCATCCGATTTGAGTTCGTTGCGCTCACGTTCAAGGTCAGCTTTCTCGGTGTCCCCTTGAGAGCTGACTGACACGTATTCGCCGGCAGCCATCGACATCGCCCCGGCAACCAGCCCTGCGATTCCAGCGACCAGCACGCTGCTGCGTGCCGCTCCTGCCGCAGCCACACCTACCACCAGACTGGCGGTCGAGACGATGCCATCGTTCGCGCCCAATACCGCGGCTCGCAACCAACCGATTCGCTCGGCATAGTGTCGTTCGGGTTGTCGTCTACGCATGCTCGGTTTCTTTCGCCAGCGTCGATGGTTGCGGCCGGAGGCCGAAATGACGGATGTTATTGCTCCCCAGTAGGGTAATGCATGAATTCTACCCGGGCAGGTCCCTGACGATGTCGAAGTCCCAGCCAACCACGGGTGATAGAATCCGCCGGATCGCCTGCCCCAGCTATGGCTTCCTCCGGCCGAATTCTCGCGCTCGTCGCGTTCGCCCTGCCGACCCTGGCCTGCAACTTCGCCACGGATCTGGCTAACCAGCTGATCGACCAGTTTTCGCAACAAGCGCCAACCAATGAGTCATTACCGGGAGAGAGCACACCCACTCCGGTCGACCCCCGCCGGTTGCCCACCGAGGTTGGCCCGGCCGCAACCAGCGGGCCCGATCCAGGAGCCTCGATTCCGCTCGAGATCCGCACGCAAATGGACCAGATTCAGGAGGAGGTCGTGACGCTGAGAGGGCTGCAGTCCAGCGGGCCGGTGGACCGCGCGCTGCTCTCCTCGGAAGCCCTGCGCCAGTACGTGACCGACGACTTTCTGGCCGACTACACCGAGCCGGAGGCCAGAGACGATGCGCGGACTCTGTCGCTGCTCGGATTGCTGGCGCCTGACTACGATCTATTCAACCTGTATCTGGATCTCTACAGCGAACAGATCGCTGGCTTCTACGATGACGAGCTCAAACAGATGTTCGTTGTCCAGGGAGCCGCGTTCCGCGGACCGGAGCGCATTACCTACGCCCACGAGTACACCCACGCTCTGCAGGATCAGAATTACGATCTGCGCAACGGCCTGGGTTTCAACGACGAGGCTTGCGAGCTAGACAGCGAGCGCTGCGCGGCGATTCAAGCCCTGGTTGAGGGCGACGCCACTCTACTGGAGGAGCGCTGGCTGCTGACCTACGCCACCGATCAGGACTACCAGGATCTGCTCGATTTCTACAATGCGCTCGAGAGCCCGGTCTTCGACTCCGCGCCCCAGTTCCTGCAAGACGATTTTCTATTCCCCTACGAGAGCGGGCGCTCCTTTGTAGAGCATTTCTTCCTCGATGGAGGCTGGGCCTCGGTTGACGCGGTCTACGCCGACCCTCCTAGCTCCACCGAACAGATCCTGCACCCCGAGCGGTATCCGGGCGACCGTCCAATCAAGCTCGAGCCGGCCGAGCTGCTGGCGGCCCTGGGAAGCGGCTGGCGAGAAATCGATCGGGACGTGTTGGGTGAGTGGTACACCCAGCTGACCTTGCGTGAGCAGCTCACCGAGGAGCAGTCCGCCCCGGCCGCCGACGGTTGGGGCGGAGATTACCTACTCGCCTTTTATCACGATGAGCAGAATCTGGGTGCGCTGGTATTGGTAACAGCTTGGGACAGCGTGCGGGACGCCCACGAGTTCTACAACGCTTTCCTGGGGTACGGGGATGCGCGGTTCGGGGGGCGGACTTCATCGGCTACCACGCTCGCGGCCTGGGATTCGACGCTCGGCCACGCTTCACTTGAGCTCTTGGGCGACCAAACTCTCTGGATCCTGGCACCGGACGCTCAGATCGCACAGACGCTACGCCAGGGTGTAACGTTCCCTGCACTGCGTTCCAACTAAGCTCGCTCCGTCAACCCGTCGTCGAACTCGATCGCTTGGGACCTTCCCCCCCAAGCCAGGAAGCCTGGTAGTCGACCTTCTCGAACTCCAGCGCATCGATGGTGACGTTCAGCGGCCGGAAGGTGTCGACCATAACTGCCAACTCGTCAGTGCGCTGCTGGCCAATGGAGGCCTCGGTAGCGCCCGGCTGCGGCCCATGCGGCAAGCCGCTCGGATGGAGCGTGATATCGCACCGGTCGATCCCCTTGCGAGACATGAAGTTGCCCTCGCAGTAGTAGATCACTTCGTCCGAGTTGACATTGGAGTGGCTGTAGGGCGCGGGGATGGCCTGGGGGTGGTAGTCAAACAGCCGCGGCACAAACGAACAGACGACGAAATTCCAGCCTTCGAAGGTCTGATGGGTGGGGGGCGGCAGATGGACCATGCCGGTGCGGGGCTCGTAGTCCCGAATGTTGAAGATCCACGGATACACGTACCCGTCCCAACCCACGACATCGAAGGGATGGTAGTCAAGGATGTGACGGGTCAGGCTGTCCCGCAC
>JAHFAU010000038.1 GCA_023250385.1 Anaerolineales bacterium
CGGGACGATCTCGCCGCTCGGCAGCGCGAGATCAGAAGGCAGGCCGTTCGTTGCGACGCTGAAGGTCGCGAGCTCGCCGGATTCGATCGGCTGGCCGCCGAAGCCATAAGCCCCGTCCGGGCTGGCCATGAGGGCATGGAATTCTCCGGACCCCGATCCGGTGAGTTCGACCTCGAAATCGAGCTCTGGGAGAAAGAACAGCCACTCGACCTCCCCCGGCCGATCGGGAACCGCAAAGGCGTACATGTCGGCCTCGCCCGGCAGGTCGTTGACGATTGTCCCATCGGCGAGTGCCCCCAGGCGTCTCCCGTCGGGCAGAGTCAGCATTACCGTGACCGGCGAGCGGACCATCAGCACCCGGGTCGGCCGGGCCAGCCCGCGGCTCAGATCCCCTTGCAAGACTGTCGCGGCAGGGTACGAGGATGTCCCCTGAGTCAGTTGGGGATAGAGCGAGCCGGCGTCTTGATCAGGGGCCGGCTGATTCGCCCCCGACACGAACCACATCCCATCACCCCACTTGGCGATCGGGAACGAGAGTGGTTTCTGCTGCGGCCACGGATCGAGCACAGTGCCGGTCGACCGCCAATCGGTGCCGCGGGGGAACACCACCACTGCCCGATGCCCGCCTCCGTTGGTTTGAATTGGGCCATAGTCGAGTCCGCCCAGCGTGCCGCGGACATTCGGATCGGAGCTGGTGCGGATCTCGTCCAACCAACGCAGCACTCGCCCCTGATAGTCCGAGCACGTGTAGGCTCCCTCATTGAAGAACGCGACGATGGTGTTGTTAATGTGGCCCGACAGGCGGCCGGTCAGATTGATCGACCCGGTTGGTATCGCACCGGTGAAGCTGCCCAAGAGACTCTGGAGATTGGTCTGGGCCTGCTCCGGACTGACGAGGGCGATCGGCTCTAGCCGCCGTGCGACCTTGAGCTGGGCGACTGCCCGTTGGCCGGGCACCCAGGTGAAGGCCACGGTGTCGGTCTTACCGTCCATGTATTCCTGCTCGTTGTCCCAAAACACGTTGGCGTCCACGGGGGTCTGGCCTGGGAGGGTCACCTTGATGACTCCCTTGGGCGCGCCGTAGGTCTGCATCAATTCTCGAACTTCCGACGCCGAGAGTATCTCGAGCTCGCCGGTGTCAAAAAGGAACTCGGTGTCCTCGGCCTTAATCCCGTTCACCGCCCAATCGTTCTTGGCTTCCGTCCAGAGGGCGTCCAGCTCCGAGAAATCAGCTTTCCCCTCGAAAGTGAAGTACTTGTATTGATTCTCGGCTTCCTCGACCGTGTATTTGAATTCGGGCATGATCCCACTGAGCGGCTTCTCCCCTTCTTTGTCTCCGAAATGGTAGACCCCGGTGATCCGATAGTGACTGGCGTCTGCCGGCTCTTGGCTCACCTCCTCCCATCCCTGAGCAGTCAGGTTGCCGATCATCTCAGCCATGTCGGCGCCGGATTGATCGGAGAGATCTGCGGGGAATAGCAAGTCCAACCGCACGATGCCTGAGCCGCTCCCGTCCGCGTCGAACACTACACTCAGCTCGGTGCTGATGCAGGCCAGGGTGGAGATCACCAAGCAGGTGACGATGATCAGGGCTCGGTTCGGGACGAGACTGGATCGGGTCATGGGGCGGTCTCCTCGAATGAGAGAGTAGCTTGAGTCTTGCGAGAGATTCACGGCCAGGGGATCGCGACCGGGTCGGTGTAACCATGCTTCTCTACCGCGTAGAGCTTTCCGCCGGACTGGCTGCCACAGGTGGTCAGATCCGTGAACGTGTAGGAGGTGCCGTCCGTGTGAGCATAGACGTCCACCAATCCAGCGGCCGTACATAGGCGGACCGCGAGGAAGTAGCCCCGATCATCGTCCACAGTCATCCAAACTTCGTCCCAGGTCACGCTCACCTGGTCCTCCTGCCGATCGGCGCTCACTTTCTGAACCGGACCGTACAGGGTCGATTTCGGCAGTGCCGGAAAATACGTGACGACGGTGAAGGGATCCCCCGTGACCTCTACCACGGTGGCCGAAACCCAGCAGGCATAGGTCAGTTTGTCGAATCGAACCCACAGCCAGCTGGCGTTGTAATTCCGATTCCACACGAGCCCGTGGTCACCCTGGTACAGGTCGCCCGCGTGCAAGTAGGCCGGGTCGGGCCCATAGCGGCAGTGGGCGGCCGGCACGTTTACCTCCACATCCGGGAAATCGAAGGTGGCGGTGGGCGTGACGGTCGGCGTCGGCGTAATGGAGGGGGTCAAGGTAATCGTTGGAGTGGGCGATGAGGTTGGGGTTGAGGTCCGAGTCGGAGTGGGGCTCGGCGTCGGCGTTGCAGTGGCAGTCGGAGTGTCTGTGAAGGTTGGCGCCGGATCGAGGGCGGGCAGTGCGGCGAGCGGGGCGTTGCAGCCGACCAGCGCCGCCCACAACAGCGGCAGCAACAGCGGCCAGAGGCGCCGAGTGGGCGGAATTCGCTCTAAGCGGGATCTTAGGAGAATGGGCTCCACCGGGGCTGGCCTCGCACCAGTGTAGGCCAGCCCCGGCCGGGTCGCAATGAACCCTTTGGACTTCTCTGCAGCGGGCTACTCTACCGTACGTTCGGTCAGGCGGTTGGCAAGCAGTATGGGGATGGTGGTAAGCGCCACCACGAAGACTGCCACCACGTTCGTCACGGGCCGCTGGCGCGGCTTCGTCAGCTGGCTGAACATCCAGATGGGGAGGGTCTGCTGCTGGCCGGCGGTGAAAGTAGTGACAACGATCTCGTCGAAAGATAACGCGAAGGCCAGCATGCCCCCCGCCAGCAGCGCAGTGGCGATCGCCGGCAGCACGACATAGCGGAAGGTCTGAAACGGATTGCCCCCCAAGTCCATGGAGGCCTCAATCTGCGATCTGCCGGTCCGGCGGAAGCGGGCCAGCACGTTGTTGAAGACCACAACCATGCAGAAGGTCGCGTGGCCGATTACGATCGTCCAGAAGCTGAATGGAACGTTGATGATCCCAATCGCCGAACGCAAGGCGATCCCACTAACGATACCCGGCAGCGCGATCGGCAGCACCAGTGCGAACGAAATTGCTTCCCGACCGAAGAACTTGCCTCGATAAACGGCCGCCGCGGCCAGCGTGCCTAATAGGATGGCAACCAGGGTCGCGACTAAGGCGACCCGCAGCGACAGTCCGAGCGCCTGCCACACGTCTGCTCGATTCAGAGTCACTCGAAACCAGTCTACGGTCAACCCCGGTGGCGGGAAGCTGAAGATGGCATCGTCGGTCGTGAAGGCGTATAGGAAGATGACCGCAATCGGCGCGTGCAAAAACAGCATCGCACCAAATGTCGCCAGCTTTAGCCCCAGCGGCGCGCCTCCTGCTGATTTAGAGCGCTTCAAAGGCTCCTAACTCCCGGGCTCCGATCAAGTAGAAGCCCATGATGACCATTGGCACTACGGTAAAGGCGGCTGCCAGCGGAATGTTGAAGGCCGTGCCCGTGAAGGAGAGCACCGCCTGGCCGATGAAGTAGCTGGAGTTGCCGAGCGAATAGGGCACCACGAAGTCACCCAATGTCAGCGAGAAGGTGAAGATCGACCCTGCCAACACGCCCGGGAGGGCCAGTGGCAAGGTCACGTGGCGAAAGGTGCGCCCCGGCCGGGCACCCAGATCTCCGGAGGCCTCAAGCAGCGACTTCGGCACGCGTTCCAGGGCAGCCTGGATCGGGAGGATCATGTAGGGAAGCCAGACGTACACGAAAACAATGAACATCCCCAAAAACGAGACCGACAGCGACGGCCCTCCAATCACTGGCAGCCGCAGCACTGCATCCAGCACACCTTCTAGATGCAGCGCGCCGAGGAACCAGGTGACGATGCCCTCCTTTGCCAGGATCAGCCGCCAGGCGTAGACCCGCACCAAGTACGAAGACCAGAGCGGTAGCAGAACTGCCAAATACAGCGCGGCCTTGGCCCGCCGCGAGGCGTAGCGCGCCATGTAATAGGCCCAGGGGAAGGCCAGGATCGCGGCAGCGATCGAGACCGCGGCCGCCATCAACGCGGTCCGCTGGAAGATCTCGAGGTTGGCCGGTGTCAGTAGATCAGCGTAGGTCGAAAGCGTGAGCTTGCGAATTACCTGCCCGGTGAAGGGATCGAGAAAGTAGAAGCTCTGCACGACAAGCGAGGCGAGCGATCCCAGATATATGACGACCATCCAAAGCAGCGGGGGACCGAGCAGCAGTGCTAGCACCAGCCACGGCCGGAGATAAATGAAGGTCCCCAGCCGATGGAGCGCCGGGCGCTGAAGGCGGGCACCAAGCGCGGTCGCCTGCACTTAGCCCGGCCTCCTGACCGCCGGGTCAGCCTGCGGGGTCAAGTGCGGCCCCTCCCCCGTCGGAGACTCGCCGATTGTGTTTTGGGTCCCACACCAGGCGAACTTGCCGCCCGCGGGCGCTCATGACGTCCATGGAGGTAGTGTCGCGGTTCTGCTCCACAACCGTCAGATCGCCTCCGCCCTCCAGCTCGATGAGGTAGCGGGTGTGGACGCCGAGATAGACCACGTCTCGCACGCTGCCCTTGACCGATACGTGGCCATCCGGAGAGGGCTGCTCGACTGCTTGCAGGCTGATTTTTTCCGGTCGAACTGAGAAGGTTTCCGCTGACCCGGTGATCCGCTGCGCCAGCTCGCCGCTGATCAAGTTGGAGACACCCACGAACCCGGCGACAAAGGGCGAGGCTGGGTGCTCGTAGAGCTCCGCCGGCGATCCGATCTGAATTACCCGCCCGACGTTGAAGACCGCCACCCGATCGCTCATCGTGAGCGCCTCTTCTTGATCGTGGGTCACGTAGATAAAGGTGATCCCAACCTGCTGCTGAATCGCTTTCAGCTCCACCTGCATCTGCTGGCGCAGCTTGAGATCCAGGGCCCCGAGCGGCTCGTCCAAGAGCAGCACCCGCGGGTGCAGGATCAAAGCCCGGGCCAGCGCCACCCGCTGTCGCTGCCCTCCGGAGAGCTGCGACGGCCGCCGGCTCTCCAGCCCCGGCATCCGCACCAGGTCGAGCATCTCTGCCACCCGCCGGACCCGCTCCGGCTTGGCGACGCTGCGGATCATCAGCCCATAGGCGATGTTCGCTCCCACCTCCATATGAGGGAAGAGGGCATAATCCTGAAAGACTGTATTGACCTCACGCTCGTAGGGCGGCAACTGGGTAACGTCCGCACCGTGTAAGAGCACTCGCCCGGCATCGGGTTGATCGAACCCGGCAATAATCCGCAAGCAGGTCGTTTTCCCTGAGCCGGAAGGACCGAGCAGCGTGAAGAACTCCCCGTCCAGGATATCGAGGCTGACATTGTCAACCGCGGTCACTTCTCCGAACGATCGGCTGACATGGTCCAGCCGGATGGCTGGCGCAGGGGGTTCGGTCATCAAGCGTGGCTGACCATCACGTGCTTGGTGATCTGGTAATCGCCCACGGCTTCGGTCGAAAGATCCTTGCCAAACCCGGAGTGCTTGAAACCGCCGTGAGGCGTTTCAGACGTCATCGGAATGTGGTCATTGACCCACACGGTGCCCGCCTCGATGTTGGCAGAGAGCTTCATCGCCCGCCCGATGTCTTTGGTGAAAATCGAGGCCGACAGCCCGTAGGCAATGTCGTTCGCCAAAGACAGCGCTTCTTCGGCGTCCTGGAACGGGCTGATGGTGAGCACCGGCCCGAAGACTTCGCTCTGGATGATCTCGGACTTCTGATCGGCTCCCACCACGACCGTGGGCTCGAAGTAGAAGCCTCGCGGGTGAGCCTTTGGGACTCCGCCGCCGGTCAGCACCCGCGCCCCACCGGCCTTGGCCCGGTCCACAAACCCCTGCACCCGCTCCCGCTGGACCGCGGAAATCAACGGGCCCATCGCCACGCCGTCCGCAAAGGGTTCTCCGATCTGCACCGCCCGCATACCTTCGACCAGGGCTTCCTGCAGCGGTTTGAAGCGACCCTGGTCCACGTAGACCCGGGTGGCCGCAGTGCAGTCTTGTCCGGTGTTGAAGGTCGCGGCCAGCGTCACCTTGGAAACCACCAGATCGGCGTCTGCGTCATCGAAGACCAGCAGCGGAGCTTTGCCGCCCAGCTCGAGGTGGACTCGCTTCAGGGTCTTTGCGGCGGTCTCCATCACCCGCATCCCGGTCCGCGGCGAGCCGGTGAGGCTCACCATCCGCACATCCGGATGCTCTACCAGCGCCTGGCCGCTCTCATTGCCGCCGGTAACGATGTTGAACACCCCGTCCGGCAAACCGGCCTCTTTGGAAAGCTCGGCCAGCATCAACGATGTAATCGGCGTTGTGGGGGCCGGTTTCAGCACCGCAGTGCAACCCGCCGCCAGGGCCGGCCCGATCTTCCAGACCGCCATCATCAGCGGGTAGTTCCAAGGCGTAATCTGACCGACTACCCCGACCGGCTCGCGGCGGAAGATCGACGTGTAGCCGGCGAGGTATTCGCCGGCATGCGAGCCGTGGACATCGCGAGCCGCCGACGCAAAAAATCGCAGGTTGTCCACCGCGAAGGGCAGGTCGGCGCCAAGGCTGACAAAGTTATAGGGCTTGCCGGTGTTCTCGGACTCTGCTCGGGCGAAATCGGCCATCCGGGCTTCAAGCAAGTCTGCCAGCTTCCACAGAATCTTCGACCGCTCACTGGGAGTTCGTTTCGACCAGCGCCCATCGTAGTAGGCAGTCTTCGCCGCCTGAACCGCCCGATCGACATCCGCCCGGCTGCCGTCGACTACGTGCGCAATTACCTCTTCGGTCGCGGGATTGAGGATCGCCATCGTCCCCCCGCCTTTGCTCGGCAGCCACTTCCCATCGATCCACAGTTGATAGTCCATTCCGTCCTCCGAATTTCCGAGAGCTCGCCCTCACTCCCTCCCCACCGGACCGTGGGGAGAGGCTGGTGGCGAGGTCCGCCGGCCAGCAGGCAGTCCTGGGTTAGCGACCGCCGATCACCGCAATCATGTTGGTGACCCACTCGTGATACGGGACACAGTCGGTTGGCCCGGCGTCACCGGCCGGATCAAAACCGCAGGCCGCGGCAGGAGTCTTCCAGAAGCTGGTTCGAGCGAAATTCCCCATGCCGTTGACATCGCAACCTTCGTCCGTGAGCAAGGCGTTGCCCTCGCAGGCCGACAGCACGACCGGAACCGAGCCAAACCAAGAGGCCAGGTCGCCCTGCAGCTTCGCATTGAGCGAGTGCTCCAGCCACTTGTACGCGCAGTTCGGGTGGGGCGCGTTGGTGTGCATCATCGTGGTGTCCGCCCACCCGGTGGCCCCTTCGACCGGGATCACGCTCGCGATGGGCTGCTCATCGAACACTAGTAGGTTGACCTGATACGGCCAGGAGCTCGCCGCCACCACGCCCTCGTTCGTGAAGTCTTGGATCTGGAGGCCAACGTCGTGCCAGTAGCGGTTGACCAGCTCGCGCTGCTGCCGCAGCAAGTCCAACGACGCGTTGAACTGATCCCGGGTCAGCTCGTAGGGATCCTGGATGCCCAGCTCCGGGTTGTGGTACATCAAGTACAGCGCCGCATCGGCGATGTAGATCGGACCATCGTAGGCCTCGACCCTGCCGGCGTTCGACTCACCGTCGCCGAGGGTCGTCTCCTCGAAGACCACGCTCCAGCTGGTCGGCGGCTCGCTGAAGACCTCCGTGTTGTACATCAACACGTTGGAACCCCACTGGTACGGCACGCCGTAGTGCTCCGGGGTGCCGTCGCCATCCTTATCGACCGTGTGCCACGGCGCATTCTGCAGGCGCTCGTCGACCGTGCTGTAGCTCGGTACCAGGTCGGTATTGATCTCCTGCACCAGTCCGGCCGAGATCAGCCGGTTGCTGGCGTCGCCGGAGGCGGTCACCAGATCGAACCCGCCCTCGGTCATCAGCGCCACCATCTCGTCCGAGGTCGCCGCAATCTTCTCCTGAACCTTGCAACCGGTTTGGGCCTCGAAGTCGGTCACCCAGTCAAACGCCGGGTCTGTGGCGCCGCGCTCGATGTAGCCCGCCCAGTTCACGATCGACACGGAGCCTTCGCCCTCGCCGACTTTCTGCAGCGGGCCGCCTTCGGGCGCCGGCGCGGCCTGGGCACAGGCGACCAGACCCAGCCCGAGCACCGCCGTCAACCAGAACAAGTACGAAACTTTCCTCACGTCCTCCTCCTTATTGGAATGGTGTTGTTCGAGTAGATCATGTCACTTGGTACGAATTCTTGTCCGGAGTGGCCTCACCTGCCTTTCATTGTGAAATATGGAGCAATTGATTTAGACGCCGTGAAGAGCAAAAGTCCCGCGCAAGCGGACGTAAGGGAATTCAAGCAAACTTCACACAGGGCCGCCGGCCGCGCCAAGCGGGCAAGTACCGCGGCATGCACCCCGAATCTTGCGCGACTGGCGAACGGGCCACTTTCAATTTTCTCGGGTCGTTGTAGTTGGAGGCGAGGTCTCGGTCAGTAGAACCCCGAATTCTAGTGGGGGCCTATGCGCGCGTCAAGATGCCGCGCTCCCTTACCTAGAATGCTGCCGGCGAGCGCCGCGCTCGTCTCAACGTCCCGATCGGTGAGTGTCAGACACAGCAGCTCTGGCTTTCTTCGTCGCTGTGAACCTTGCTGGCCCAATTGCGCCGGACCCCTCAGGCTGGACATCCGGCGTCGGGCAGGGTATACTGCTGGCTCGCGATCCCGGATATCAAGTCCGGGGCCTGTTTTCTCTATGATTGGCAGCATAGGGCTGCCAATTCTTGTTGATGTGGGGCTGAGGGTGCGACTTGGCTCAACACATAGCCAAGGAGCTCTCTTAGTGACCTTCGAACGATTTCCTCTCGATGCCCGCGTTCGCGCCGGCATCCAATCGGCGGGCTATTCCGAGCCCACTCCGATCCAACAGCAAGCTATCCCACCGATCCTGGCCGGGCGCGACCTCTTGGGCATCGCCCAGACCGGCACCGGCAAAACGGCAGCTTTCATGCTGCCGATCCTGCAGCGGTTGCTGGCCAACCCGGGGCGCGGCGTGCGAGCACTGATCCTGGCCCCCACCCGCGAGCTTGCCGAGCAGATTCACCAGGCGACCCGCATCTTCGGAAAGCGCACCGGCGTGCGCAGCGTGGCGATCTACGGCGGGGTCAGCAAGGTCCGCCAAGTCGAAGGGCTGCGCCGCGGCGCCGACGTCGTTGTCGCCTGCCCCGGACGCCTGCTCGACCTGGCCGGCGAGCGCAGCCTCGATCTCTCGCGGGTTGAGGTGCTGGTGCTGGACGAAGCCGATCGCATGTGCGACATGGGCTTCCTGCCGGACATCCGCCGCATCCTCAAGCTGGTGCCGCAGCGGCGTCAGACCTTGTTCTTCGCGGCCACCATGCCCGACGAAATCCGTACCCTGGCGGACAGCATCCTGCACAATCCTGCGACGGTGCAGATCGGGGTCATCGCGCCGCCCAAGACGGTCTCGCATGCGCTTTATCCGGTTTCCAGCGGGCTCAAGAAGCAGCTGCTCCTGGCCGTGCTGGAGCGCCGGGCCGCCGGGCGGGCGTTGATCTTCACCCGCACCAAGCATCGGGCGCGTTCGCTGGCCCGCGACCTGGATAAGCAGGGCTACCGAGTGCAGCAACTGCAAGGCAACATGACTCAGAATCGGCGGCAGGATGCAATCGACGGTTTCCGGGGAAACAAGTACGACATCCTGGTGGCCACCGACGTCGCCTCGCGCGGAATCGACGTGGCCGGCATCGCCCACGTGATCAACTACGACATGCCGGATACGGCCGATGCCTACACCCACCGTGTCGGCCGCACCGGCCGCGCCGAGCAGACCGGTGAGGCGCTGACACTGGCCCAGCCGGAGGACGAGCCGATCGTGCGCCAAGTCGAGCGGGTGCTGGGCGAGCCGCTCCAGCGCCTGCGGCTGGCGGATTTCAACTACGAGGGCTTTAACCCGGAGAGCCGGCCCAAGGGTGATGGCAACGGAAGTGGCAAACCCAGACCGCGCCCATCGAATGGAAACGGACGCCGGCAGAACGTTCCCCGCGCTCGGCGGAATGGGGCTCGTCGGGCTCGGCCGCGGCGGTAGGGCGCCAAACTGCTACTGAGAGACCTGATCCTCTGTGTCCCCTGCGGGGTGCAGGGGATTTTTGATTCCGTCTAAATCCGCAGTTCGACGATGTCCCCATCGTGCAACACGTGCTCGCGGGCGACCAGCTGTCCATCGTAGACGCCCGTGCCCCACACCCTGGCCGTTCTGAGTTTGTCATAGAAGTCGTGGTGGAGCTGAGCGGCGAACTCTTGGAGGGTGCTTCCCTTACGCATTACGAAGGGAGTATTGAAGTCGGGCTCCCGCCCCGGTGCCCTGGAGAAGATGCGCATGATCTCTAACCGTTCGAAAACGGCTATCCGCAGCTGTTCCAGCTCGCGCCCTGAGCGGGCCGAGACCGCGATCGAATTCCAGTCCTCATCCAGCAGCCGCCGGAAGATCTGAAAGGTCTCGTCGTCGGCCGCGCCATCGCATTTATTCGCCACTACCAGGATCGGCAGGAAGTTCCGCCGAACTCCGTCGTCGAAGCGATCCTTCCAGCGCAGCGGGTGGATCCGCTGCTCTTCGAGCAGATTCAATGTTCGCTCGAGCTGCTGGTTCGGGTCGGCACTCAGATCAACCACCACGAGAAGCAGGTCGGCCGAGCGGACCAGATCCATCAGCGTCGGCTCGAGGTAGTCGCGGTCGACCGAGGGCGTGTCGATCAGCTGGATCTGCACGTTTTCCACCAGCATCATCCCCGGCGTCGGCGTCCAGCTGGTGAAAGGCGCCTCCGAGACCTCCGGATCCGCGTTGGTGAGAGCGGCCAGCAGCGCCGACTTGCCGGCGTTTGAGCAGCCCAGCAACACCGCTCGCCGGGCCCCTTCCCGCGGAATGTTCCAGGCCGGATCGCGGCGGGCGCCCTTCTTGCGTGGTTGAGCGGCGGTTTTGAGTTTGGAAAGTTTCCGGCGCAGATCGGCCCGCAGGTGATCGGTCCCCTTGTGCTTGGGGATCGTGCCGATCAGCTCTTCGAGGCGCTCTACCTTTTCCCCCGGATCCTTGGCCTCTTTGTAGCGCTTTTCGGCCTCGAAGTATTGGGGCGGCAGGTTGGTTGGCATTGGATTGGCGCGGCTTTCCGTCTGCGGTTGGTGCGCCGGACTATCCGATTATAGCCAGTCGGCGCGGTATACTTGCCCCGCCACCCTGGAGGTCGCACGCGGAAAATCTTCCGCCCGAAGGAGGCAGGACGAAGTGACGGATCGAATTACTGGAACAGTAAAGTGGTTCAGCGACAATAAGGGCTACGGCTTCATTGAGCGGGAGGGCGGCGACGATGTCTTCGTCCACTTCAGCGCCATCCAGGGCGAAGGCTTTCGAACCCTCGACGAGGGTCAGCAGGTCGAGTTCTCAATTCAGGAAGGTCCGAAGGGTTTGCAAGCCGCGGACGTCAAGGTTCTGTAGGCCGAACTCAACCCAGACCAATAAGCCCCCGCTTGGCGGGGGCTTTCTTTTTGTTAACCAGTTATGGCGCCGCGGCAGGCGAGGGTCGAGCCGGGGCCGTCTCCTGGCTGGGAAGGTCCATTCTCAGAATGCGAAAGCTGATCAGGAAGGCGATCGCCATCAGCCCGGCCGCCACGAACAGGGGCAGTGCCGCCTCGGTCGCTGGTGGCACTCCGTCGATATGCGTCTGAAGCAGCAGGCCAGCAAGGATCGGCCCGACCACCAACGTCAAGCTGTTGGAGGACTGGAAGGCCCCCAGCACCCGGCCGCGCATGTGCGGCGGAGAAAAACGGCTGATGATCGAGGTCAACGAGGGTTGGTTAACCGCGTTGGCAGCGGCCAACGGAATGAATGACAGTCCTGCAGTGATCGGATTGCGCGACAGTGCGGTGCCCAAGAAGGCCAGAATCCGGGCGAAGGCCGAAGCCGAAACCAGCCGCCGCTCGCCGTAGCGATTGACCAGCGGACCCACAAAGAAACTCTGAGTCGTGACGCTGATCACCCCCACCCAGGTCAGCAAGAACCCGATGTTGCGCTCCACCGTGTGCAGCGGGAGGGTTGGAAAGAGATTGCGGCGGGCGAAGAGCGGGAAGGTCGATTGCAGCATCGCAAAGCCCAGAAACGCGATGAATGAGAACATCAGCAGGAGCCGCACGTTGGCTATGCGCAGGACATCCAGCAGGCCGCCCTCCCCGGTGCGGCGTGCCTCAGGCTGACCGAAGGGATGCCGCTCGGCCGGCGACAACGTTTCCGGCAGCACGAATGTCGTGCCAAGGATCGAGAGCAGCGAAAAGAAGGCCGCGACGAAGAATGGCGCGTTCTGGCTGTAGGCAGCCAGCGACTCGATATTGGCGGCCAGGTTGACCACCAGGCCCCCAAGCGCGGGTCCAACGATGAAGCCCGCCCCGAAGGCGGCGGCGATGATCCCGAACCCGCGGGCCCGGTTCTTCTCGGTCGTGATGTCGTTGATGTAGGCCTGAGCGGTCGTGATATTGCCTCCAGAGATCCCATCGATGATCCGCCCGACATAGAGCAGGAACAGTGAATTGGCGAAACCCAGCACCAGGAAACCGATGAAGGTCCCGATCTGGCTCAGGATCAGCACCGGCCTTCGGCCATAGGCATCCGAGAGCCGTCCCAACAGCGGCCCAGCCACCACCAGCCCGGCCGAGTACGAAGTCAGCAGCGCGGTCGCTTGCAGATCGGTTGCCCCGAAAGACTCTTGAGCGTGCAGCATCAGGACCGGGATGACGATCCCGAATCCGATGAGGTCGACGAAGACGATCGTGAACAAAATGGCGAATCGGCGGTCCATTGATACTCCGGGCAGAAGCCCGACATTATAAGGGATGCGACCTTGAGTGTCGCGCCTGGAGGTCCGGACCCGGGCCGGCGCAGCGGGAGGGCCGGCTTCGGACGGTCCGCGGCCGCGACACTCTCGCTGCCAGCTTTTTGGGGACCACTTGCGCTCGAAGAAAGCCGTGGTAACATTGACGGCTGTAGGTTGCATGAAAGTTCTGTCTGGAAGTCGTGAGATCTTGGCCTGAGCGTGCGCAGCTCAGGCCGATGTGGTTAAGCCCCCACCCGGCCTCCGAGAACGATACAGGCACCTATATCTAAGACTGCCTTAAGGAGGCAAAGAAACACATGTCGGACCGAGTACAGGGTTCAGTGAAGTGGTTCAATGAGAAGAAGGGCTACGGATTCATCGAGCGCGAAGACGGCGACGATGTATTCGTCCACTTCTCGGCGATCTCGGGCGACGGCTTCCGCACCCTCGAGGAAGGCCAGCGGGTGGAGTTCGCCATCCAGCAGGGCCCCAAGGGTCTGCAGGCGGCCGACGTCATCAAGATCTAAGCCAGCCTGAACCTGCAAACGAAAGCCCCCGTGCGCACGGGGGCTTTTTC
>JAHFAU010000130.1 GCA_023250385.1 Anaerolineales bacterium
CCAGGGTCTGGCGGAATTCTAAGATCTGGTCCCGCAGCGTGGCCGCTTTCTCAAACTCCAGCGATTCGGCCGCGGCCCGCATTTCTTTCTCGAGTTCCTTGATCAGCCGGGATAGCTCGTCTTTCGGCAGTTGAGCGGGAATTGTGGTGCGGTACTCGCCGCGGGGCTCTCCGACGGCGTGGATTGCGACTTGATCGGTCAGATCCCGGACCGCCTTCACGATGCTGGCCGGTTCGATGCCGTGCTCCTGGTTGAAGCGAACTTGCTTGGCTCGCCGCCGGTCGGTCTCTTCGATGGCAGCCCGCATCGAAGCGGTCATCTGGTCCGCGTACATGATGACCGTGCCTTCCACGTGCCGAGCTGCCCGACCGACGGTCTGGATGAGCGCGGTACTGGAACGCAGGAAACCCTCTTTGTCGGCATCCAGGATCGCCACCAGGGAAACTTCCGGAAGATCGAGCCCCTCCCGGAGCAAATTGATCCCGACCACGACATCATAGACCCCCAACCGCAGGTCGCGCAGAATGCCGACCCGGTCCAAGGTGTCAATCTCGGAATGCAGGTAGTGGACCTTCACCCCCAGCTCACGCAAATAATCCGCCAGATCCTCCGCCATTCGCTTGGTGAGAGTGGTCACCAGGGTCCGTTGCCCGATCCCGGTCCGACGGGTGATCTCTGACACCAGGTTGTCAATCTGTCCCTCGACCGGCCGAACCACGATCTGCGGATCGACCAGCCCGGTTGGCCGAATCACCTGCTCGACCACCTGGGTGGCAAGTTCCATTTCATACGGCCCCGGGGTAGCCGAAGTGTAAACAACCTGCCCGGTGCGAGCGCGGAACTCTGCGAATGAGAGCGGGCGATTGTCGATCGCCGAGGGGAGCCGGAACCCGAAGTCCACCAGAGTTTCCTTGCGGGATCGATCACCGGCGAACATCCCCCCGATCTGAGGGATGGTCATGTGGCTCTCGTCGATCACCAGCAGGAAGTCGGGGGGGAAGTAGTCGATCAACGTCCAGGGCGGCGAACCGGCCGGGCGCTGGTCGAGATGGCGGGAGTAGTTCTCGATACCGGAGCAGTAGCCGACCTCCCGCAGCATCTCGAGGTCGTAGCGGGTGCGCTGTTCGAGGCGTTGGGCTTCAAGCTGTCGGCCCTGCTGCTTGAAGACCAAGACCTGGTTGGCTAGTTCGGTCTCGATCCCAGCGATGGCAGCCTGGAGCTTCTCCTGCTCGGTGATGAAGTGCTTGGCGGGGAAGATGTCGATCGTCTGATGCTCGACCAGCAGTTCTCCGGTGAGGTAGTCAAACTCGACGATCCGCTCAACTTCATCTCCAAAGAACCCAATTCGCAAGCCGTGCTCCTGATAGGCCGGAACCACCTCGAGGGTATCACCTCGCACTCGGAAAGTTCCTGGCTTCAGGGTGAGGTCATTGCGACCATAGTGGCTCTCGACCAGCTGGCGCAGCACCGCCTCTCTGCGGTAGACCCCACCGCGCTCTAAGTGGATCACGATCCGACCGTAGGCCTCGGGGTTGCCGATGCCGTAGATGCAGGACACCGAGGCCACTATTACCACATCGCGGCGGGAGAGCACAGAGGCGGTCGCCGAGAGCCGCATCCGCTCGATGTCTTCATTGATATCCGTCTCTTTCTCGATGTACAGGTCGTGCTTCGGGACGTAAGCCTCCGGCTGGTAATAGTCGTAGTAGGAGACGAAGTACTCCACCGCACTGTCCGGGAAGAAGTCCTTGAATTCTGCGAAGAGCTGGGCGGCCAGGGTCTTGTTGTGGGACATGACCAGGGTAGGGCGCTGCAGTTCGGCGATCAAGCTGGCCACACTGAAAGTTTTCCCGGTTCCGGTCGCCCCGAGCAGGACCTGATGCTGGTCTCCCCGGCGCAGCCCTTCAGCGAGCAGGCGAATCGCCTCCGGCTGGTCTCCGGTGGCCACGAAGGGAGCGTGCAATCTAAATTCGGACATCGCGCCGCCGACTATATCACTGAAGCCGGGGACACCCGACGCGAGATTCGCTGAGCGAAGATCGGGTTGCTGTAGATCCAGGGGCGGAACCGGCTGCCACTCGGTAAATGGACTTCGGCCCGGTAAGGACCAGGCTCACTGATCGTCAGCACGGCATGTTGGGCCGCGCTCCATTCGCGGACCAGGCTCCCGGACCGCAAGATTCGGATCTTGCCGGGAACCGGGCTGCGGACTTGGAGAGTCGCCCCCAGATCAAAGGTCAATGAGTCCCCCATCACTGCGGTGCCATGCTCAGAATTGCCGCTGAACATGAACCCCCGGGTGTCGGCGGGCAGGTCGTAGCCAATGAAACAGCGGCCGAGGCGAATGGCCTCGAATAGGAGCGCCCGATCCCGGTCTGGCTCGCCGCTCAGGTCCTGCTCGCAGAGCACATGGGTGTTCACGGCCCGAAACAGCCACGCATACGGGAACAGGGTGCGCCTCAGCGGTCCCCACCTGGCCGGAAGGGCGTGCGCGTCGGAATTGCCAATGGCGACGACTCGCTTACCACTCCCGAGCAGCGAGTCCCAGAGGGCGAGGGCCCGGCGGTTGGCGCCTCGGGCAATCCGGCTGGGAAAGTAGCTGTAGAAGATCGCCTCCGGCAGGCTGCGCAGCCTGCACTTGTAGTCCACCATGAAATTCCACAACTCGAGTCCGGTGTACCCCTCGACCTGCCAGTCATCCCAAGAGAGATCGCTTTGCTTGAACCGGGGCGCGGCACAGTCGAACGGGTGGGCCAAGAATGAGAGACCCCCATGGCGCGCAGTTTGCTCGATGAGCTCCTGGGGGACTTTTCCGAACTCGGCCATCGCCCGCCGGGCCTCATAAACCAGCAGATGGGATTTCTCGGGGATTCGCTTCGGATCGTGGACCTCTTCCCCAATGAGCATCAGCAATCGCTGGTCGCGGCCGAAACGGTAGCCGTCCAGCCCATCCGGCCGCTGGTTGTGGTCGGTCACCACCACAAAATCCAGGCCGGCCTGAAGCGCCGCAGCGGCGATCTGGTCATGGGTGCCGTGTCCGTCGGAGAATGTGCTGTGCACGTGAAGATTTCCGCTGAATTCGAACATGCTGGCAGCCCGGGGTAGCATATCATGCGAGCCTGGACCGGCTCCCTCGGGCCGCGCAGTAGATCGCTTAGAATCGACCGATCCAGATGGGATCTGTCAGCCGATGAACAACAGTGAAGTGGCTCAAGTCTTTGAAGATATCGCCGATCTGCTGGAGATCAAAGGCGAACAGATCTATCGGGTGCTTGCCTATCGCCGAGGGGCCGAGGCGCTCAAGAACCTCGGCCGCGACATCAATACCGTTTGGAAGGAGGGCCAACTTGAGGAAATCCCGGGCGTAGGCAACGCGATCGCAAGCAAGATCGATGAGCTGCTGGGGACAGGCAAGCTCGAGTTCTACGAGAAACTGAAGAAGGAGATCCCGATCGGCCTGCTCGGGATGCTGAAAGTCAGCGACGTTGGACCGAAGAAGGCAGCCCGGTTTTGGAAGGAACTTGGCATCACCTCGATCAAGGCCCTGAAGACGGCAGCCAAGCGCGGCGAGTTGCGAGACCTCCCGGGGATGGGGGCTCGTTCCGAAGCCCGCATCCTCGAGAGCATCGAGGCGCTGTCCCGGCGACAGACCGGCAGGCTTTCCATTGGCGTGGCGCTGCCGATCGCCGAGCAGCTGCTCGGCGAGCTTCGCAAACATCCGGCCGTGAAGGCAGCTGAGGCGGCAGGCAGCTTGCGGCGGATGCGGGAGAGCGTCGGCGACCTCGACCTGCTCGTTTCGACCGACAAACCCGAGCCGGTCATGCAATCCTTCGTCAAGCAACCCATCATCAGTCGGGTGCGCAGCCAGGGTCCGACCAAGACCAGCGTCGAGCTCGTCGACGGGCTGCGGGTCCAGGTCTGGACCCACCCTTCGGCCAGATTCGGGACTGCTCTGCAATACGCCACCGGCTCAAAAGATCACAATGTGCGGCTGCGAGAAATCGCTCTGGACCAGGGCCTGTCGCTCTCAGATCAGGCTTTCAAACGCGAGGATGGGAGCGAGATCACCTGCGCCGACGAAGCCGAGGTCTATGAGCGCCTGGGGATGCCCTGGATCGCCCCCGAATTGAGGGAAGACCGGGGAGAAATCCAGGCCGCGCTGGATGGCACGCTTCCCGAATTGATCGAACTCGCCGATCTGAAGGCCGAGCTGCACTCCCACTCGACCTGGAGCGACGGGGCCAACACGATCGAGCAAATGGTCAAGGCTGCTCGGGCAGAGGGACACCGGCTGCTTGCAATTACCGATCATTCCAAGAGTCTGGGAGTCGCCAATGGCCTGACTGTCGAACGGCTCCGCAAGCAACGTAAGGAAATCGCCGCCGTTCGCAAGCGCCTGCCGAAGGGATTCGTGTTGCTCCATGGGTCGGAAGTAGAGATCCTGGCGGACGGACGGCTCGATTACCCGGACGAAGTGCTGGCCGAACTCGATCTGGTGATCGCCTCCTTGCACACCTCATTGAGGCAGAGTCGGGAAAAGGTCACGGCCCGGCTGCTGGCCGCGATCGCCAACCCGCATGTGG
>JAHFAU010000039.1 GCA_023250385.1 Anaerolineales bacterium
CTATATCAGGCCGACGATCTGCAGACCGGTGAACGGTGGTTGGAATCGGCTCAACAACTGGCGCCGGACGATTACATCACCTTGCTGTTGCTCGCCCGAGTGCACAGCGATCGGGGCGAGTTCGATCAAGCGATCGCTTACTGCGAGCGGGTCCTGGAGTTGGCGCCGGCCGGCTCGGAGGGGCACGACTGCCTCGGCGGGGTGTACCTGGACGCCGGCCGCGATCAGGATGCCGAAGCTGAACGCAAGGCCGCGATCCGGGCCGATCCGAAAAACGAGACCGGGTATCTCGGGCTCGGGTACGTCTACTACGCTCAGCAGGCCTGCCAGGACGCGCTCAGCCAATTCACGAAAGCGGTCGAACTCCACCCCCGGACCGGGACCAATCACGCGGCGGTGGGCTTTGCCTACGCTTGCCTAAGTCAGTGGGAGCAGGCGGAGGCCGCCTATCGGCGAGCCATTGAGCTCGAACCGAATCAAGGCGACCATCACATTCTGCTAGGAAGAATGTATCTCAATCGAGGCGATGCGGGCCAGGCCGAGTCCAGTTTCCAGCGGGCGCTCGACATCTACCTCGAACAAGGCGCGACTGCAAAAGAGGTCGCTCAGGCCTCGTACGGCCTGGCGCTCACTCATCTTTCGCGGGGCGATTGTTCGAGCGCCATCCCTCATTTGCAGGAAGCGGTCCGGCTGGACACTGCGCTCAGCGCGGCCCGCGATTATCTCCTGCAGTGCCGTCGGGTGGCGGGCTTCTCGGATGCGGTCTTGCCGCCCGAAATCGCCCAACGCAGTCAATATGCAGGCAGAGTCGCGCTCGACACGCTGCGGGAGGGGCTAGCGGCTATCGGGATCGAGGCTCGGGCCGAGTTCCGGCCGGGGGAGGGCGGAGAGAACCTGCTGCTGCTGGCGCACGTGGCCGTCGGCGAGCCCGGATCCGCCGAGTTTCTGGCTCAACAAAGCCTTGTGACGTTTGCAGGATCGCAAGTGGCCGCTCGATTGCTGGTTCCGACCGTGGATCGCTTGCTCGTGATCTCGCTCAACGGCGAGGGCGTCTCGGTCGGGCTACTGGAAATTAGCGTACCGGATGCCCGATTGTGGGAGCTGGGAGTGCTAAACGAAGCCCAATTCACCTCGTTCTGGCGGGCCCTGAAGCCATGAGAGTTTGCCGGCGTGATCCTCCGCTTCACCAATAGCGCAATCCTCGCGCTGACCGGCTTGCTGACGCTTACCGGACTATACGGCTTGGTCTTCTCTTTGCAGGGATGGGCATTCGAGGTTCACCGGTGGGCGGGCTGGGCCTTGATCGCGCCGGTGCCGTGGAAGGGGCTGATCTCACTGCGCTCGCTGCGCTGCGGTTTGGGGAGGACATTCGACCGCAGTGTAAGGCTGTTATGCCGTTCGCAACAATTTCGCCCCACGCAATAGAAAGGAGGTGACCTGCATCAATCGAAACCCCCTCATGGGATTAGCATCTGCGGACAAACCTCATCTTCAGTGTGCCATGAAAGGAAAACATCATGTCTGCAAGAAACCTGATTCGTTGGAGCGGGCTGGCAAGCGTTCTGTTCGGTGTGCTACTTGCCGCTAGTGGCATCGTTCGAATTTCCAAGGGTCCCCCAATCCTTGCCGTGGAACTGGCCTTCGCCGGTGTGACAGTCGGCTTATTTGCGTTGGTGGGAATGTATGTCCGGCAGCTCGAGCGGTCTGGAATTCCTGGGCTGGTCGGATTCGTCGTAGCGATGATCGGCCTTGCCCTCTCTCTGGGCCAGCTTTACGCGTTGACTTTCTCCCCTGTCGGGACAGGGCCCCTCGGCCGCTTTTTCCCCCTGGGGTATGGCCCTTTTCTCTATGGGTTTATCGTTTTCAGCCTCGTCACCATCTGGGCAGGCGTCCTGCCGCGTTGGGCCGCGGTATTGCTCATTGTCGGGGCAGTGATGAACGTTGCCGGAATAGGCATCGTGCTCATCCGCCTGATCGGGGTCGTCATCTTCGGCCTCGGTGCGATCTGGCTGGGCTATGCCCTCTGGTCAAGCAGAACCGCCTAGCTCGGGATAACAGGGGAGGCTCGGGCGACCTGCTGCGAGAGTTGGGGTTTGACCAGCTCCCGAGGTTGATCTGGTTGCAGACCGTGGCCGGATACGGACATCTCTTCGCTCCGGCCTAAGCAGGGCACATCCTGCTGGCCACTCACGTCGGGGGCGAAATTTTGGCCCACCGACGCGGATTTCCGCTGCGGGCGGTGGTCCCCGGCCGAAGAGGCTGGTTCTGGGTCAAGTGGCTTGGGCAGGTGCAGGCCGTAGCCTGACTCAGACCGACCCGGACGACCCTTTTGGGTTGAAATGGCAGGGGGGTACCCCACGGTCTCCGCACACGAGCCTAAAGCCAGCTCAGGGTGTTGACTCCGGCCCAGAGCCGTTGTAGAATGAATTACCTGTAATCCTAGGATACTAATTCTATAATTACATTATAATATCTAGGCGAAGGCAGTCGCAGGCAGGAGGCATTTGGCATCAAAGCCAGAATTGATCGAAGATCGCACACCCCTTATTACCTCCAGCTGAAGACCCAGCTGCAGGAGCGAATCGAGCAGGGGGAGTGGCGGCCGGGAGACTTGATCCCGAGCGAGGCCGAGCTTGGGCAGAGCTTCGAGGTCAGCCGCACGGTGGTGCGGCAAGCGCTGCAGGACCTGACCTATCAAGGCCTGGTCGTACGGCAGAAGGGGAAAGGGACGTTCGTGGCCCAGCCGAAGATTGCGAGCCGTGGCCTGGTCCAGTCGCTGGAGGGCTTCTACCAGGAGCTGGCGGAACGCGGCGTGCCGGTTGTGAATCAGGTACTGGAACAGGTGTTGGTGCCGGCCGACTCCGAGGTGGCCTCCAATCTTGGGCTGGAGCGCCTGACCCCGGTGGTCAAGCTGGTCCGGCTGCGCTTTGTGGAGGGGGAGCCAATTGTGCTGGTGACGTCCTATCTGCCGTATGAACGCTGCCGTTCGCTGATCCAGGCTGACCTACAAAAGCGCTCGCTCTACGCATTCCTGGATGAGGAATGTGGATTGAAGCTCGGCCGCGGCACCCGTAGCATCGAGGCGGTGCTGGCCGGCGAGGCCGAAGCCAAGCTGCTCAAGCTGAAGGTCGGCGCGCCGCTCATCCGGTTGCGAAGCGTGAGCTACACCGCCGACGGCGCTGCGCTTGAGTACTTTGACGCCTTGTTTCGGGGAGACCGATCCAGTTTCGAAGTCGAAATCATGGCAATCGCTGGACACGGGGAACGGCGGGCGCGGCGGACCCGATGAACCTGGTTCTGAAACGCCAGCCTCCGCCGGACCTTTTGCTGCGGAGCCGGCTCGGTCCCGAGGTCTGCGATGTGGACTGAGGATCGGGTCCGACGGATCGTCCGGCGGGTCGTGTACCGGACTCTTGGGCTGTCCACCCGCGTTCAGCCGCGGCCGTTGATCGCGGAGCAGGCAGTCCAGTCCGTGCCTCCGGGAGGCACACTGCCTATCCCGGAGGGAGCCCTGGTAACGCCCCTGGCTCGCCAGCTCGCGCTCGAACGGAAGATTAGCCTGGGCGGTCCGAACGGCGGCCGTCAGCCGGGGAACGGTCGGGCGATCGCCCTTGGCGCCGACCATGGCGGCTACAAGCTGAAGGAAACCCTGATGCGCAGCTTAGCCGAGTGGGGCTACGAGGTATTGGACTGCGGGACCCAGAGCGACCGGCCGGTGGACTATCCCGACTATGCCTTCGCCGTCGCCCAGCTGGTCGCCAACGGGCGGGCCTGGCGCGGGGTGATGGTGGACGGGGCGGGGATTGGGTCCTGCATGGCGGCCAACAAGGTTCCGGGAGTGCGGGCCGCGATGTGCTATGACCAGGCCACCGCGCTGAACAGTCGCGAGCACAACGACGCCAATTTGCTGACCCTGGGCGCCGGCCTGATCGGGGAAATCCTGGCGAACTCGATTCTGACTACGTTCTTAACGACCTCTTTCGCCGGCGGCCGGCATGCGGCGCGGGTAGACAAAATTTCGAACATCGAACGCCGGTATCTCCGCCAGGGAGCGCCCGTCCGATGAGCCATCCGCAGCTGGGCGAGCTCCCCAGCACTCAGCAGTCTCAGTAGCTGTGGGAGCGGCCGTAGAAGCGCAACGGGAGCAGATCGGATTGAAAGACCTGGACGAGGCGGGAGTGGAGCGGCTCATCGAAAGCATTACCCAGCAGGTGATGCTCAGATTGGACGGCGGGGCCAACGGAAACCACGGCAGGTCGCCCGGCAGCGATCCCGATCGGGTCCATCCAATGATCGCGGCCGGAGCAGACCGGGTGGCCAGTACGCTCGGAATCGCGCCTCCTGAAGGACGGCTGGCCGGACTGATCGACCACACTCTGCTCAAGCCGGAAGCCAGCCACGATGAGATCGCTCAGTTGTGCTCCGAGGCCCGCAAGTACGGCTTCGCCTCGGTCTGCGTCAATCCCAGCAACGTCAGGCTGTGCGCCCAGCTGCTGAAAGGCAGTGACGTTGCTATCTGCACGGTAGTCGGTTTCCCGCTGGGGGCTACGCCGACCGATGTCAAGGTCTTTGAGGCCCAGCAGGCGATCCGGGAAGGCGCGACCGAAATCGATATGGTGATCAACGTCGGGGCGGTCAAGTCCCGCGAGTACGAACTGGTCCGGCAAGATATTGCTTCGGTGGCAACGGCCTGCCACGCCGCGAATTCCATCCTCAAGGTCATTTTGGAAGCCGCGCTGCTGACGGACGAGGAGAAGGTAATCGCCTGCCAGCTGGCGAAGGTGGCCGGCGCCGATTTCGTTAAGACCTCCACCGGTTTCGGGCCGGGGGGCGCGACCGCCGAAGACGTGGCGTTGATGCGGCGGGTCGTCGGACCCGACATCGGAGTCAAAGCCGCCGGTGGAATCCGTACGACCGAAGACGCCCGCCG
The DNA here is from genome assembly GCA_023250385.1 of Anaerolineales bacterium. Classification (GTDB taxonomy): domain Bacteria; phylum Chloroflexota; class Anaerolineae; order Anaerolineales; family E44-bin32; genus JADFRG01. The sequence continues at coordinate 4,931 of JAHFAU010000039.1, forward strand.
GATGATCGCCGCTGGCGCCAGCCGCATCGGCGCGAGTGCCAGCGTCAAGATCGTCGGCGGAGCGGAAGCAAAGGAGAGATCCTATGGCCGTTGATCTGCGTACCTACGCGTTCCTCGACAGTCTGCAGCTGCAGCATGCGGGATTCCTGGGCACGGTGATGCAGGGGTTCCTCCCCTTGCCGAACGACACCTCGTTGTGGGTGGAGATTTCGCCCGGAATTGAGATCAACCGGATCACCGACATCGCGCTCAAGTCCACCAAGGTTCGGCCGGGGATGCAGATCGTCGAACGGCTCTTCGGTCTGCTCGAGGTGCACCATGAGGTCCAGGCCGAGGTGCGGGCCGCCGGGGCTGCCATCCTCGAGGCGCTCGAACTCAAAGAAACGGATCGCTTGAAACCCACGGTCGTGTCCAGCCAGATCATTCGGCATGTCGACGCCCACCAGGTGCAGCTGATCAACCGGTTGCGGCACGGCCACATGCTGCTTGCCGGTCAGACGCTCTACGTTCTCGAAGTCGAGCCGGCCGGTTATGCCGCCCTGGCGGCGAACGAAGCCGAGAAGGCGGCCGAGATCAACATCCTCGAGGTCCGAGCCTTTGGCAGCTTCGGACGAGTGTATTTGGGCGGCGAAGAGCGAGACATTATGGCCGGTTATGGGGCGGCGGTTGCCGCCATCGAGGGCGTGAGCGGCCGCGAAGCCAGTGAACAACGTCGAACTTGACGAACGAGAATCCAACGAGAGGAGTCTTAGCGCAATGGCCAAGAAGGAGGTCAGGATGTCCGACCAGTATCCAGCTACAGAAGCGTTAGGCATGATTGAGACCAAGAGCTACCCGGCGATGGTTGAGGCCGCCGACGCCATGGTCAAGGCCGCCAGAGTTGAGTTGGTGGCATTTGAGAAGACCGGCGGCGGGCAGGTGACCGCCATCGTGCGCGGCGACGTCGCGGCGGTGAAGGCCGCGGTCGAGGCCGGTGCGCGGGGCGCGGAAAAGGTGGGTGAGGTGGTTGCCATCCATGTCATTCCACGACCGCACGCCAACGTCGACCGCACGCTGCCGCTCGGTCGCCAGCCCGGCCAGGGCGACGAAGAAGCTCGAGCGGCCTAGACCCAGAGGCTTTGCCCGCGTAGCCGAACGGGCATTCGTCGGCGCCGCCCCTCGGGCTCGGCTCAGGTGGCGGGTCCGAGGGGCGCGCAGAATAAGGAGTTGCCGATGTATTTAGGCAGAGTCGTCGGTACGTTGGTGGCCACGCGCAAGGAGCCCTCGCTGGAAGGCCTTAAGTTCCTGGTGCTCAAACAGCTCGATGTCGCGGGCCAGGAGACCGGTGCCTATCGGGTCGCCGCCGACGCCGTTGGGGCGGGCTTCGGCGAGGTCGTCCTGTATGCAACCGGCAGCGCCGCCCGTCAGACCAGCCGCACCCAGGATCGGCCCTGCGATGGGGTCATCATGGCTATCGTGGATCAACTTGAAGTCGGTGGCGAGCTGGTCTACGACAAAGCGGAGGCAGGCTGATGTTGGACGAGACCCAGATCGAAACCATTGTTGAACAGGTGATGGCCGAGCTCGGGCAGGGCGAACGGGTGCGGCACGGCCCAACGCCCCTGCCGATCACCACCCACAACCCGCCAGCCATCGGCCACCCGCTCAAATACGGGACCAATCTGTTTCCTGACCTGGACCCTGCTGTGGCCGCGGCCCGGCAGGCGTTCTTCCAGTTGCACGAGCTGCCGCTGGAACTGCGGGAAGCGATGATCTCCCAAATCCGCCGCACTGCGCGGGAGAACGCACAGGTCTTGGCCTACGAGGCCTGGCAAGAGACGGGGCTGGGGCGCTATGAAGACAAGATTCAGAAGAACCTGCTCAATGCCAACAAGACCCCCGGCACCGAATTCCTCACGCCGACCGTCTGGACCGGAGACCACGGCCTCACGCTGGTAGAGTGGGCCCCCTACGGGGTGATCGGGGCGATCATCCCCAGCACCAATCCCACCTCGACCGTAATCTGCAACACGATCGCCATGGTGGCGGCGGGGAATGCGGTAGTGTTCAACGCCCACCCGGGGGCCAAGGCCTGCTCAAACCACGCGGTCCGGCTCATGAACGAGGCCATCGTGGAGGCCGGCGGGCCGGCCAATCTGGTGTGCGGGGTGGCCGAACCGACGATCGACAGCGCTCAGGCCCTGATGGCCCACAAGGATATCCGGCTGCTGACTGTGACCGGGGGGATCGGGGTCGTTCGGGCGGCGATGGCCAGCGGCAAGCGGGCCATCTGCGCCGGCCCGGGAAACCCGCCGGTCGTGGTGGACGAGACCGCCGATCTGGAACAGGCGGGACGGGACGTCGTTTTTGGCGCCTCCTTCGACAACAATGTGGTCTGCACCGACGAGAAGACTCTGATCGCGGTGGACTCGATCGCCGATCCGCTCAAGCGGGTGATGGCGCGCTACGGGGCCTACGAGGTCGACCCCGGCCAACTCGATCGCTTGATGAAGGTGATTTTCGAGCAGCTGCCGCCTCCCGGGAGGCACGGGACGATGAACAAGAAGTTCATCGGCAAGAACGCTAATGTGATTCTGCGTGAGATTGGGATCGAGGTCGGGGACGAAATCCGGTTGGTGCTGGCCGATGTCCCCAACGACCATCCGTTGGTGTGGTCGGAGCAGATGATGCCGGTTTTCCCTTTGACCCGGGTAAAGAATGTTGAGGATGGCATCCGTCTGGCCAAGGACTCCGAGCACGGTTTTCGCCACACGGCCGTGATTCACTCCAAGAATATCGACAACATGAGCCGCATGGCCCGAGTGATGGACTGCAGCATCTTCGTGAAGAACGGCCCCACTCAGGCGGGGCTTGGTCTCGGAGGGGAGGGGTTCTGCTCCTTCACGATCGCCAGCCCGACCGGGGAGGGCATGACCAACCCGCGCAGCTTTAGCCGGATTCGCCGCTGCACCTTGGTCGACGCGTTTCGGATTGTGTGATGTTTGACCCGGCCCTGAGTCTGATCGAGTTCTCCAGCATCGCGGTGGGCATCCAGGCAGCCGATGCGATGGTCAAACGGGCCCCGATCGAAGTGATCCAGGCAGGTACGGTGCAGCCGGGGAAGTACCTGGTGCTGATCGGCGGGCTGACGGCCGATGTGGAGGAGTCACTGGCGGCGGGTCGGCAGGTGGGCGGCGCGGCGATCGTGGATATCGTTTACCTGCCTCAGGTCCACCGCGAGCTGGTTCAGGCGCTGCAGGGCGGGCGGGTGTCCGATCCGCATGATGCGCTGGGAGTGGTGGAGACCAGCTCAGTGGCCGCCGCAATCCAGGCGGCCGACGCCGGGATCAAAGCCGCCGAAGTGAGATTGGTGGAGGTGCGGCTGGCGGACGGGCTGGGCGGCAAGGGGATCGTCCTGTTTTCGGGGCTGGTGGCCGATGTTGAAATTGCAGTCGATCGCGGGGTGGCCGCCCTCGACCGTCCGGACCAACTGGTACGTCAGGTGGTCATCCCCCAGCTGCACGAAGAGCTGTGGGCCAATCTGTCGCAGGCCACCCGCTTCCGGGAGATTGTCACGGCATGAAACTGGCGAGAGTGCTCGGGACGGTCGTCGCATCCACCAAAGCGGATGGGTTAGCGGGGATCAAGTTCCTCGTGGTCCAGCCGCTCGATGAGCAGCTGCAGCCGCGCGGCCTCGCCGAGGTTGCGGCCGACGCCACCGCTCAGGCCGCTCCAGGCGAGCTGGTGTTCATGGTCGCCAGCCGGGAGGGGGCTCAAGCCTTGCCCGAGACCTTCGTGCCGGTCGATCTGGCCATCACTGGGATCGTGGATGAAGTCCATCTCGCACCTGCCGGGGTGCGGGCCGTTCCGACTGCCCGCTGGTACGGGACCGAAGGGTCGCTCGAGCCCCGACCCTCCCGGACGGCTTCACGCCCCAAGCCGGTCTCCCACCGCCCTGGCAGCCAAGGCTGAACGATGTACGTCGGCAAGGTGATCGGAACGGTTGTTGCCACGGTCAAGATCCCACATCTGCACGGGCGAACGCTGTTGATGGTGGATCAGCTCGACCTGGAAGGCGCGGAGACCGGGAACTACGACATTGCGGTCGATGTGGCCCAGGCCGGCGTCGGCGACACGGTGTTGGTCATCGACGAGGGGAATGGAGCCCGCCAGATCCTTGGGTTGAAGCCAGGTGCAGTTCGGGCAGTCGTGGTCGGGATCGTCGATGAGGTCGTCCTGGCCGACCCCGGTCCGGTGGCTTAGGAGCCGTATCCGGCGTCAGCTTCGAGCGGCGGCGGCCGCCCGGGCCAGGTCTACAAAGTCCGGCCTTATGCTTGCTCCCCCGACCAGGGCGCCGTCCACCTCCGGCATTGCCATGAACCCGGGAATGTTCTCGACGGTGACGCTGCCCCCATACTGGACCCGCACCGCCAGGGCGGTGTCCTCCCCGTACAGCTCAGCCAACGCACCTCGCACGCTTAGCCCTATTACCCGGTTGGCGTCGGCCGGGGTGGCCGCCTCACCGGTGCCGATGGCCCAGATCGGTTCATAGGCAAGGATGCAGCGCTCGGCCTGCTTGGGGGCCACTCCAGCCAGGGCGGCCTTGACCTGCCCGGATACAATTTCGTCGGTCCGGCCGGCGCGGTTCTGCTCCAGGTTTTCACCCACGCATAGGATTGGGGTCAGCCCGTGTCCCAGGGCGGCCTGAACTTTCCGGTTGATCGCCGGATCGCTCTCCAATTCGCTGCGCGTGGCGCGCCGCTCGGAGTGTCCCAGAATTACGTACTGGCAGAGTCGAGCCAGCATGGCGGTCGAGATCTCGCCGGTATGCGCGCCGCCGGGCTCCCAATGGGCATCCTGGGCGCCTAAAGCGATCCGCGTTCGACCGAGCAGCGCAGCGATGGCATAGAGCACGGTGAAGGGAGGGCAGAGCACCAGATCCAGCCCCTCGATCTCGTTCAACCCGCGCCTTATCTTGCGGAGAAAGGCGATCGCCTCCTCGTCGCGGCCCAGATTCATTTTCCAGTTGGCGGCCAGAATTGGCTTACGCGGCATCGCTCCACTCACCCAGTGGTCGTTCGGGTTGTCGGGGTGACGGTGGGGGACCGGACCGAAGGATGAGGCCCGGACTCAGGGAACGGCCCGGGCCGTCTCAGGGCTGGAGCGCGGGGGAATGGACTCCTTGGGAAGCAGGGCGATGGCATCCACCATTTCGCGGTTGAACAGCATCGCCGGTGCGCTGGCCCGAATGTCGGGAAAAAGGATTGCGATCAGTTCGGTGTTGTAGAGCGGAATGAAGATTCGGTCGCCTTCAATCATAAAGCTGCCGTAGTTGAACTTGCCTGGGGTCTCCACCTGACCCCGCAGCTCGTAGCCGCCCAGCACCAAGTGAACCCAGTGTGCCACCATCGTGGAGTATCCGCCCCGAGCCACGCCCGATGGACCGATCTCGGCCCGGCTGCTGAGCAGGACGGTCACAATCTCGTCTTTGACCACCCAAAGTGTCTGATAGCGGGCGACCATCCGGCTGGGCTGATGCAGCCGGCTCAGCAGCGCACCTTCGACCTCCAGATAGTTTGTCGTGGGGATGTTGAGGTAGCTGAACAGGCCCGACGCCCCGGGATCGATGCGGCCAAGGATCCGATGGCTGGCGGTGTACATTTCGACCGAGACTGGCTTGGGCACGCTAGCTGCCGGTGGGGAGGGCGAAGGTGATCTTGGTGGCGGCCGGGGTTTGATCGTACCACAGGACTCCGCCCATGCTCTCCACGATCATCCGGATCTCGCCCAAGGTGAGCCCATAGCCCAGATTGCCGGCGGCAGGGTCAGCCGAGGGATCCCTGAATGCCCGGATGGTATCTGGGGAGAGGCCCGGGCCGGTATCGGCAATGGTAACCGCGGCCCAGCCGCCATCCTCCAATTCGATCTCCTCCGGCAGCAAGATTCCTTCGGTTCCGCCGTTGCGAATATTCAAGAGGTGGGTCTGAATCAGTACTCTCCCAGTCGGAGTCCGGCGAATGGCGGCCCCCACCAGCGCCTGCAGCACTTGAAACACCCGATTTCGCTCCCCGGGGAATGCAGGTATGAGGGCTTCCGCCTCGACGATTAGACCCAGCCCGCGGCGGGTCGCCGCAAGTTGGTGCTCGCCGGCAGCCTTGTGCACCAATCGAGTCAGGTCTACATAGCGCGTGGCGAGCTCGGGTTCCATGACCGTGATCGGCATTCTCCGCAGGGTCCGGAGCTGGTCCAGCAGCTTGAGCAGCTCGGGCTTGACCGGTCGTCCGGTTCCCACCGGAGCCCCATTGAGCAAGCCATCCAGAGTCGAAAGCGCCTGATCGAGTCCCTCGAGCATGCCTCTGGGTGCCAAACTGATCGGACCGGTGCCGCTGGTCGGGGCGCCCGCCTGTTGCACCAGGGTCGCCCGGTCGAGTGCCACTCCGGCCCAATCCGCCAGGGACATGAGAACAGTCACATGGTGCTGATTGAATGAGCGCAGCGCCATGCGGTTGTACACCCCAAGTACCCCCACAATCTCCTTCTGAACCCGGATCGGGACCTTGACCACGGACTGCACCATGAATCCGGTCTGAACTTTGACCGGGCCGCTCTCCATGTTAGGTTGACGCAGAATCGGCTGCCCGGTGCGGAATACTTCGCCGACCAGCATGTCATCGGCCCGCAGCCGTTGCAGGGTCGCATGCCGTTCCCCGGCCTGCTTGGTGGCGCGCAGCACCACCTCATTGGTCTCCGGATCCTCCAGATAGATGCTGGCTTCTTCGGCGTCGGTCACGTAGGCGGCCGCCTCGACCAGCCGCGCCAGAATCTGATCCAGGTTGTCCAGCCCGGCGACCACCCGGCCAATCTCGCTCAGCATCCGAACCTCGTCGGTACGCCGGCGCAGCTCTTCACGCAGGCTATCCACGCTGTGGGAAAGCTGGATAGTCTGGCCCTCACGGGCGCTCGATCTGCCCATGGCCAGAATGGCCTCTCGCAGCTCATCTTCTCGATACGGCTTGAGCAAGACGTCCCGGACTCCCATCTTCAGGAAGCTCCGCAGCCGGGAGGCCGGGAAATGTGCAGCCAACACGATGGCGGGAGCATCGTCGCCCATCTCGCGCCGGTTGCGCAGGCCGGACATCGGATCGCCCCGAATCTGGGTGACGTCTACCACCAGCACGTCGGCCTTTGGTGCTCCTTCTTTGGCCGGCCAAGCCGAAATGCCGGCCGGCTTCAGGATCCGTTCGATCAACTGGATGGCGTTGGTCTCGACGTCGGCGATGACGACCACCGTCGGGGAGGCATCGGAGGGGTCGCCGACCGCCGCAGGGGGAACGGGGCGTGGAACCGAGCGGCGCTCAATCACTCGCGGCGACCGCTAGATCGTAGTGGGGAATCCACCCGAGGTTCTCCAGAGGCCAATACACCAGGACCGCCTTGCCGATGATTCCCTCCAATGGCAGCGGCCCCCAGTTTTGCGAGTCGGAAGAGTTGTTTCGGTTGTCGCCCAGCACGATGACCTCATCCTGGCCGACCCTCCACGCGCTGTTGTACGCCGGGTGGACAGACAGGTACGGTTCGTACAGCTGGACGCCATTGATGTACACCGCGCCGTCCTGGACCCGGACCTCATCACCTGGCAAACCGATCACTCGCTTGATAAAGCGCCGCTCCGGATTGAGTGGGAAGCGAAAGACAATGATGTCCCCCCGCTGCGGTTTGCTCTGAAAGAGGGGCAAGTCGTAAGCCAGCCGGTTCACCACCACGAATTGCCCGTCGTGCAGGCTGGGTTCCATGCTGTCGCCTTCCACCCGAATGCGGGCGGTGACCAGGTTGACCGCAAAGAACAGCACGGCTGCAAACAGGACAGTTTGCAGCACACTGCCAATGAACCGCAGTATCTGCCGCAGGAAGCTGACAGGTTTGGGGCGGGAGATAACAGGCTGGGTAGGTTGGTTGAAGGGCAAACCGGCCACGAAGGCGATTATAAGACCCGCTCTATCGGCGTGACAAGCGTACCCGAGTTAGGCTTGGCCGGACGGGCCACCCGCTCGGTGGGGTGCTACTGACTTCGGGGCCGCCTTCGGAATGTCAGCCGGATCGGGGTGCCGAGGAAGCTGAACTGCTCTCGAATCCGGTTCTCAAGATGCCGGGCATAACTGAAATGAACTAGCTCAGGGTCATTGACCTGGAAAAGGAAAGTTGGGGGCTCGGTCTCTACTTGGGTGGCGAGGTAGATCTGTAACCGTACCCCTGCCTTAGAGGGCGGGGCGTGGGCCTGCTGGGCACTTTGCAGAATCTGATTGAGCTGGGCAGTGGGGACCCGACGTAGCCGCTCCTGCCGGATCTGGAGCGCCAGTGGGAGGATCGTTGCCACTCCGGTCCCGTGCAGGGCGGAGATAAACCGAACCGGCACGAA
>JAHFAU010000040.1 GCA_023250385.1 Anaerolineales bacterium
GACTTCGGATCCCGGGCCACCAGCCGCCGGGCGAAATTCACCCGCATCGCGATCGCCCCGATGGATTGGGCCGGGCCGTCGTGCAGGTCGCGGGCCAGTTTGTGGCGGGCTTCCTCCTGGATCTCTGCCATCCGCTCCTTCTCCTGCTCGAGCTGCCCATAGAGCCGGGCGTTCTGCAGCGCCACAGTCGCCTGCTGGGCGATGGCCTCCACCAACTCGATCCCTTCTTCGTTTAACTCCTCCGCCCGGGGGTGCCCAAACAGCATGATCCCATACACCTCCAGGCCGACGACGAGCGGGATGCACACCGCAATGCTGCAGCGTCGCAGCGCCAGCAGCCTGCCCAGCTCCGGGTCGCCCGCCGGGTCGTCACAGACCTGCAGCTGGCCGCTCGACATGGCCTGCTCGACGACTCCGAGGCGTCCGGGGATCACGGCGTTCTGATCGGCATGCAAGAACCCGCGCGATGAAACCAGCTGAAGTGTGTCGCCGTCGTACAGCAGCAGCGCGCTGACCAACGGGCCGGCCGAGGAATCCGAATCGGCCAGCGCGCTTGCTGCCAGGTCGAGCGCCAGATCCATCACTCGCTCGTAGTTGAGGGCCGAGTTTAAGGTCGCGGTGCCCCGCAGCACCGTCCTGAGCTTTCGGACCTCCTGCTCAAGCCGGAGGCTGCGCTCGTCGGCTGGCGGAGCGTCTATGCGGCGCCGTTTCATCGAGTTGGTTTCATGATCAGCAGAACGTGAACTCAGGACCCCGACGGCAGTCCCCGAAGTACAGTATCGGCGGAAGCCGAACCCGACCGCCTTACAATCGCCCTACAAACCCAGGGCGCAGCGGAACTCCAGCTCTCCCCCCAGTGGCGAGGTCACCGAGCGGCCTCCGCTCCTTATTTGCTTGTCAACCGCAAACCCGACAGGTATGATTCTCGCCGATGACTGAGGGATATCTGCTTGCGCCATCGATTTTATCCGCAGACTTCCTGCGGCTCGGCCAGGCCATCCAGGAAGTAGAGACCGCCGGCGCACACTGGATCCACATCGATGTGATGGATGGGCATTTCGTGCCGAACATCACAATGGGACCGGTAGTCGTGCGGGCAGCCCGCCGGGCGACCGGTCTGCCGCTCGACGTGCACTTGATGATCGCTGACCCAGATCGCTATCTAGAAGCCTTCTCCGAAGCCGGGGCAGACTCGCTGACCGTACACGTCGAGGCGGCCGGCCACCTGCATCGGACGCTGGAGCAGATCCACAAGCTGGGGCTGAACGCGGGAGTCGCCTTGAACCCGGCCACCCCAGCCGGCCAGATCCTTGAAGTGCTTCCGTTCCTGGACCTGGTACTCGTGATGACGGTCGAGCCCGGTTATGCGGGCCAGTCCTTCATCCCGGAGACCCTGCGCAAGGTCGAGCAGTTCCGCGAGTGGCGCAATGCGGGCCGTACCCGGGCCCGGATCGAAGTCGACGGCGGCATCACTGCCGAGACCGCCCCGTTGGCGGCCAGGGCCGGGGCCGAGGTGTTTGTCGCGGCCAGTGCGATTTTCGAGCATGTGGGCGGAGTTCGGGCCGGGGTCCAAGCGATCCTGGGGGCGCTTGAACTCAAGCCAATCCAGGAATGAATGAGACCGCCCATTGGGCGGTCTCAATGTGATCTCGAACCGCAGATCTCAGGCCCGTGCAAGGCGCTTGATACACTTGGCGCACAACGTCCTACGGACGAGTTTGCCGCTCTCCATGATCCGGGTGCGCTGGAGATTCGGGCGGAAGGTCCGCCGGGTCGCCCGCATGGAGAAACTGCGATTGTGTCCGAATGCCGTGGTCGTGCCGCACCGTTCGCACCTTGCCATGATCTGTTCCGCTCGAAGCCGGGCAATCTTACCATAGAAGGGCATCGGAGTTCCGCCGGATGATGAATCAAGAGCGGGCCTACGGCTCGATCACCGTATCTGCGCACGCCATTGCCGCGGTAGCGGCCAGGGCTGCCCACCAATCCTACGGCGTCGTAGGGATGGCATCCCGGAATCGATTCGATGGATTGGGTGCCAGGAAGCCCTCCCATGGAGTCGAGGTGACGGCCGAATCGAATCAGATCGTGATCGATCTCTACCTGGTCGTCGAGTACGGCACTCGGATCGCTACCGTGGCGACCAGCGCGGCCAATTCGGTTCAGTATCAGGTCGAACGGTTCATCGGGCTCCCGGTAGCCGCGGTGAACGTCCACGTTCAAGACTTGCGGGTGAGCGAAAAGGAGTGACGTCGGAATCGCCCACCCAGGCCAGGCAGCGGCTCGCGATGCGCTACCGCTACATCGACGGCCGCATGCTGCTGCGGTTGACCGAGGCCGGGACGACCTGGCTGCGCACCAACCAGCAGACCGTTAACAACCTCAACGTCTTTCCGATTCCCGATGGGGACACCGGAACCAATATGCTGCTTACCATGCAGGCTGCCCTCAAGGAAGTTGTATCGAGGGAAGAACGGTCGATTGGCAAGGCTCTGCACGCCTTGGCCCATGGCGCACTCATGGGCGCCCGCGGGAATTCGGGAGTGATCCTTTCCCAGCTCTGGCGGGGCTTCGCCCGGGCGCTGGAACCGATCGAGGAGATGGACCCGCCGTCGTTCGTCCAGGGCCTGAAGGAAGCCCGGGACACCGCATACCGCGGGGTGGGCCAGCCGGTAGAAGGCACGATCCTCACCGTCTCCAAGGATATCGCCGCCGCGGCCGAGCGGGCGTTGTCCAACGGAGCGACCTCGAACCTGGATATCCTTGAAGCCGCCGTGCTAGCCGCCGACGCCTCAGTCGAGAACACGCCGAATCTGTTGTCGGTCTTGAAAGAGGCGGGAGTGGTGGACGCCGGTGGCAAGGGTCTCTTCTTCATCCTGGAGGGGATGCTTCGGGCTGCCCTGGGGCTTGGGTTGGATATCCCGCTCGCGACCGTGGCGGCGATCGACTTCCAGACAATCAGTGGGTTGGCCGAAGTCATCGAGCCCGGCCAGGATTGGGAGGTGGTGGTGGACTTTCGACCGGCAAGTCCGCTCGACTTTAAGGCCTTCGTCCACGATCTGGCCCCGCTGGGGACCTCGATCCAGCTTGGCGAAGGCGATGGCATCGTCCGGATGCATATCCATGTCCCCGATCGGACCGAGTTCCAGCCGATCGAGCTCTGCAAACAATGGGGAACGGTGGTCAACGTTCATATCGAAAACCTCATGGATCAGCTGGAGCCGTCGCTCAACCTCGCTCCGGTCAAAGCAGGGCAATTGGGAGTGGTAGCGGTCGCCTCCGGCGACGGCCTGGCCCGGGTGATGGTCAGTTTCGGCGTCTCGGCGATCGTCGCGGGGGGACAGACTCTCAACCCCAGCACGGAGGAGATCCTGGCGGCAGTGAATCGTCTGCCGACCGACAAAGTCATTCTGCTGCCGAATAACAAAAACATTCTGCTGGCGGCCAAGCAAGCCGCCGAGCTGAGCGGCAAGCAGGTCGCGGTGGTCCCGACCCTTTCGATGCCGCAGGGGATCGCGGCCCTGATCCATCACAATCCAGAAGGCGAGCTGGCTGCGACGGCAGCAGCCATGACCGACGCGCTCCAGGAGGTCAGGTCGGGGGAACTGACGCGTGCCAACCGGTCGGTCGTGATCGATGGGATTGAGGTCCGAGAGGGCCAGGTGATCGCGTTGCTCGACGACCGGTTGGTTTGCGCCTGCGACGATCTCAGCGAAGCCGTGCTCGGTCTATTGCAGGCGGCCGGCGCAGCGGAACGCGAGATCATAACCCTGTACCACGGCGCCACCCTATCTGGCGACGCGGCCACCGCGATCGCGGAGCGGGTCCGGAAGGCTTATCCCGGCCAGGAAGCCGAGCTGGTCCACGGCGGCCAGCCGCACTACGATTTGATCGTCTCCGTGGAGTGAGCATGAGCTTGATCCATATCGTCACCGAGAGTTCGGCTCGGTTCCTCGATCCCACGCCTGTCGGTCACCCGCAGGTCCACTTTGCCCCGGTGACGGTCCGCTTCCCCGATCGGTCGGTCGAGGAGCGGCCAGACCTTGGCCTCGAGGCTCATCGCTCGGCGTTCACCGCCAATCCGGGACACGCCGTCTGCGATCCTCCAAGTGTCAAACAGCTCGAGCGGATCTATTCCGACCTGCAGCAGCACACCGATCAGATCCTGTCCATTCATACTTCCGCCGGGATCAGCGGGGGCTATCGCAACGCGCTGAGAGCCAGCGAGACCTTCCTCGGCCGCAGCGACATTCAGGTCATTGATTCGGCCAGCCTTTCGGCCGGACTGGGAATCCTGGTCAGCGCGGCTTTGAAGGCGGCGCAGCGCGGGTTAACTTTGGAAGACGTGGTCCGGTTGATCCGCGGTTTGATCCCGCGCCTGTACGTAGTATTCTTCCTGGACGACCTGGTCTATCTGGAACGGAACGGTCTGGTGAGCAAATCCCAAGCCATCCTCGGCAACATGCTCGGCATCCTGCCCTTCTTGACCGTCGAGCATGGTCGGCTCATCACGATGGAGAAGGTCCGCAACCGGCCCCGCGCCCAGGAGAAGCTCGTCGAATTTGTCACCGAGTTTGCTTCGATCGAGCACCTGGTTCTGCTGCACAGCACGCCCGAACCCGACGAGGAAACTCGGTTGGTTGCAGAACGACTGCAGGCCATGTATCCTGACCTATCAATTGCCTACATCGATTATGGCCCGGCGGCCGCGACCTACCTTGGGCTGAATGGCTTGGGGGCGGTTGTGCTGGAGAATGAGGGCGAGCCTGGATAATCTGGTGAATCCAACGATTGACAAGCTATCCAAGGTCTTGCAGCTCGAAGCGGCCCGCGGCTACGACAATCGTGCAGTATTTGGCGGCCTAGAGCGGTTGATGGAAAGTTGGGAGCCGGAAGCGCTCGAGTCCGGGCTGCCGGCCGAGCTGCCCGAATTGGTGATCTCTCGGCTCAAGGACTATCCCCAACTCACCCCGGCCTCCCGGGCCGAGGTACTCAAAGGAATCTGGAAGCGGCTCTTCCAGCAATACCCGGAACTGCGCGATCGGTTCCCTGGCACAGCCGGAACCGCAGCTGAAACTGAAATCAAGCCGCAGCCGGTCGAGGCAGAGCAGCCGGCGGAACTGGAATCCGGCAGCGAGGACCCCGGGCTGGCCGAGCTCGAGAACGGCGCCGAGGACCCTGCCTTGGCCGAGCCGGCCGAGCTTGAGGCCAGTGCCGAGGACCCCGCTCTATCCGAGCCGGCCTCGTTGGATACTCCGCTGACCAGCGTGGCGGGGATCGGACCAAAGTCCGGCAAGACCTTGCAGAAGCTCGGCCTGGAGACCCTGGAGGATTTGTTCTGGCACTTGCCCCGGCGCTACGATGACTACTCCCAGATGAAGACCATCAATCGATTGTGGTTCGGTGAGGAAGTCACGATTATCGGAACGGTGGAACAAATTTCGGTCCGTACGGTGCGGGGCGGAAAGCTGAAACTGGTGGAGGCCAGAATCGGCGACGGGACCGGTTCGATCGGGGTGACCTGGTTCAATCAAGCCTGGATCGCCAACCGGCTGGGCCCAGGCGAGGTGGTCGTACTCTCGGGACGGGTCGAACAGTACCTGGGCAAGCTCACGATGAATGGGCCGGAATGGGAGCCGCTCGAGGCGGAGCAGGTTCACACCAACCGGATTGTCCCTGTCTACCCGTTGACCGCCGGGATCACCGCGAAATGGCTCCGCCGGGTCATCAACTCGGTCGTGACGCGGCTCGCCAGCCGCGTTCCGGATCCGATCCCAGCTCCCATGTTGGGCGAGGCCAACCTGCCGCCGCTAGGCACCGCGTTGCGTCAGGTTCATTTCCCCGATTCCTGGGAACAGCTCAAACGGGCTCAGCAGCGACTGGCGTTCGACGAGCTGCTCTATCTGCAGCTCGGCGTGCTGCGCCAAAAGCAAGGCTGGGCCAAGCTGGCGGCCGAGCCGCTCGAGGTAGGATCGGAATGGCTGCCCCGATTTCTGTCCAACCTGCCGTTTCAATTGACGGCCGCTCAAGCCGAGGCCCTGCGGCAGGTCATTCACGACCTGGCCCAACCTCATCCGATGAATCGCTTGCTGCAAGGTGACGTGGGTTCGGGAAAAACCGTGATCGCGGCTGCCGCGATCGGTATCGCCGGATTCCATGCCGCCCAATCTGCGTTGATGACCCCAACCAGCATCCTGGCCGAGCAACATTACGCTACGCTTCGGGAGCTCTTGCCTGCCGCAGCAGGCATTCCGGCCGATCGAATCCGGTTGCTGCTCGGATCGACGCCTGAGTCCGACAAAGCCCGCATCCGTCATGAACTCGAAAGCGGGGAGGTCCTGTTGGTCATTGGAACCCACGCCCTGCTGGAGGATCCGGTGAGCTTTTCCAATCTAGGGCTGGCGGTAATCGACGAGCAGCATCGGTTCGGCGTAACTCAGCGGGCGGCTCTGCGCAGCAAAGGTGCGGCACCCCACCTGATGGTCATGACCGCTACTCCGATCCCACGTTCCTTGGCGCTCACCCTCTACGGCGACCTGGATCTGACCCTGATCGACGAGTTTCCCCCCAATCGCCTCCCGATCGAGACTCGGGTGCTCCGCCCCATCGAGCGGGCCCGGGCGCACAGTTTCATTCGCGGCCAGTTGGAGCTGGGCCGGCAGGCCTACATCATCTATCCCCTGGTCGAGGGCTCTGAGCACGTGCAGGCCAAGGCGGCGGTTGACGAGCATCAGAAATTGCAGGAGTCGGTCTTCCCCGAATATCGGCTTGGATTGCTGCACGGACGGCTGCCGCCGGAGGAGAAAGAGCAGGTGATGGAGGCCTTCCGCGCTGGCGAGCTGGCGGCATTGGTCTCAACCTCAGTCATCGAGGTTGGAATTGACGTCCCCAATGCGAGCACGATTCTGATCGAGGGCGCCAACCGCTTCGGACTGGCCCAGCTGCATCAGTTCCGCGGCCGGGTGGGTCGAGGCCCCCATCCCTCCTACTGTCTCTTGATCCCCCAGACCGAGTCCGAAACAGAGAACGCTCGGCTGCAGGCCCTGGAACAGACCGGAGACGGGTTCAAATTGGCCGAATTGGACCTCGAGCAGCGCGGGGCCGGTGACCTTTTCGGAACTCGGCAGTCCGGCTTCGAGCTGCGGGCCGCCCGGTTGACCGATATCCGCCTCATCGAGAAGGCTCGCAATCACGCCGCGAGCCTCTTCGAACGCGATCCGCAGCTCGAGTCGCCGGAGCATCAGGCCCTGGCACTGGCCGTGGATCGATTCTGGTCGAACGGAAAAGGAGAAATCAGCTGATGGTCCGAGCGGTATTTCCTGGAACCTTCGATCCGATCCACCACGGGCATATCGACATCGCCTCTCGGGCTGCCCGGGTGTTTGACGAGCTGGTCGTGGCGGTTTATGACCGACCGCTAAAGAGCCTGCTGTTCTCTCCGCAGGAACGGCTGGCGCTGGTGGAGCAGAGCTTTGGCGGCATGCGCGGGGTTCGGGTAACGATGTTCGGCGGCCTCATTGTCAAATACTGTCAGGACATCGGGGCCCAGGTCATCGTGCGCGGGCTGCGAGTGTTCTCTGACTTCGAACATGAATTCCGGATGGCATTGGCGAACCATCGGCTGGCGCCGGATGTGGAAGTCGTGCTCTTCATTACGCAGGAGGAGCACAGCTTTCTGACCGGCTCGACGGTCCGAGAAATCGCCTCGCTCGGCGGCGACGTCAGCAGCATGGTGCCTCCCCAGGTGGTCGGCGCCCTCAAACGGCGCTTCCAGGAGCTGGGCGACGACGCCCCGCCGCTGACCTCCTTGCGGGATTGACCCCGGTTGACCAGAAATCCAGTTCGGTGTACTCTTCGACCCTTGTGACTACGGGCTAGCGGGAGGACCCGGGATGGATATCCTGCACCTGGTGGACCGTCTGGAAGAGCTCTTCAACGAGAGCCGACCCATTCCCTTGACCCGCAGCGTGCTCGTCGACGAGGATCGGGTGCTCGAGATCATCGACCAGATGCGCATCTCGATCCCGGACGAGGTCAAGAAAGCCCAGCAGATCCTGGCGCAGCGCGATCGAGTGATGGCCCAGGCTCAAGAAGAGGCCAGCCGCACCCTGACCTTGGCCAAGCGCCAAGGTGAGGACTCGCTCTCTAAGGACGCGATTGTCCGGGCCGCTCATGAGCGGGCCGAGCAAATCCTGGATCAGGCTCGGGCGGACGTCGAGACCGTCCGGCAAGACGCCGATGGCTACGTTGTCGAAGCGCTCTCCACTCTGGAGGACGAGTTAATCCGCCTGCTCAATCAGGCCCGCAACGGGATCGCCAAGCTCAGCGCTGAGCGGCAGCGCCAGCTTCCTCAAGAGGAACTCGCCGAGCAGGCCTAGGCTCGCCGTCCCTAAACTGAACAGGAATCGAATTGCGCCCTGCGGGGCGCGATTCTCTTTCGTCCAGAGAATTTGATTGGCTGTTGCGGGCGGCTAGGATTCCACCCGTTGCTCGGAGTGGGAGGCCCGTTCGACTGCCGGCCGGCCTTTGACCTCGGCCCGCTCGGCCACGGATTCGATGAACGCCCGGAAGAGCGGGTGGGGCCGGTTCGGGCGCGAGAGAAACTCGGGATGGAACTGGCTGCCGAGCATGAACGGATGGTCGGCCAACTCGGCAATTTCCACTAGCTTGCCATCCGGTGAGATTCCGGAGTAGACCATTCCATGTTCCGCCAGGATCTCCCGATAGGTATTGTTGAATTCAAACCGGTGGCGATGGCGCTCCTCGATCGAGGGCACACCGTAGGCCCGCTGGGCGGCAGTCCCCGGGACCAGATCACACGGATACAGTCCCAACCGCATCGTGCCACCCTTGTCCCCGATCCCGCGCTGCTCAGGCAGCAGATCGATCACCGGGTGAGGAGTGTGCGGATCGAACTCGGTCGAATTGGTGTCCTCCGAGCCGAGCACATGGCGCCCGAATTCGATCACCATCGCCTGCATCCCGAGGCAGAGCCCCAAGTACGGAATCTGGCTCTCGCGGGCGTAGCGGGCCGCCGAAATCTTGCCTTCGATGCCGCGGTGGTCGAAGCCGCCCGGCACGATGATGCCGTGGGCCCGTCGCAGGTCCTCCCAACCCTTGCCTTTCTCGAGCTCCGCCGAATGCAGCCACAACAGTTCGGTCTCCACCCCGACCGCCAGCGAGGCATGCCGAACCGCTTCGCGCACGCTCATGTAGGCGTCCCGCAGCTCCACATATTTCCCGACGATCGCCACGCGCACCCTGGGTCGATCCCTGCGCTCCTGGGCCACCAGCCGCTCCCACTCCGACCAGTCGGGGGTTTTGGTCGCGGTCAGCCCCAAACGATGGGTCAGGTAGTCCCCCAGGCCCTGAGCCTCGAGCCGCAGCGGCACTTCGTACAAGATATCGGTCGTAATAACCGGGATGACTGCCTTGGGTTCGACGCCACAAAATTGGGCGATCTTTTCTCGCAGGCTCTCAGCGACGGGGTAGTCCGAGCGGGCAACTATCACGTCCGGCGAGATGCCGATCGATCGCAGCTCCCGGACCGAGTGCTGAGTCGGTTTGGTCTTCAGCTCGCCGGTGGCCCCAATATAGGGCAGCCAGGTGACATGGACGAACACCGAGTTCTCGCGCCCGATTTCGGATCGCATCTGCCGCAGGGCCTCCAAGAAGGGCAGCGATTCGATGTCGCCGACCGTCCCACCGACTTCGACCAGCACCAGTTCCGCCCCGGTCACCTGGCCGACTTCTCGAATCCGGGCCTTGATCTCATTGGTGATATGCGGAATGACTTGAATGGTTCCACCCAGGAAGTCCCCCCGCCGCTCCTGGGCAATCACATTGGAATAGATCTGCCCGCTCGTCAAGTTACACACCCGGCTCAGCCTGGCTTCGGTGAAGCGCTCGTAGTGGCCGAGATCCAGGTCGGTCTCCGAGCCGTCATCTAAGACGTACACTTCGCCGTGCTGGTACGGGCTCATGGTCCCCGGATCGACGTTGATATACGGATCCAGCTTCTGGATCGATAACTCGAATCCGCGTTCCTTCATCAGCTTGCCCAGGGCCGCCGTGGTTACTCCCTTGCCAACCGAGCTCACCACCCCGCCGGTTAGAAAGATGTATTTGGTCATCGCAACCTCCGCCATAAAGGGCGGTGGGGAGTGTCGCCCTCCGGCGAACTCCCCACCGTTATACGGTTACGAGATTTCGGCAATCCAGCCTTCATCCGACAAGCCGCTCCAGGTCGCCGACCGCCCGCCGCATCTCCAGCAAAACCAATCCGAGCTTGGCTTTCTGCCTGGCCAGGACGGTGAGGACTGCCTCCTGGCCGGAAGACATCAGCAACACATACCCGCCTTCGCCGTGGATATAGACCTCATCCAGCATCCCCCGGCCGAGTTCCGTGGCGATCCGTTCACCGAGGCTGAGCATGGCCGCCGACATCGCCGAGACTCGATCCTCTTCGACCCCGCCCGGCAGTGAGGAGGCCATGATCAGGCCATCTACACTGACAATTGCGGAGGCTTCGATGTCCGGAGTCCTGCTTTGCAGATCCCTCAGCCGGTCGACCATGTGGTCGGTCCGGGTCTTTTCCATCATCGTTCACCCGGCCAGAACGCGGGACAGTCTACCATGAGGGTATAGGCCGAGCAAGCAAGCAGCTGGTTGAGCCTCATTCGCCCTGCTCCAGCCCTTGCGGGATCGCCACCCGGATCTGCCTCGCCTCCAAATCGATATCCAGGATCACTGAGGAGATGGCAGGCAGCAGCAGTTCGGCGCCGCTCGCCGCACGCACGACGTATACATCGTTGCCACCCGTCTCGAGGATTTCGCTGACCTCCCCAAGGCTTCGACCGCCTGCCTCGATGACCTTTAAGCCGAGGACTTGCCAGTGGTAGTAGACGCCGGCGGGGAGCGGGACTTTCTGATCCAGCGGTATCCGAATCTCCTGGCCTCGGAATTGCTCCGCCTGATCGCGGTCGGAGCACTCTGCCAGCCTCAAGAGGAACCGCCCCTGATGAGGTCGAATCGATGCCACAGAGCGGCTGGAGCCCGGGTCCCCGAGGAAAACTTCGCTCTCCGGCTCTAAGGAGCGCAGCTGGTCCGAGTACGCTTCCACCAGCAAGTCGCCTCGGACGCCATGCGGACGTAAAACGCGCCCGACAGCCAACAGTTGCGGGGCGCTCAGATTGTCCGGAGTGGCCGGTCGGGGATCAGACAATATCCAGCGAGCTTCGAACTCCCTTGCGGGATGCTATTACCCTCAACAACGAGCGCATGGAGTTGGCGATCCGACCGTTGCGGCCGATCACCCGCCCCTGGTCACCTTCGGCAACCCGCAGCTCGATTCGGACCTCGCGGGGTCCTTCGGTCTCCGTCACGCGGACTTGGGTCGGGTCATCGACCAGCGACTTTGCAATAAATTCGACGAGTTCTTTCACTTCCTTCGCTCGCTCCCAGGCATTCGCGCCTGGCCCGCCCTAACCTGGGGCAGGTTCCCCGCTGGCTTCAGAACTGTCGGCGACCGTCGGCGCGGGGCTCACTGCGGCCGGCTCGACCTTGGCAGTCGGCTTGGGGCGATCGCTGCTTTTCTTCGCCCGCGGGGCCTTCCCGGAGCGTTGCCCGGCCAGTTCGTCCCGCCGAGTGCGCGGGTCGATTGTCGGCAGCCCGGCCTCGGCTTCCTGGACCAGCGTCTCCTGCTTCTCCCCTTGCTTGAACCGCTCCCAGCGTTCCCAGGTTCCGACCCGCTTTAGAGTCTTCAGCACCGAATCCGAGGGCTGGGCTCCGTGGGACATCCAGTGGAATAACCGGGCTTCATCCACCAACACCGTGGAAGGTTTGGTGCGCGGGTTGTAAGAACCCAGGATCTCCAGGAACCTTCCATCCCGTGGACTCTCTCGATCGGTCGCGACGATTCGCCAGCTGACCTGGTTGCGGCTCCCGACCCGGCGTAGTCTGATTCGGACCATGTTTGGCTTCCCATGAAGACCTCCGAGGAGCGACCCTCCTCGGAGGTCCACTTGCAAGATCATTTCGATTGGACCGCCGGAGTCCCGCCTCGAACCGGGCTGGGGAGCCTCCGGCAGCTGACCATGATTTTAGCCGTCGCGGGAGGTGAGGTCAAGGTCGGCGGCCAACCGCAGCACACTAATTCCAAGCTCCCGCGCCCTGGCCGGGGTGCCCCCTTCCAGCAAGACGACCGCCACTTCGTCTCGCGGCCCAAACCCGACAAACCAGCCGAGCGATCCGGATCCGCTTAGGGCCTGCACTTCGTATCCCCTAAATCCATCTCCATAATCGATCAGACTGTCGAGGGTCCGCTGGGCCTCGCTCGGAGGCAAAACTGGGAGTGCGGCATCGAGCGCCGGCAGGAGCTGCCAGTCCCCTGGCGTGGGCCCGACCGCCGCAACCAGGGTAAGCCCGGGTCGCACCCCTGCTCCGGTCAGCACCGAGAATGCTCGGGCCAGTTGGAGTGGGGTGACCGTTAGCTCTGCTTGCCCGACCGCCGCCAAGCGGGGGTTTTCGAATGCGATCGTCGGAAGCTCGGAGGCCCCCTCCAAGCGGATTTGAGGTGGCTCGAGCAGGCCGAAGGCCTCCAGCGCTCGCAGGACCCCTTCCGAGCCCATCCTTTCCCCGAGCGCCGCGAATGGGCCGGGACAGGCCAGCGCGAGGGCGGTCTCCCAATTCGGCTCGTCTTGCGGCTCCACGGGGCGCTCGCACGCGAGGTTCCGATCGAAGACGGTCACCAGGCTGAACAAATCCGGCGCGGGTAGTTCCACTTCGATCAATCCGTTCGACGTGCCCCAGGCAAACAGAAGCGGCGCCAACGTCATGCCGGGCTGATATTGCCCCTGGGTCGCGCGATTTAGCAACGGCCCGTCGGTCCGAACGACCAGTTCCGGCCACTCCTGGTCCAGCGTATTTGGGTCGAAGCTCGGCGCAGAGGCCATTGCGAGGATGGCGCCGGACCGCGCGTCCACGACGACCAGCGCGCCCCGCTGGCCAGCCAGTTGATCGGCCGAAGCACGCTGCAACTCGGAATTGAGCGTAAGCCTTAGATGGTACCCTGCCGGCGGTCTACCATAGACCAGCTCGCTCCACCAGATCATGAGCGGGTCGGGGCCGATCTCCCCCCGCAGAAAGCCATCCACACTGGTCTCGAGACCCGCCTGCCCGTAGTGGCTGGAATCGTATCCAGTGACCGGAGCGCTCGCCGGGTCGTAGTAGATCCGCCGGAATGACCCGGTCGTGCCGACCGAGGCGGCCAAAGCAACTCCATCCCAGTCAAGGATGGAGCCGCGCTGC
>JAHFAU010000041.1 GCA_023250385.1 Anaerolineales bacterium
GCGGAAATCGAGGGCGGGGGCCGAACGGAACGGATCGAGATCCGCTTGATCCTCGAACCGGCTGCCAATGGGGAGGGCCGGCTGCGCAAAGACGTATTGCTGAACGGAGTCAAGAAGCGAGCGGCCGATCTGCCTGGACGATTCAATGCCGTCCTGTTTTTGCCCCAGGACGTCGAGCTGGTGGAGGGCCCCCCCGCAGGCCGGCGGGCACAACTCGACGCGATCCTCTCGCAAGCCGATCCAGGCTATGCTGCCGAGCTGCTGGAATATGGAAGGGTGCTCACCCAGCGCAACGCCTTGTTGAAACAGCTTCAACAACGGCAGGGGAATGTGGGACAGCTCGCCTTCTGGGATCAGCGGCTCGCCGATAACGGGGGTTCGCTGATGAGCCGCCGGGCGGCCGCGCTCGCCGAGCTCAATCAGCTGGCCGGACCCATTCACGCAGCGCTCACCGCCGGAGTGGAGTCGCTCGCTCTCGAATATCGGCCCTCATTCGATCCGGAGTCACTGAACCCGGAGGATCCCTGGCAAATCGAGCCGCTGCGGCGCGGGTTGGAGGTCGAGTTGGAACGCCTCCGCTCGCAGGAGCTCGGCCGGGGAGTGACCCTGACCGGCCCCCAGCGGGACGATCTGACCCTTGCAGTTAACGGCCTGGACCTGCGCCAATTCGGCTCGCGGGGTCAGAATCGCACCGCCATGCTAGCGCTTAAATTGGCCGAGGCGGAGTGGCTGGTGCAGCGGACCGGCGAGCAACCGGTCCTGCTGCTGGATGAGGTGCTTGCTGAGCTCGACCCTCAGCGCCGGGCGGATCTGCTGCAGCGGCTGGTAGCCGCGCCCCAGGCCCTGCTCACCGCAGCGGATGCCCGCATGTTCAGCGGCGAGTTCCTGGCTCGCTCAACCGTGTGGACAGTTCGAAACGGAAACCTCATCCCCTGATTGGGCGTTTGGCGGCGATCCCCGGCCGCCGCGGATACTTAGCGGGAGTCGCGCTGATCTTATCGACTACGATCAGGTAGCGAGTCTCGCTGTTCCCGGGAAGCTCGACCGGGACGACTCGCTGCAGCCGGCCGCCGAGAAGTTCGAGCGCCGGCTGGGCCCGTTCCGCCTCTCCCGGTCCGCTTTCTCCCTTCTGCGCGATCGCGACCCCACCCACCCGCAGCAGCGGCAGCAGGTATTCCAGCAACACCGGCAGTCGGGCGACCGCCCGGGCCACCGCCCAGTCATAACTGCCGCGATGCTCGGCGCTGCGGCCGATCAGCTCGGCCCGGGCTTGCACCACCTCGACACCCTCCAAGCCGAGCAGCTGGACGAGATGCCGGCAGAACTCGGCCTTCTTACGGATCGACTCCACCAAGACCATCCGGATCTGCGGGTAGGCGATCTTCAGCGGGATCCCCGGGAATCCTGCTCCGCTCCCAACATCGACGACCGAGTCCTCGGGGCGGGGGGTGAGTGCCAGCAGGCAGCTCAGGGAGTCCAGAAAATGCTTGAGCTCAATCTCGTGGGGGTCGGTGATGGCCGTCAGGTTGACCCGCAGATTCCAGGCCTGCAGCTCGCGGGCGTAGAGGGCGAAGGCGTGTAGCTGCCCGTCGGTCAACCGCAGCGCGAACAGCGATTCCGCCGCCCGCGATAATTCCTGCTGTTCGATGGGCATGGCCTGAATTGAAACGGACTCGCCGGATCAGGCTTTTGAGGCGTGGAGCCGGGCATGCAGGCCGCGCAGCCCGGATTGCAGTCGCAGCAGCACCTGGTCGTGCCGGGTGCTCGGGATCCGGTACGAGCGGATCAGCCCCCTGGCTACTCGGCTGGCGCTTTCGGGTTTGCCGCTCAGCCGTTTCAGCCGCAGCTGCACTTTGCGTAGGAAGCGCGCCATTTCGGTGACCGCCTCGCGTTGGATGATCCCGTCTCGCCCAGAGATCAACAGGAACGAGCTGAAGGCCTTGCTGCGCAATTCGTCTAACGAGTCCAGCCAGCTCTCGAGGTCCGCCTCTCCGACGTACGGCGGCTCGGAAACGGTCACCGTGTCACCAATAAAGGCGATCTCGGCTTCCGGCAGGACCACCCACATCGAGCCGGCGGTCGGGCCCGGCCGGTGCCAAAACAGCACTTCCCGATCTCCGAGGTAGATGGTCAGCTCTGTGGAGAACGAGAGATCGGGCACGGCCTTGCTAACCCCGGTGACGCGCTTCAGCCGGTCGGCCTCGGCCCCGATCGGCCGGGCGTTGCCCTTGAACGCATCCGGCCAGCTGCGCATGGTCTGGAGGGTCGCCTCGTGGGCCACGATCGGCAGTTCGAACACCCGGGCTCCCAGCGCCCGGTCCGGATGGTGGTCCAACAGCGCCAGGTAACGCGAGCGGCCGTGGGAGGCCAAGTCGGCGGCCCACTCGCGCCCGTCGTCCGTCCGCAGCGGACAATCCACCAGGAGCAGGCCTCGCGACGAGGGAACCGCCCCGGCAATCACGCCTTGGTATTTGGTGGCCAGCAACACACCGGAACGCAGCTTGCGCACGATGCTTTCTAGATTGGCAGGGTGAAAAAGAAGCTAGAACCCTTCCCCAGGGAACTCTCCACCCAGATCCGACCGCCGTGAGCCTGAATTGCCAGCCGGCAGAATGCCAACCCAAGTCCAAGACCTTTCGGTCGTCCCCCGCGGTTCACTCGGGCGAACTTCTGGAAGATGCGCTCCTGATCGTCGACCGCGAGGCCGGGGCCGTTGTCGCTGACTCGCACTTTCAGAGACCGGTCGAGGCGCTCCAGGGCCACGCTGATCTGGCCTTCTGAGCGCGAGTACTTGATGGCGTTTTCGAGCAAGTTGATCAACACCCGCCGGATCATGTCCGAGTCCATTTCGACCATGGGCAGATCGCCGGCGCCCAGGTCGAAACTCAGCACGTGCCCCTTCCCCTCTGCCACCGGGTGGATTTCCTCCACCGCTTCAATGATCAACGCGCTGAGCGAGCCCTTCGTCTTATAGAGCACCGCCTGGCCGGCCTCGAGCTGCTCGAGATCCAGGAGCTGCTCGATCAAGCGGGACAGTCGGCGCCCCGAACGGAGGGCGATGGCCAGCACGGACTGCATGGCCTCGTCGTCCGCCGTCACCGAGCCCTTTAACACTTCCAGGCTGGAGAGCACATTTCCCAGCGGTGAACGCAGATCGTGGAAGATCATCGAGGTCAGATCCGAGCGCAGCTCGTCGAGCGCCAGGCGCTCGGAGATGTCTCTGAGGATCCACTGCAGGTAGGGCCGGCGTTCGATGTCAATCCGCTTGACGTAGAGCTCGACCGCGGCGCCTTTTCCTTGCTTGGTCCGGGTGTTCGATTGATAGGAGACCGTCTGGCCGAGCTCGAGCTGGGCCAGGTTTGGCGGCAGCCGTTGGGCGTCCGGCTCATGCAGGTCCGAAACCGACACCCCCAACAGCTCGGAGCTGCTATACCCCAGGAACGCTTCTGCCCGGTGGTTAGCATCGGTAATCCGGCCCTCGAGGTCGCTGATCAAAATCGGGTCGACGCTATCTTCAAACAAACCGGCGTAGCGCAGCCGGGCTGCTTGGGTCTCGCTGAAGAGCTGGGCATGGGCGATCGCGGTCCCCGCCAGTCCGGAGATGCCGCGCAGCAGCTCCATCTGAAGGGCGGAAAACTCCGCGCTGCGCGGATTGATCGCTTCAAGCACCCCGATGATCTTGCGCTGCACCCGGATGGGGACTGCCGCGATATTGCGGGTTTCGAAGCTGGCCTGTTTATCGGCTCCGGAGTAAAAGCGAGGGTCGGCGCTGACGTCCGGAACTACCAGCGATTCGCCATGCTCGGCGACCCAGCCGGCGATCCCTTCCCCCTTCTTCAAGCGCAACCCGGTGATGACCGCTGCGGCTCCCCCGAGGACGTTACGGAATTCGAGCTCACCGGTGTCCTCATCGAGCAGTGCCAGTGAAGCACCCTCACAATCCAACGAGCGAACCGTCTCAGATAGGATCCGCTGCAGCACCTCATCCAGCTTCAAGGTAGCGGTCACGGCCCGGGCGGTCTCGGCCAGCGCTCGGGTGGCCTCCAGCTGGCGCTGGCTGTCGGCAAAGAGCTGGGCGTTGGCTACGGCAGTGGCGGCGTGGTCCGCAAAGGCGGAAACCATGTCTACGTGACTCTGTTCGAAGGCGCCGACCCGATGGCTATCCACCGAGAGCACCCCAACCGCCTTTTCTCGCAACACCAGCGGCGCTCCGATCCAGCCTCGGATGCGATCGGCGCCTGGGAACGAGTCGTTCTTAACCCAGCCCGGATCTGCCTGAACATCCGCTGAGAGCATCGGCTTACGGCTGGCGAGTACTTTCCAGGCCAAGACCTGCGGATCCTCGACCAGGATCTGTCCAATGAGCGTTTGCTCGCTATCCAGGCCTTCGGCCGCGACCAATCGCAGCGAATCGTCCTCTACCATGAAAATACTGGCGCTGTCATAGTCGATCACCCGCTTGAGCTGCCGCAGTACCTGATCGAAGACCAGTCCAAGATCCAGGGCTGAATTGATGATCCGGGCAATCTCCTGCAGGGTGGAGGCCAGCCCGTGCCGCTGCTGCTCGGCCCGAAACAAGCGAGCGTTTTCCACCGCAATCCCAGCTTGATCGGCAATCGCCCGCAGCAGGTCCAGATCGTCCTCGTTGAAGCGATCGGGCTCAGGATGGACCAGCGTCACCACCCCAACGACCCGATCACCCACCAGCAGCGGCGCACTGATCGCGGACCGGGTCTCGCCATCTCCTTCGTCGGCCGCCCGCCGCAGCCAGCGAGGATCCTCGAGCGTGCTGCTCACCCGGGCGGCCGCCTTATTCTCGACCACCCAGCCGGCGAGACCGCGCTCGAAGGTCTCGACCAGCCGCTCAGCGGTCTGGTCGTGGACCTTTCCGTCGTAGGCCAACGCCCCTTCGGTGACCTGACCTTCCTCGTCCAGGACCAAGATGCTGCCGCTCAAAGCGCCCACGTTTTCCATCGTGAGCTGAAGGATGCGTTCCAGCAGGTCGCCCAGGTGGAGATTCGCCGCCAGTTCTCGGCTGATCCGGTAGAGCAGCTCGAGAGAGGCGCGGGTTCGCTCGGTCATGGTGGTCTCGGCACTCACCGCAGAACCTTCAATCCTAGGCAAACGAGGGGGGTTTGAAAAGCGAAGGGGGGAACTCCTCCTCACACTCCGGGGGTCCCAGATGGGTGAGGGCGCTCATTGTTGGCGAAGTATAGCATAGCGACATTGGGGCCAATATGCGACATAAGTGTCCTTTGCCGGGCGGGAAACGAGATAGCGCCGCCCAGGCCGCGGCCCGGGCGGGTTGGAGCTTCAAGGGTCGGTGCCCTCTGAATATCGAGGCGCCAGCTACGGGCGGCTGGTCTTGAGCTCGTCTCGGAAGGCCAGCGTAAGCACGGTGTTGACCACGCCAACCACCAACCCTCCCAAGAACGCGGCCAGCACACCCTGACCGCCGGCCGCGAAACTGTAGCCGATATCAAACACCTGGCCGATCAGCCCGGTCAACCAAAAGAGCACCCCATTGATGACCAGGGTGAACAACCCCAAGGTGAGCAAGATCAGGGGGCAGGTCAGCAGCCGCAGCAGCGGCCGCACCAGCAAGTTGACCGGGGCAAAGATCAATCCCAGAATCGCAAACGCCCACCAGGCCGTATTCTGGGCTTCGATGCCGGGGATCCATCCGGTCCCCACCGCGGCGTAAACCGCCACGGCGTTGATCGCTATCCGCAGCACTATTCGTTCCACTCTCTCCTCCATGGCTTCATTCCAAGCCTCGAGGGCTACTCCACGTAGATCTCTACTCGCTGGCCCTCTTCCACATCTTCCACATCCACGATCTTTCCGGTCAACCCGGCCCGCAGCGCCTCCTGCACCTGTTTGAAATCGATCCCCTCCGTGTCCGGGACAAACTGGGCCCCCAGCTTCAAGCCCACGTTCACCAGGGTCATCGGCAGGTTCACATTCACCGAGGTGCGGCCGGACTTCAAGTCAGTCACCCGCACCCGCAGCCACTTTGCCTCGCTGCCGGAAGGCGGGGCCCGCCGCTCGGGCCTAGCCTTGCCGAGCGCCTTGAGCAAGCGGGCGGCTTCCTCGGCCGAGAGCTTGCCCTCCTCCAGCATCTTCAGGATTTTCATTCGTTCGTCAGGGGTGGCCATGATCTGCTCCCGAGCTCGCGGTGCCCGCCCGGCCCGTTCAGTATTCCGACAGCCCGCCCGACCGGCGTTCGTGATCTTCCGCCACCCGGTATGCCCAGTATCCGATCAGCGGCATCAGGAGTCCGAACACGGTAACGATCACGATTTCGACCCCGATCGAGGCTAATTCGGGAAACCCTTCGGGATACCCCATCAGAGTCGAACGAAAAGCGTCCACCCCGTAGGCTAGCGGGATGACCCGCGAAATCGCCCGGAGCCCAGCTGGCAGCGCCGCGAAGGGGAAGAAGTTTGCGCACAAGATCAGGAGCACGAACTGCAGCACATTGGCGAGAGTCTCGCCGGTTTCTTTGACCCGCAGCGTGATGGCTGCGAAGGCAAAGCCGATTCCAAAGGTTCCCGAGAGCGACAGCCCGAGCAGGTACAACCCCAGCGCCGGGTTGGCGAAGGGCAACTTGCCGACCAGCGCCGTCATCAGCCCCACGCCCGCCAGGGACAGCAGGGAGGTCCAGATCAGGTTGTTGCTCACCCGTGATACCAGGCTCGCGAACTTGGAGGCCGGGCTGAGGTAAAGCGCCTCCAGCGTGCCTTGTTTCTGCTCGCGCCGGATGTTGTAGCCGATCGTCCACAGGGTGTCGCTCAAGAACATGAACAGGATGAAGCCGTAGATCACTACTCCGCCGAAGTTTCCGCCCTCGCCCGAAGCATCGGCAAAGGTCAATCCCGCCAGGGTAAAGATCGCCACGAGCGCGAAGACCTGCCCGAAGGAGGCCACGAACTCCACCGGATAGCGGGTCATGATGGTGAACTCTTTGCGCGCCATCGCCAGCAAGGAACTGAACAGCGCCGCCGCGCCGGTGAGCCGGCTGGGCGAGGCCGCTCTTTCAATCGCCGTCAATATTCCCCCACTCCCTCCCGCCGCCGAATGTTCCGTTCCATGCCGGAAAAAACCCAGAAGCCCAGCAGCGGGGCGATCAACAAGAATCCCCACAACACCGCCAGGTCCAGATACCATTCGCCAAAGAAATATCCGACGCCCAGCAGCGCGGAGCGCACCCCGTTGACCATCCAGGTCGGCGGAAAGGCCAGCGCCAGCAATCGCATGAGCGGAGGGAAGACCGCCACCGGGAAGAACACTCCCATCAGCAGGCTCACGGTCCATTGCATCAAATTGACCAGCGAATTGGCCTCTTTGACTTTCATCACCAGCGCCCCAAACAAGAGCGTCATCCCAAAAAGCGGGACCAAGCCGACCAGGATGAAGGCCAGCGCCAGGAGCAGCTGTCCCTGCAGCGGATTGACCCCAAAGATCAGCGAACCGATCAAGTAGGCGACGCTGCCGCTGATCATCGATCGGATGGCGCTGTAGAGGGCAATCCCGGCCGCGTTCCAGACCCGGCTGGTGGGCGTCAGGTAGATCGCTTCCAACGTCCCGGTCTCCTGCTCGAAACGGATCCAGTACCCCACCAGCCAGAAAGCGAAGGTCACGATGATAAAGGTGCTCGATCCGATCAGCATGAAGGCCGGATAGTTGGCCGTTCCGGTGTTTCGCAGGAAATTGGCTTCGGCGGCCGCGCCTCCGGTCGCGCGCCCGAGCAGGATCGGCATCGCGGCGAACACGATCGGGATCAGGATCTCGACAAACAGCTGTCCCTTGTAGCGGCTCACGTTGAGCATCCGCATCCGGGCGGTTGCCAACACAATCGAGAGCTTGCTGCCCAGGCTTGCTTCGGCGATCATCAGCGCACCCGAGTGTCCTCGGTCAAACTGCGACCGGTCTTCGCCACGAATACATCCTCTAGCGTGATCTCTTCCGGTGCGATGTTCTGTATCAGAGCCCCGTGTGCGGTGAGGGCTTCGATCAGGCGCGGCAAGGCCGCGCGCCCATCGCTGCTCACTACCGTCAGGCGGGTGGTCCCATTGGCAACGCTGGTCGCCAGCTTAGTGACTTGAGGCAGAGCGGCGACCGCCTGGCTGGCCCGCTCCGGGATGATGCCCTCGATATGGGTCACGTGATCCCGCTGCAGCGAGCGCTTTAGCTCGTCCACCGTTCCGAGATCGATCACCTGACCGTGGTCAATGATGGCCACCCGCTCGCACAGGGTCTCGGCCTCCGCCATGATGTGGGTGGTGTAGACCACGGTCTTGCCGGAGGCATTCAGCTCCCGCACGTGGGCCCTGAGTTCACGGGCGGAGGGTACGTCCAGCGTGTTGGTCGGCTCGTCCAGAATCAGCACGGGGGCGTCGTTGACCAGCGCCTTGCCGAAGGCCAGCATCATCTTTTGGCCGGAGGAGTAGGTCTCGACTGTTCGATCGGCCAGGTCCTGCAGATGCAACAAGCCGAGGATTTCCTCCGCCCGCCGCCGGCGGTCCTTCGGCGGCAGGTGGTACAGCGCGCCGAAGAAGATCAGGTTTTCCCGACCGGTCAGCTTCCAATACAGCCCCCGCTCCCCCATCAGCATGCAGCCGACTGCGGCCCGCACCAGGTTCTCCTGCTCAACGATATGGTAGCCATGCAGCCAGGCATCGCCGCTGGTGGGCAAGAGCAGGGTCGTCAAGCACTTGATGAGAGTGGTCTTGCCGGCACCGTTGGGCCCGAGCAGCCCGAAGATCTCGCCTCTGCGAATCTCAAGACTGACCTCCCGCAGGGCCTGCACCTCCCGCCGCTCCGATTTGAACAGCCCCTTGCGCTGCTTCGGATAGTAGGTCTTGCTCAACCGCTCCACGCGGACTTCCGCATCCATATTCTCCTCACTCACTCGCCGAGCCAGCGCCGCATCCAGGTCAACGTGCGTTCCGCTCGAAAACCATGCTCCTGCAACGGCTCAGCTGCGACATCCGCAAGATAGTCAATGGCGACCGGCTTTCTGCCACGGGTCATGCTGAGTCCGAAGGATAACAAGTCTCGCTCGATCTCGCCTTGGGCCTCCGGCGGCGCCAGTATGACCATGCGCACGGAGCTGCTTTCCCGAATCGTCAGACTTCCCAACAGCCGATCCCCGTCCCAGCACAGCCAGTGACGCCGGCCGCCAGCGCGGACAGGCTGAAAGAAGCCCGAATCGAGCGGATAGGGCCAGAACAGCCCCTCCGGAAAGACTGCGGCCGCCAACTCCCACTGGCGCTCCCATTCCCCTCGCCGGCGAGGGCGAATCACGCTGCGCGGGCTGGCGAGCTCCCGAGCCGACCCGGGCGGCCGCCGCCAGCTGGTCCGGGTGGTCAGCTGTTCAAAACCCAGGCGTTGATAGAGCAGCTGGGCTGCCGGGTTATCTCGCTCAACTTGCAGGTAGAGTGCGATGGCCCCGCGCCGCCTGGCTAGGTCGATCGCGGCCTCCACCATATGGCCGCCGATCCCGCGCCGCCGATGTGCCGGACTGACCGCCACGTTTGCCAGCACCCATCGCTCCGGGAACCCGGTCACCGCCAGCAGGCTGGCGTTCCCGACTACTCGCCCATCTTCTTCCCAGACAAACCCTTGCGGTCGTGCCGCGGGCGGCAAGAGCAGTCGGCTCAGCCCCCAGCCAACCCAGCCGGCTTTGCCCATGACCCGCATTTCGCGAACCATCCGCCGCCCGAGCGGGTCAAGCTCGCCCCGGAATACTTCTTCGATCAGATCTGCGACCTGAGCCATATCGCGGCGCGAGTCGACCGGCCGCAATCCGGAACTCGAAGCCGAATCCTGCGCCAATAGCCCAGCCGTCACCCTTGAGGCTCCAAGGCCTGAAGCAGCTGCTCTGCTTGTGCGACGGTGAGCTTGCCCTCTTCCAGCATGCGCAGCACGGCAATTCGCTCCTGACCGCCGGATGCGGCCTCGGGCTCGGCGGAGCCGGCCCGCAGGCTGGCCGCCCGCAGTTGGGCCCGGGCGGCCTTGCGTTGGGCTTTGGCGATCGTTTCCCGAATCTTACGACCAATCCTTTCCGAGTCGAAGTACCCGAGCTTCTCTCCCAGACTACCGATCCGACCCTCGATCTCCGTCATATGGGCTTCAATCTCGGCGCCGACCCGGTCGGCGATGGCGCCTCCCAACTCGGCGGCGATCGCCTCCGGACCCTCGATGCCGGTCCGCAGCGACAGATCGCCTCCGGCGGACAGCTGGACCGTAGCCTCGCCTGCTCCCAACAGCACCTCGCAGCCGCCCGCGGTGGAGGCCGCCTCGACCGGGACCGCCAGGTGCAGATCTCCACCGGCGGTAAGCAGCAGCCGGGCGGAAGTGGTCTCCGGCACAGTGCAGCTGAGATCGCCGCCGGCCTGGATCGCCGACTGGGTCGAAGCTTTTGGCAGCATGGAGATCCGCACGTCACCCCCGGCACCGGCTTGCACCAGGCCTTCGACTCGGCTCATTCGCAGATCCCCGCCGATCGCTCGCAGCCGGACATCCCGCTCCACCTCGTCAACGACCGCATCGCCGCCGGTGCGGTCGACCGACAGTTCACCGGCCAGGCTGCGGGCGACCAAGTCGCCGCCAACCGTCTCTACCGCAGCCCCGCCCACATCCCGCAGGCGAAGATCTCCCCCGACGTTTCGAAACAGCAGATCGCCGGTCACTCCCTGGATCGAAACATCCCCGCCCACGGTGTTCGCCTCTATTCGCGCGCCGGCTGGGGCAAAGAGCTGGCAATCGGTTGAACAGGAGATGAGGATTTCCTCATCCTCGGATTTAGCCAATAGGTCGCCCTCCTCCGCGCCAAAGACCTCAACTGAGCTCGCCGCCCAGGC
Source organism: Anaerolineales bacterium (assembly GCA_023250385.1). Lineage (GTDB taxonomy): Bacteria > Chloroflexota > Anaerolineae > Anaerolineales > E44-bin32 > JADFRG01. The sequence continues at coordinate 10,869 of JAHFAU010000041.1, forward strand.
CCGCACCTGCAACCGGCCGCCGATGGTCTCGATCCGAATCTTCGGCGATCCGGTGGTCTGAAAAGTCAACGTTTCCATCAGGCTCCCTCCCTATGGCTGTGGCTTAAGCCCCTTCGAGCAACTCCATGGCCTGTTCCGAGCTGATCTGCCCACTGGCCAATTCATCCAGGATCTGGTGCCGCTGTTCATTGCTCTGGTCCGACTGCTCCGGTCCCACCTCGAAGCCCATGGCTTCGATCAGCTGCGAGAGACGTGACCGGAGAGTCGGGTAAGAAAGGCCCAACACACCTTCCATGCGATTGAGTTTCCCCTCGCAGCGCAGGAAGGTCTCGACGAAGCTGATTTGGTCTGTGGTCAGCCGTCCCATCCGGCCGGTCTCGAAGTGGCCCTCGATCGTCGTATCGCAATTGCGGCAATGCAGGCGGGTGACTGTCAGCCGGTGTTCGCACACTGGGCAGGTCATAAGCAGGTTGTTCATTCCAGGCGCCTCTCGGTATTCAATAAAACTGATATCGGCTTCAGAATTGTTTAGGGAATATACCAAGGAACTCGAACTTGTCAATCCATGGTTTAGGAAAGTTGCACAGCCGCTTTAGCTCGCTCTGGCGGCCGTGGTCCTCCTCCGAATCTGGCCACTGGATGTCCGTCCTAGGAGATCTCGCGGAATGTCCTGAGGTTCCAGAATCCGGCGCGGTTAGAATCGACAACCGTCAAGAAAGGCTGGCCATGGCGAGACTCTTTATCCCAGGACCCACGGATGTCGACACCGAGGTGCTGCAAGCCCAGGTTCGGCCGATGGTCGGGCATCGCAGTACGGCCTTTGAGCAGTTGTACGCCCGCCTCCAGCCCCGGCTGCGGAAGATATTTCAGACCGATCATCGGGTGTTTGTAGTTGCCTCCTCGGGCAGCGGGGTCTGGGAGGGCGCGATGCGCAGCGTGGTGGCCCGCAGGCTGTTGCTATGCGTGTGCGGTGCGTTCGGGCAACGCTGGGCCGACGTGGCGGCCAGCAATGGCACCCCCTTCGAGCAGCTCGACGTGGAGTGGGGCCAGGCCAATCTGCCGGAGCAGGTTGAAACTGCACTCAAGGGAGGGGAATTCGACACCTTGGCGGTCGTCCACAACGAGACATCCACCGGAGTGGAGAATCCGATTGGCGAGATTGTGACCCGGGCCCGCGCCCTCCGCCCCGACCTGGTCATCTTAGTCGACGCGGTCTCCTCGGCCGGGGGTGTCCCAATCCCGGTGGACTCCTGGGAGATTGATGTCTTAGTCACCTCTTCCCAAAAGTGCTTTGCGTTGCCCCCCGGGCTGGCCTTCGCCGCAGTCAGCGACCGGGCACTACAGCGGGCCGCCTCGGTGAGCAACCGGGGCTGGTATTTCGATTTGCTGTTGCTCGAAAAGTACCACCAGCGCGACACGACTCCCTCCACCCCCGCCATCTCCCTGCTATACGCGCTGGACTTCCAGCTGGATCGAATGCTAGCCGAGGGGATGGAGGCCCGTGCGATCCGGCACCAAAAGATGGCTACCCAGGTCCAGTCCTGGGCGGCGGAGCGGTTCGAGTTGTTCGCAGCCGAGGGCTACCGATCCAAGACGGTCACTTCCATTCGCAACCTCCGAGCACTCGACATCTCAGCACTCAACAAGCATCTCTCCCTCCACGAAATGTCGATCGCCAACGGCTACGGACCGCTCAAAGACAAGACCTTCCGCATTGGGCATATGGGGGAGATCCAACCCTCGGACGTGGCGGAACTCTTGGCTCACATCGACGAGTTCCTGCAGACCGCTCGCTGAACCCAGCACCCGCGGCCGATCGCGCTACAATTGGCCGGGATGACCGAAATCCGCCCGATCCTGATCGTCGAAGACATCCCCTATCTGCTTGAGTTGATGGAGGTCACCCTCAAGTACAAGGGCTATCCGGTCGTCACCGCTAGAGACGGCAACGAGGCGCTGAGCCTGATCGCGGTGGAGCGGCCGGCCTTGATCTTGACCGATATCCTGATGCCCAAGCTGGATGGCTTCGCATTCGCACACAAGCTTCGCAACAACCCCAAGACCAGCGACATCCCGATCATCTTCGTTTCTGCCACCTATATTTCGGAGCAAGACAAGGCGTTCGCCCTCAGCCTGGGAGCGGTTCGTTTCCTGGAAAAGCCGGTCGAGGCGGTGGAGCTGCTGCTGACGGTCGCCGAGGTGCTCACTCAGGATCCGGCAACCTACCCGGCCGGAATCTCGAACGACGACTTCTACCGCGGTTACCAGGACCGGCTCGAAGCGAAGTTGAAGGAAAAG
>JAHFAU010000042.1 GCA_023250385.1 Anaerolineales bacterium
ACCCAAAACTCGCCGCCGGCAGTGACGAACGAGCCTGCGTCACCAACGGCCGGGGCCGCTGGGGGGTCCAGCTACGCCGTAGTCTGGGTCGGGGAGAGCCTGGTCGTCCGGCAGCCGGCTGGGATCACCAGTTCGCAGGTCGCCGCACTGCCGGCCGACCAACGCGGGATCGGGGTGACAGGACAATCCACTCTGCTCGGGAGCTCGACCTGGCTGGAGATTTTCTTGCCGGTAGGTGGGACCGGGTGGGTCAACGGATACAACCTCACTGAAGACGTCGATCCGGACTCATTCTGCCAGGATCCGCGCCTGGTTGACCTGGCGAATCGGTTCATTCACGCGATGCAGATTCAAAGCGGCGATGAGCTTGCGCAGCTGGCCAGCCCGAATCGCGGATTGATCATCCGCCACGACTGGTGGAATCCGGAAGTCGTCACCGATCTTGGGGCTCTGCCCCACCTCTTCCAGGAGGCCGCAGAGCTCAATTGGGGAATCAATCGGGACAGCGGCCTGGCCATCACCGGCAGCTTCGGCGACGTGATTTTGCCGCAGTTGTTGGATGTCTTCTCGGTTGCGCCGCCCTTCAGCTGCAACCGGATCGCCACCGGAAGCACGGCCGAGCAGGTAAGCTGGCCGCCGGAGTACACCAACTTGAACTTCATCGCGTTCCACCGTGCAGCGCCTTCCCCAACCAGCCTCAATTGGCGGACCTGGGCGCTGGGTATCGAGTATGTGAACGGATCACCGTACCTGGCAGTCCTGGTCCAGTACCGCGGCGAGATCTAGCGACTGTCTGACTGGATCAGACCGGACGCACCAATTCGCCGATTTCCCGGAGCAGTTCAATGAGCCGAGCCTGCCAGTCTTCTGCCGTGAGCCACAGTCCCCGCTTGCTGGCTCGCACGTCTTCCCCGAGCAGCAGCGGCTCAGGCGGTTCAACCCCAGGGGCGAGCTTAAGCAGAAACCGGCCGTTTTCTGAAGAAACGGCGCTAACCTGGCTCCGGGCGGCCAGGATCTTCACGCGCAACTGATACAACAGGTTCTCCGCTTCGACCGGCAGTGGACCGAAGCGATCCGAGAGCTCGGCCTGCAGCTGGTCCACTCCTTCCAGCGAGCGGAGCCCGGCCAATCTCCGGTAGAGCTGGAGCCGGAGCCGCCGATCGGGGACGTACTCCGCCGTCAGGGCGCTGGCGAGCGGCAGTTCGATCGAGACTTGGGGCGGCAGTCCCTCCACCGCCATATCGATCCCCTCTTGGCGGCCGCGCAGCCGGCGGACGGCTTCCGCCAGCAGCTGGGTGTAAAAGTGAAACCCGATGGCGGCGATGTGGCCGTGCTGTCGGACTCCGAGCAGATCGCCCGCCCCTCGCATCTCCAGATCGCGCAACGCAATGCTGTAGCCGGCCCCCAGCTGGGTATGCTGGCCAATGATCTCCAAGCGCTGGAGCGCCTCCGGGGTCGACTTGAACCCGGGATGGTAGAAGAAGTAGGCATAGGCCCGGACCGCGCCGCGTCCGACCCGCCCCCGCAGTTGATAGAGCTGAGCCAACCCGAACTGATCGGAGCGATCGATAATCAGAGTGTTGGCATTTGGGATGTCCAATCCCGACTCGACAATTGAGGTGCTGAGCAGCACGTCGACCTCACCGGCGGTGAAGGCTGACATGACGTCGGCCAACTGCTGCTCGGGCATCTGGCCGTGGGCCATCTCCACTCTCGCCTCGGGGAGCAGTCTCTCCAGCCGGCGCTGCACGGTCGGGATCGTCTGGACCCGATTGTGGACAAAGAACACCTGACCGCCCCGATCGAGCTCCCGAAGCACCGCTTGCCTGACCTGAGCCGGATCGTAGGGACCGGTGTGGGTGACGACCGGCAATCGGTCCTCCGGGGCGGTATCGATCGTCGAGATGTCTCTTACCCCGGTTAGGGCCATGTAGAGGGTACGCGGGATCGGGGTTGCAGTCAGGGTCAGCACATCGACCTCCGAGCGCATGTCCCTCAAATGTTCCTTGTGGGTCACCCCAAACCGCTGCTCCTCATCGATAATCAGCAGCCCAAGGTCTTTGAAATGCACATCCTTCTGCAGCAGCCGATGGGTGCCGATCACGATGTCGATCTGACCGGCCTGGGCCCGCTCCAATATCTGCTTGATCTCGGCCTTGCTCCGAAATCTGGAGAGCATCTCGAGCTCGATCGGGAAGGCTGCCAGGCGCTGTTGGAAGGTTCGGTAGTGCTGCTGGGCCAGCACGGTGGTGGGAACGAGCAGACCGACCTGCATCCCATCCATGACCGCCTTGAAGGCGGCCCGCAAGGCAACTTCGGTCTTCCCGTACCCGACATCCCCACAGATCAGCCGGTCCATCGGGCGGGCCCGCTCCATGTCTGCTTTGACGGCTTGCAGCGCGGAAACCTGGTCTTCGGTCTCGACATAGGGGAAGGAGGCCTCAAGCTCATGCTGCCATGGGGTGTCTGTCGAGAAGGCGTGGCCGACGGCGGTCGTCCGACGTGCATAAAGCTCGAGCAATTCGCGGGCGATCTCCTCGACTGCCTGGCCGGCCTGAGATCGGACCCGCTCCCATTCGGCCGTACCCAATCGGGATAGTCTGGGCGGAGTTCCGTCCACTCCGACATAGCGAGTGATCCGATCCGCTGCGCTGATGGGAACGTAAAGCTGATCCCCCGCTTCGTAGGTCACGAGCAAATACTCTCGCTCGGTTCCTTCCAAACTGCGGGCGACCAGGCCCTCGAAGATCCCGACCCCGTAATCAACATGAACGACCGGGTCGCCGGGCGTGAGGTCCGCGTAAGCGGATTCCGGTGCGGGTACCCGGCTGCGCGGCCGGCGTCGCAGTTCCGGCCGCGACCAGCCAAAGATCTCGGCATCGGTGAGCAGGTGGACTCGGGACTCGTCGGCCAGCCGCAGGCTCCAACCCTCGGAGAGCGCCGCCTGCATGAGATACAGCTCACCCGCGACCAGCGGCTCGGGCAACCGTTCCAACAGCGGCCGTTGAGCATTCTCGGCCGCCCAGAGATCAGACAGGCGAGAGGCCTGGCGGCTGACAAGGACGCAGCTTTCATGTGCCAGGCGGCGTTCGGCCAGGTGATCCAATAGTGGGCGGAGCTGTCCTCCGAAGCGCGGTCCCGGAGTGAAGGCCTCGCCGAATGGTTCCGGCTCCAGCGGCCCCGCCGCCACAGTGCCCAGGTTGACCACGGCCTGCCGCTCCAGGCAGTCCTGGATCTCGTCTATGGTCAGGTACGGTCGGGGAGCCACGCGAGCCAAATTCCCGGAGTCGATTTGTTTCGTGCGCAATTCAAGCGCCTGGGCCTCGAGTTCATGAATGGTGGCCTCGATTCCGGCCAGATCTTCGGCGAGGACCAACGTCCCGGCTGGCAAGAAATCGAGCAGGGTCTGCAGGCCGGGAGACATCCAGGGTAGGAAGAATTCGAGGATGGGCTGCGCGTCGCCGAGTGGGAGAGGCAGGTCGTTGGCCTGCTGATAATAGGCAGGCAGACCTTCTCGAGCGGGACCCACCCGGATCCGCTCTACAGGCTCGGACGATCGCTGAGTGGCCGGTTCGAATCGCCGGATCGATTCGATCTGGTCGGCGAAGAGTTCGACCCGCACCGGGGCGTGGGCAGAGGTCGGCCAGAGGTCCAGGATGCCGCCGCGCCGGCTAAATTGGCCGCGCTCGGTCACGATGCTCCCCGGTTCGTATCCGGAGCCGACCAAGGAATTGAGAAATGGATCCAGCTGGAGGGTCGAGCCCGAGATCAGCTCATGGGTGTGAGCCGCGAACTGTTCCGGAGCGAGCGTGCGGGTCATGATGGCCCGGGCCGTGGTCAAGATGATCAGGCGCGGAGGTGGCCCCGGTTGAGTCAGCCGGGCAAGAGTTTCCACTCGCAATTGCCGCGTGCGGATTCCCCAAGGCTGCGCTTCGTAGAACAGCGGATCGGGCTCTGGGAATGTGATCAGCTCGGCGGCCGGCGCCCAGCTCGGAAGCTCTTGGGCGAGCGTAAGCATCCGGTCGGCCCGGGGGCAGATCAGGAGCACCGGGGTTTCTAATTCGGAGGCCAAGAGGGCGGTCAGCGGAGCGCGGACCGCAGCGAGCAGCGGGACGTGCCAACCGCGGGCCGGCCGGGCGGCGAGCGATTCGCGCAGTTCCCGATACTGCGGGAGCGAACGAATCAGATCCAGCAGCGGGGAGAGTTCGATCATTCCGCCTGCCGCGTATTGCAGTCGGTCATCGCCTTCTCGATCCCAGCTTCCAGGAACCGGCGCACGCATCCGAGGGCGCGGTCGAGGGTCTCAGAAACCAACTCCAATTCATCGGAGGCAAAGTTCGACAACACAAAGCCTGCCGGATCGAGCCGGCCAGAGGGTCTCCCAATCCCGATTCGCAGCCGGGGAAATCCCTGCTCACCGAGGTGGTTGATCAAGGAGCGCATTCCGCGGTGACCCGAAGACCCGCCAAATGGCCTCATCCGGAGGGTGCCCAAGTCCAGATCCAAATCGTCGAACGCGACGAGCAAGTTGCGGGGCTCGACTCTGTGCAGCTTTACCAACGCCGCGACGGCCCGCCCGGTCTCATTGACATAGGTTTGCGGTTTTGCCAGCAGGAAGCTTCTTCCGGCATGCGAACCCGCCGCCAGCAGCGATTCGGACCGGTGGGTCTCGAGCCGAAGATCGAACGCGTGAGCGATTCGATCGATCAACATGAATCCCGCGTTGTGCCGGTTGTTCCGGTACTGGCGGCCGGGATTCCCCAGGCCGACGATGAGGTTCAGGGGGCCTTCGTTCATCGCCGGGGGGGCCGCCCGGATCGCCGATGCAGCCGGCGCATCCGCAGGAACCCCGCATGCGCCCTGGCCCGGGGGGCGAAGAATTGGTACAGCGCAAGGAAGGCCGGCAGGGTGACCCCGGCTACTGCTCCGACGGTGAGGGTCGTTTTGAAGAGATCCGGGCGGATCTCCGCCGGGCGATCTGGCTCGAAAGATTCCGGGGTCGGCGTGGCCTCGGGCGTGGCTGTCGCCGGCTGCCCAGCTAAGCCGAGCGGAGCCTCGGTAGGGGTGTAGTTTCGGACCCGCAAGTCCTCTACGATCGCAACCAACGGTGCGCCACCTTCGATCCGAACACGCAAGCGAAGCCGGTAGTTGCCGTCGCTGATCGGTCCGGTGTCCCAGATTGCCAAGCGACCATCGACCACCGGAGTGTCGACCGGCTCACCGAGGGCAAACCAGGTCTCCGTTGGATCAGGGTCAAAGCTGAAGGCAAGCTCAAAGGCTTCAAATGCCGGGTGGGCGGCCGTGCCTCGAATCGTGACAATTCCCTGGAGGGCCTGGCCCTCGGCCGGCTGCACAATCTCGGCGAAACCAGGCACGTCAATCCGCAGGGGTGGCACGCTCTGTGCGTCCGGTGGGATCGCCGCGTAACTCAGCAACCCGAGCAAGAGTGGAAGGAATCCAAGACCGGTCTGCGCGAGCACACCGCCGGCAGACCAGGGGGGACACGACCAACTCGAGGGTCGGAGGCCACTCACAGGTCGGTCAGGCGAGAACAGAATAGTTTAGCACGTGAGCGGTTGACGATCGATGTCGGGCCCGGTACAATTGCGAGTTGGGGCGTCACCCGGATGCGGGTGAGTCGCCCCTTTTTGTGCGCTTCGAGGGGAGTCGATATGACCCAATCAGAAGGCCAGCTTTCGGCGGATGTCATCCACCAGGAAGGCGGAGTCGTCGAGCGGGTAAGTGGCGATGAGGTGCATGTCAGCCAAAGCGGGGTCAGGTCCATCAGCGGCGACCAGGTATCGGTCTGGCAAAGCGGTGTCTGGCATGTGGAAGCCCAAGATGTCGAGCTGCAGCAATCGGCCGCGGTTGGGGTGAGAGGCGAGAGCGTTTCGCTTGAAAGCAGTGCCAGCGCAGTGGCGATCGCTGAATACGGGGAGCTTTCCAACTCACGGGCGGGTTTCGTCGTCGCTGGAGAGCTGAACCTGACCAACAGCCCCAGCCTGCTCGTGCTTGCCAGACGAGTCAACGGAAACGTCGAAACCGTGCTTGACACTCGCGGCGCGCTGCTGGCCGGGGTGGCGGCGGGCGTCATCAGCGGCGTTTTCTATTTGCTCACCAGCATGCTGCGCGGCCGACGGGACTGAACTCGGAGAACCAGATGGGATCAGACAGAACTCTGACCGCGATCAAGCTCGAGGCCAACCGACGGACCGTGCTCGGTAAGCAGACCCGTCGGCTCAGGCGGGAAGGTATTCTGCCGGCCGTTCTGTATGGGTCAGAGTTTGGGTCGTTTCCGATTGAGCTCGACCGGCGCAGCGCGAGTCGCTTGCTGGCGCGAGTCAGCCGCTCGACCCTCATCGACCTTGAAGTGGGCGATCAGCGCCACACGGTGCTGGTCCGGGAAATCCAGCGGGATCCCTTGCGGGGGAGGCTGCTGCACGTCGACTTCCTCAAGGTCAGGATGGACGTCCGGATCCGGGCCGAAGTCCCGATCGAGCTAGTTGGCCAGGCCCCGGCGGCCCTGATCGCCGGGGGAGTACTGGTGACCGGCGTGGACGCCATCGAGGTCGAGTCCTTGCCTAGCGATCTGCCGGACCGAATCACGGTTGACCTCGAATCGCTGGCGAATATTGATGACTCGATCACCGTGGCAGATTTGTTTGTTGGCGAGGGTGTCCGGATCCTGACCGAGGCCAATGAACTGGTCGCCCGAGTCATCTACGAGGCCGAGGAGATCATTCCTGAAGCGGTTGTGGTGACCGAGGCCGTCGAAGGTGTCGCGGAAGTGGCTGAAGGGGCCGAGGTCGTCGCGCCGGAAGTGGCGGCCGCAGCAGAGGGAGAAGAAGAAGAAGAAGAAGAGGACGAGCGGCGCTGAGCTAGTGTGCGCCGCCTGCGAGCAAGTCCAGTAGACTCTTGGTGATCCGTGCGGTGACTCCCCAGATCAGCTCCCCCTCGTACGGCTTGAAGTAATACACCTGGACGCTGAGTCCGGGGACCAACGGCTCGCGCGACTGGACCTCCAGGTTGGCGGCTTCGGCCAGCCAGCGGATAGGCACCCCAAAGCACTTCGCAACTTCCTTGTTGTTTGGCCGCAGGTCATACGGCCAGGGGATTACGCCGATCACCGGAGTCACCACGAATTGGGTGACGGTGGCGAGCGGGTTGAGCTCGCCGAGCACCTGGACATCGGCGGCTCGCAGACCGATTTCTTCCTCTGACTCGCGCAAGGCGGCCTCGGCCGGCGAGCGGTCGCCAGGTTCAATCCGGCCGCCGGGAAATGAGACCTGCCCGCGATGTACGTCCACTGAGTCAGTCCGCCGGGTGTAGAGCAGGTTCCACTCCCCCTGATCGAGGTAGAGCGGCAAGAGCACTGCGGCCGGCGCGGCCTCCCACTCGACTTGGACCTGCGGCTCCAGCTTGGAAAGCAATCCCGCCAAGCGGGTTAGAAAGTCGTCCACGTCAGAACTCAGGGGTCAACGGGCTGCCATAGGTGTCACAGCCCTCACCCGTCGGGCGGGGCGGAAGCTACTGGCTCGGGGGCCTGGATCGCCCGGGCAAAGACCAGGTAACCGGTGTGGCCAAGCATCCGGTCTTCAGGCCGCAGGCGCTCGGCAACCGACTTGTAGAAACGCAAGAGGATTTCGCAAACCTCGACCAGTCCGAATGAGTGCTGATCGAGGGCGGCGAGCAGCCGGCTCACCTGATTGGTGGTCGGAAGGATTGAACCCAATACTCCGCCACTCTGCATCGTTTGGTGGACCTGAGTCAGGTAGCGCTCGGGCTCGGGCAGGTCGAGGAACACCGCCGGGATCTCCCGCGGCTCGAGGCCGAGTTCGATATCTTGCAGCCGCAGGCTGACCCGTTCCAGCAGCCCGAGCCGATCCAGGTTGCGGGCGGCAAGCTCCTGCATGTCGGCTCTTCGGTCGTAGGAGATCACTCGTCCGTTTGGGCCGACCGACCAAGCGAGCGCGCTGGTCAAGGCCCCCGAACCGGTTCCGGCCTCGAGCACCGTAGTTCCGGGGCCGACAGACAGTCTCAGCAGCAGGTACCCGATGTCCTTGGGATACATGATCTGGGAGCGCCGCTTGGTGTGCAGCAGGATATCCAGCAAGGTTGGCTGAAGCAGAAGAAACTCGATGCCGCTGTGGCTCTTCACCCGCGAACCCCATTCTCGCTCAATCAAATCGGAGTGGCGCAGCACTCCCCAATGGGTCTGCAACTTGTTTTCCGGTCGAAGCTGGGTCAGGAACTGTTTGCGGCCTTTGCCCACCAGCATCGCCAGGTCGCCCGCCTGGCTCATGATTCCCAAGCTAGCCTCCTCTCAAGTCGCCTCCAACTGAGTTAGTTCCCTCGGGCCCATCCGGGGCAGTGGGGGCTTGGAGCCAATAAACTGGACCACGTTCGATCGCAGCACCGGGACGTCTACCCGGGTGACGCTGAAACCGACCCGAATGAAGGGTTCGGTCCACTCCGGGGGGATTTCGCCGGCCTGACCGGTGACCCGAAACAACCAGTTTGATAACCGATCGAGCGCCCGCCGGCCGCGGATTTCGGCCATGGCGACGATCACGAGGCTGCCGCCCGCCCGCAACACCCGCCAGGCTTCGCCGATCGATGCCGGCTCAAATATGTACTCTGCCGGGAACGTCGACACCAGGCAGCCAAAGCTTTCTGATTGGAATGGCATTTCCTGCATGCGGGCCCGCACCAGCGGGGCCTGGACCCGGTTCCGCCGCAGTCTGCGTTGGGCGATCCGAGACATCTGGCGCGAAGAATCCAAGCCAACTGCCCGGGGACCGAGCTTGACGAGCAAGTGGCCAGGCCCGTGGCCGATTTCAAGCACCGGGAAGCCGGTCACCGCCTCCTGGGCGGAAAGCACCCAGGCGTTCCATTGGCCGACCGAAACCAGATAGGCGATGGAATCATAAGTCCACGCCAGGGTCGTGTAAAAGTGAAGAAAGAACCAACGGAGCCCGGCCCGCAACAGCCTCACAGCAGTTGGGGTAGGAATGCCGCGCCCAGGCCTAAGAAGAGGGCAAACCCGATGCAGTCAGTGAAGGTCGTCACGATGACCGAGGAGGCCAACGCAGGATCTAGCTTCAGCGATTTCAGAACGAGTGGCACCAATGCACCGACCAGTCCCGCAACAAGCATGTTCCCCACGATGGCGACCGCCAGGATCCCGCCCAGCGCCAAGTTCCGTTTCCAAAGCCAGACCCCCAGACCTACGACAGATCCGACAAACACCCCATGCAGTAGTCCAATTAGCCCTTCTTTAAGGACCGTTCGCTTCGCCTGGCGGGCCCCCTGTTCCCCGAGCGCAATCGCTCGCACCATCAGGGTCAGGCTCTGGGTCGCCGTGTTACCGCCCATCCCGGCAACTACCGACTGGAAGACGGCCAGCACCGCAACCTGGGCGATCAAGGTTTGGAAGTTGGCGATTACCCAGGCCGCAAACAATGCGGTGACCGCGTTGATATACAGCCAGGGCAACCGCCGCCGCACCGAAGTCACGACCGGGCTGTCGATCGAAAGGTCGGAGGAGGAAATGTTGGCGAGGCGGTAAAGGTCTTCAGTAGCCTCTTGCTCGATGACGTCCAGGATGTCATCGTGGGAAATGACTCCCCTCAGCACCCGCTGGTCATCGACAACCGGAATGGCACCCAGGCCGTAGCGGGACATCAGGCGGGCAACGACCTCCTGGTCATCGTGGGTCTGTACGAAGTTAACTTTGGATTTCATAAAGCCCTGGACCGCAGCCTCCGGGCTGGCCAGCAGCAGCTCCCGCATCCCAACTACTCCGACCAATCGGCCCGCCATGTCTTGCACATATAGGTAGTACGGTGTGTCGGATCCTGGCTCGACTCGCCGCAACAATTCGATGGCTCCAGCCGCGCTAATCGATAGTGGTAAGGAGATGAAGGAGGTGGTCATTCGTCCGCCGGCGGTCTTGTCAGGGAAGGGAAGCAAGGGTCGGACACCCTCGGCCGCTTCCATTTCGGCCAAGACGTCAGCGGCGTGCTGCGGATCAAGGTCGCCCAATACATCCGCGGCCTCGTCAGGCGCCATCCGGTCGAGCGCCTCCGCCAGCCGATCGGTGTCGAGGGTCTCAGCAAGCTCGACGGCCTGTTGGTCTTCCAGCTCGGTGAGCAGGCGGGCAGTGGTCCGAGGACTGAGTTCTGGAAGCAGCGCCGCGACTTCGTCGTCTTCCAGGTCGACGAAGGCCTCCGCCCGATCCGCCGGGCGGAGTTCCCGCAACGAATCGATCGCAGACTGGACCTCCCCGGCCTCTAGAGCGGCGCGGATCCGCTCCAAGGCGTTTTCAATTTGAGTAGGATCCAAGGGTCAATGTCGAATGGAGTGGAAGAGCGGCGGGAGCGGAGAGCTGCTTCGAATTGTGCGGGCAAGGAAAGCCCAGCCCGTCCGTCTGTCAGCTCCTTCGACGGCCGCCGCCGACAAAGCTGGCCCAGTACAGCAGTTGCAGGATGGCGGCTGCCAGGGCCGCGACGTAGGTGAATGCCGCGGCGGTGAGCACCGATCTGACGCCCTGCTGCTCTTCGCTCGAACGCAGGATGCCGGCCTCCGAGAGCAGGGCCCGGGCGCGGGCCGAGGCGTTGAGCTCCACCGGCAAGGTCGCCAGCGAGAACACAGCCCCCAAAGCGAACATTCCAACTCCGATCCAAGCGAGCTGAGTGCCCAGCACGCTGCGAAGCACGATCCCGATCAAGACCAGGAACACACCGAGCCGAGATCCGTAGTTGACGATTGGGACGAGGGCAGCTCGAAACCGGAGCGGTACATAGCCGTGCTTGTCTTGGATGGCATGTCCAATTTCGTGCGCGGCAATAGCCAGCGAAGCCACCGAGCGGCCGTTGGCAACCTCGGCCGAAAGCCGGAGGGTGTGATCGCGGGGATCATAGTGGTCGGTCAGCCGACCGGGGATGCCGTCCAGGCTGACGTCATTGACTCCCCCGAATAGCAGCAGTCGTTTGGCGGCTTCGGTGCCGGTGAGACCCGAGCCATTGTCGACTCGGCTCCATTTCTTGTAGGTCGAGCTTACCCACCACTGGGCGAGCATCACCAAGATGAACGCCGGGAGCATGAACAGCAGATAGTCTCCAGAGAACAAGAACACCTCGCACCTCGCTTTCGCGGACTATGGGGATAGAGCGGTGGATCCCAGCAGCAGCTCGATGGCCTTGTCGAGCTGGGGGTCCGTCTGCCCGCCCTCCGCCGCCAGAACTTCCACGTCCGGGGTCAAGCCGACCTCGTGGATTTGGCGCCCGTCGGGAGTATACCAGCGAGCGATCGTCACGCGGACCGCGCCCTGGTTATCCTTCAGTTCGATCCAGTTCTGAACCGATCCTTTGCCGAAGGAAGTTTCCCCCACCAGCAGCCCGCGGTCGTGATCTTGAATGGCTCCCGCGACGATCTCGGAGGCCGAGGCCGAACCCCCATCGATGAGCACCACCAGCGCAATCTGAGTGGCCCGACCGCCACCCTCAACTTCATAGACAGTTTCCTGGCCGTCGCCGAACCGTTCGCTGAGGACGACCCCCTCCGAAAGGAACTCCGAAGCGACATCGACCGCGGTGTTCAGGAAGCCGCCACCGTTCCCGCGCAGATCCAGGATCAGGCCTTTCGGATCTTGGCGGAGCAGCTCGCTCAGGTCATGATCGAGGTCGGCGGCAGTCTGTGCTCCAAAACTCAAGAGCCGTACGTAGCCGATGTCTCCGTCCAGCATCTCGCTTTCGACGCTCGCCAGGTCGATCTTCTCCCGGGTGATCTCCAGCTCGATCGGATTCGCTACGGCATCCCGCCGGATCGTCAGGCGGACGGAAGTTCCGGCAGGGCCCAATACCTTGCGGATGACCAGGTTCCCGTCCAGCCCGGTGACATCCACCCCGTCGACCCCAATCACCTGGTCGCCCGGCTGAAGCCCGCCCCGTTCGGCCGGAGAGCCGGGCATGGCCGAGATAATCGTCAGGAACTCACCGTCCGCATCTACCCAGGCGCCAATGCCTTCATACTCGCCGTCCAGGGGCAGGTTGGCCTGCAAGTATTCATCGGGATTCATGTAGGACGAATGGGGATCACCGAGCGAATCAACCAACCCCCGGATGGCACCCTGCACAAGCAGGCCATCATCGAGCGGCTGATCAACGTATTCGTCATGCAGGATGTCCCAGGCCTCCCAAAACGGGGCCATGAGCTCGTCCCGGGAGACAGGAGCCGGTTGGGCAGTGTCTGGCTGGCTAATTTGGGGCGGATTGAGCTCAAGCGGTGACGCCTCGGGTGGACTGGACAGCCGCGGGATCACCAGCCCGGTGGCCAGCCCGGCGGAGAAGGCCAGGCTCGCGATACCGATCGCAGCGGCGATGGCAAGCACAATTCGCCATACCGTGGGTTTCATAGGCAGGCTCCTCTCGGGTGCGAACTTATCATGGATACCTAAGAGCGGAATGAATGCGGTCGCAATGCGGAAATCGGGCTAGCCGCTGGGCTAAAGGGTCACCCCATGGCGAAGCGCCCACTCCTGGATCAGCGACGGATCTACTCCGCCAGAATCGATATAGGCGAGCACGGCCTCTCCATCGAGGCGGTAGTTTGGATAACAGGAGGTGGGCCAGGCTCCGCCGGGAGCCTCGACCACGGCAGTCACCGAGTGGCCGAACACGGTGGCCGTCTCCAGGTGCGGAACCACTTGTTCTGCGGTGACAATCACCTTATCGGCGACGAACGCCAATTCACGGTCGACTCCCCAGTTCTGGCCGATCTCGGCATTCCCTTCAAAGTCGGCTTGCAGAGCGTGAATGACCGCAAGATCGCACTGGATCGGCGGGAATGCGGTCAGAGTTTCGCCGCTATACGGGTCGGACACTTCCTTAACGTCCGGCCGCAACCGGAGCAAATCCGTTCCTTGCCAGGCGTGAGAGGGCAGGAACCCGACTCCGGAGAGGGCGGCTCTCAGCCCCAGCGCGAGGCTGGCCTCGGTCTCCTCCACGATCTCGAGCGATCCGGCTGCGGCAGCTTGAGTGAAGCGGGGGGCCAGGCCGAAGGCCTCCAGTCCAAAGTAACA
>JAHFAU010000043.1 GCA_023250385.1 Anaerolineales bacterium
CTCGACTCTTGGGGAACGCAAGGTGCTCTCCGCGCGTGCCAGAGTGTTGGACATCAACCCCGAGATCCAAGTGGACGTCTACGACGAGCCCTTCACCTCCGAGAACGCCATGCGGATCGCCGAGCCCTACGAGATCCTCATCGACGGCACTGACAACTTTCCGACCCGCTACCTGGTCAACGACCTGGCGGTGCTGACCGGTAAGCCCAACGTCTACGGCTCAATCTTCCGTTTCGAAGGCCAGCTGAGCGTGTTCTGGGCCGAGCGGGGGCCGTGCTATCGGTGCCTGTTCCCCGAGCCGCCGCCTCCCGGTCTGGTTCCCTCGTGCGCGGAGGGTGGGGTCTTCGGGGTGCTGCCCGGCACCATCGGTGCGCTGCAGGCTACCGAAGCGCTCAAGCTGATCCTAGGTATCGGCGAACCGCTGATCGGGAAGCTACTGTTGTTCGATGCACTCAACTTGAGCTTTGAAGAGCTGCGGCTCAAGAAGAATCCCGGCTGCCGGGTGTGCTCCGAACACCCGGAAGTCACCGAACTGATCGACTATGAGGCCTTCTGCGGCGTTCCGGGTCACGATCGAGAGGAAGGCCTGTTGGTCAGCGAGTTTGAAATCGAGCCGCGCGAGTTGGCGGCCCGGTTGGCCAACGGCGATCGGGTACGGTTAATTGATGTGCGCGAGCCGCACGAGCTGGCGATCTCGCAGATCGAAGGCGCCGAGCTGATGCCGCTCGGCTCGCTGGCAGCCCGCCTGCACGAGTTGGACAGCGCTGAAGAGATCGTGCTGTTCTGCAAGTCCGGCTCGCGATCGGCCCGGGCGGTCGAGCTTTTAGCCGGGGCCGGGTTTCGCAAACAAAAGAATCTCAAAGGCGGGATCAACGCCTGGGCCCGCCAGGTTGACCCCAGCTTGCCGCTCTATTAGGGCCGAACCCGAAGGAGGAGACGATGACCGATCAGAACAGATTCTTGCTATCCGAGAAGGACATCCCGAAGGCCTGGTACAACATCCAGGCCGACCTGCCGGGGCCCCTGCCGCCGGTGATTCATCCCGGGACCAAACAACCCATCGGTCCTGACGATCTGGCGCCTCTGTTTCCGATGGGGCTGATCCTGCAGGAGGTCAGCCAGGATCAGTACGTTGAAATACCTGAGCCGGTGCGTGAGATCTATCGGCTGTGGCGGCCGACTCCGCTGGTCCGAGCCCGGCGATTGGAGAAGGAGCTCGACACCCCGGCCCATATCTACTACAAGAACGAGGGTGTCTCGCCGGTCGGGTCACACAAGCCCAACACGGCCGTAGCCTCGGCCTTCTTCAACAAGGAAGCCGGCACCAAAGCCATGACGACCGAGACCGGGGCCGGCCAGTGGGGATCTGCGCTGGCCATGGGTTGCCACTTCTTTGGCATCGACTGCGAGGTCTACATGGTCAAGATCTCGTACGAACAGAAGCCCTACCGGCGGGTCATGATGCAGACCTACGGCGCCCAGGTCACTCCCAGTCCGTCGCAGAAGACCAACGCCGGCCGCCAGGCCTTACAGAAGGATCCCGCCAACCCCGGTTCGCTGGGGCTCGCAATTTCCGAAGCGGTTGAGGTGGCAGCGACCAGCGGCGGTGTCAAGAAGTACGGCTTGGGCTCTGTGCTCAACCACGTGCTGATGCACCAGACCGTGATCGGCCAGGAGAGCATGAAGCAGTTCGAGCTGGCCGGCGAAGGACCGGACATCATGATCGGCTGCATCGGAGGCGGGTCCTCGTTTTCTGGCTTTGTGCTCCCCTTTGTTCGAGAGGAGCTCAAGAACGGCCACGGAATCCGCTTTATCGCCGTCGAGCCGACCGCCGCGCCCAGCCTGACCAAGGGAAAGTACTTGTACGACTTCGGCGACATGGCTGGGAGTACCCCGCTGATCAAGATGTACACCCTCGGCCACTCGTTCATCCCTGCTCCAATCCATGCCGGCGGGCTGCGCTATCACGGGATGGCGCCAATCGTATGCTACCTGTACGACACCAAAGTGATCGAGGCGGTGGCCGTGCCCCAAAACCCGGTCTTCGAAGCTGCGGTACAGTTCGCTAACACGGAAGGCATCTTCCCGGCTCCCGAACCGGCCCACGCGATCCGAGTTGCGATCGATGAGGCCCTAAAGTGCAAGAAGAGCGGGGAGAAGAAGGTGATCGCCTTCAATCTCTGCGGGCACGGGCACTTCGACATGGGGGCCTACGATGCGTACCTGCAAGGACAGCTTGAAGACTACGAGTATCCCGAAGCCGCCGTCATGGAGGCCATGAAAGAGATCCCGGCGCTCTAGACTTCCACTCGGCAGTCGCCGACTCGCTCCTGATCGCTCTGCACCTCAATTCGGTGTAGCATTCCGCCGCTCGAGTCGAGTTCGGAGTTCCACCAATGACCTCCCCTGAGCCAGACCTCTCCACGCGCGCCCCTCGTTTCTGGCTGGTTTGGATCCTGGTCCCCTTATTGGTCGGTATTGGGCTGGCGGCGCTGGTGCCCCGACCAGTGGTGGGGCTGATCTACCTGCAAGACGCCATCTACAGCTTCACCTCCCGGGACATGATTGCCCAAATCCACTATGCCCGGGACAATGCGGAAGTCCGGGCAGTGGTGTTGGTCCTGGACAGCCCGGGCGGAACGGTGGTGGACACCGAGGCCGTGTATTTGGAACTTGCCAGGTTGCGCGAGCGGAAGCCGGTGGTCACGATGGCCCAGGGCATCGCAGCCAGCGGCGCCTACTATCTTTCGGTCGGGACCGACTATATCTTCGCCGGCCCCTCGTCCCTCGTCGGGAATGTCGGCGTAATCTCCCAGCTGCCGCCGGCGCCGGCCGTATTCGAGGATCTCGCCTCCACCGGCCCATACAAGCTTTTCGGCTCGGCGCGGGACACCCGCCTGCGGGACATGGAAGCCATTAAGCAGGCGTTCTACTCGGCCGTGCAGCTCGGCCGCGGCGAGGCCCTCACCGTCGGCCCGGAACGCATCCTGCGCGGCGAGATCTGGCTCGGGAGCGAGGCCGCTCGGCTGGGCCTGGTCGATGAGCTCGGATCGATTTCGGCCGCGATCGAGAAGGCGGCCGAGCTCGGCCACATCGCAAATTATCGGGTGGCCGACCTGCGCGAATTGGCCGGATTGCAGTCGGTTCTCCCCCTCCCATTCTTCTTCAAGACCCCGGAAGGCGCACTGACTCCGTATCCCAACGCCCCCGGGTTCTACCTGCTCTACGTCCCACCCGGAGAGCGAGGCCTGCCGTGATTCGCAATCGAGTGTGGATCGCCCTGGCCCTCATCGCCCTCCCGCTGGTCGGGCGGACGCTATGGCACTACCGGGGCCTCTATCGGCCGGCGGCACCCATCCGGATCCCTGCCTTCTCCGAGTTCACGCCTCCCCAGCCCCCGGTAGGAGAGGCCGCCATCGACTTGCCGGAGTCCGCCCAAGCTTCCGAGGAGGCTGCGCCCGGCCCACAGCGACTCGTCCTCTTTGACCAAGCCCACTCTAATCGCTTCTCAATGGCGGAGCTTCGTTCGCTTACCTCAGCGCTGAGCTCGCACGGGGCGCGGATCGAGGTGCTCGACTCGAGTTTTGCATTCGATGAGCTGGGGCTCGAAGGTCGGTTGAAATATTCGAGCTCCTTCGTAGTGGTCGCTCCTTCGGTGGTCTTCGCGCCCAGCGAAGTGGCCGCGGTCGAAGCGTTTGTCGAGCGCGGCGGGCGACTGCTGGTAGTCCTCGACCCCACCCGTACCGGCACCGGCATCGACATCTTCGGCTTCCTTATTCTCGCTGCCAGCGATGATGTTTCAGCGGCGAATCAACTCCTGCAGCCATTCGACCTTTCTTTCTCGGACGACTACCTCTACAACCTGTTGGAGAATGAAGGCAACTTCCGCAACGTGCTGCTCCGCGGATTCGGAGACCACCCGCTCACTTCCGGCTTGCAGACTGTCGCGCTGTACGCCGCAAGATCGGTGCAGACCCACACCGGAACTCCGCTACTTTCCGGAGATGGGGCAACCCTCTCCTCCCTGACCGACGCGGGCGGCGGGCTGGCGGCAGCCGCCCTCGGGCCGGGCTCCCAGACCTTGGCGCTGGGCGACCTCACGTTCCTGACCCCGCCCTACGACACGGTGGCCGACAACCCCCGATTCATTCAGAACCTGGCCGAGTTTCTAATCGGCGGCGAGCGGCGGCTCGATCTGCGCGACTTGCCCTTCGTTTTCTCTGGTCCAGTCTCGGTGGTCCAGAGCGCCGACTTCACACTCCAAGCCGAGACCCTGCTCGCCTTGCAGGGGATGTCCGCGGCGCTCCTTCCCGCTGGGGTTGGCTTGACCTTTCCGGAGCAGCCCCCTCCGGACGGCGATCTGCTGGTTCTGGGGCTCTTCGAACCGGATCCCGAACTCGAGGAATTGATCGAGCCCCTGGGGCTGGTGCTTCCGGCAGAGGCCGCGGACGGCCGCTTGGAGGCCCCCGGGTTCGGTTCGTTCAATCCAACGGGAATTGGGTTTGTCGGCCTGGCCCGCTCGGAAGCCCGCACCACTTTGGTCTTGCTCGCCAGTGATCAGGCCGGACTGGTCTCCTTACTGGAAACCGTCGGCCAGGGCCTGCTCTCCGACTGCTTGCACTCCGACACAAGTGCGCTGTGCCAGGTTGGAGAGGGCGCGGGCCTCGGCTCTTCGAGCAACCTGGATTTCGATCTAAGCTTCGAAGAAACCTTTAACCAGTAGTCTCCCCGGTCTCTGCGCTAGATCTTCAGGTGACAGTTCGGACCAGTCTGATCGCCTTGCTTACCTTGCTCTCCGTTTCGGCCTGCGCCGAGCAGATTGGTGATTCCGTACCTTCCACCTCTCAACAGGCGCCTGACAGCAGCCTCGTTCGGGCAACCGCCTTGCCCTCGCTTGAGTTCGATTCAATCGAACTGCTCGCCGGAGAAGAACCGGGAGACTGGGAGGTCATCGGCTTGTTGCGCAACCGGTCCGGGCTCGGAGTGTCAGACGTTCAGATCCGGGTGGCGGTTTACGACAGTCGAGGTCAGCAGCTTGCTGAGCTGGACACAAGAACCCAGATGGCCAACCTCGCGGCGGGCGAGGCCAGTCCATTCTTGGTCGTGTTCCCTGGTGTGGGCCCGGCCATCAAGGCTGAGGCGCGGGTCGATTCCTTCGAGCGAGGCTTCGTTCGGCGATCGAAGCTAAAGATCGAGTTGATTGAAGAATTCCCGACCGAGAGCGGTGAGCTTGCCCTGCTCGGGATGCTGTCGAATCCGAGCTCCCGGATCCAAGCCATTAACTCGCTCAGTCTGGTCGGGTTCGGAGCCGCCACCCGGCCACGAGCGTTGGCCGTGCTCCGCTACGGTCCGCGGGTGCTCGGACCCGGAGAAACCGTTCCGTTCTTGGCGCTCGCCAGCGGAAGCCCGGGCCAGCTCAGTTGGCAGGCCTACCATGATGCGGTCGAAGTGGAGGATCCCGGACCAGACTCGCTGGTAATGGACGAGCCGCCGCGGCTTCGGGTTGATTCGCAAGGGAGCATCTTCGTGGTGGGAAGCCTGAGGAATGAGGCCCACTCGCCTGCATTTGCGAGCGTGCTGATCACGCTCTGGGACGGTGATCGGATCCTCAGCTTGACCGAGCTCCGGTCACCCGTGCCCATTCAAGCCGGTGAGCGGCTTGCCTTCGCAGCGCAGGAGTTCCCGGGCCTCAACCAGCGACTGGAAGGATCGGATCCGGCGGCCCTGCGGATCGAGAGCCGGATCGAAAGCGCTCGAAGTTCGGAGCAGCCAATTGTGCTGCAGGCGGAAGTTCAAGCCTTCCACTCGGTCGGCAGCTCCCTGTTCCTACGGGGGATCCTGCGCAATGAGACGGGTCAATCGGTAAACCCGGCCGCGGTGGTTGCCGAGCTGCGGTCTTCCGCCGGAGAGCTGCTCTCCGCCGGGTGGTTCACGGCTCCCGAGCCGCTGGCCTCTGGCAATCAGGTCGAGTTCGTAATCGACCTGCCGGTGCCGCGCGGAACCGATCCAGGCGGGTTTGAGTTCGACCTGCGCGGCCTGGGAATCCCGCTCGAGGCGAAGGAATAGCCCCTCTGATATAATCTCGCTCGCCCCGGACAACCGGGGCTAATCCTTGCCGGCCGTAACCCGGTCGCCGGCCGAGTGTTGAGGCTGTGATGGAGCCGCCCCATGGCGCAGGCTGAATTGGCAGTCAAGACCCTAGACGAGCAAGAGATGCTCCGTCTCTTCCATGAGATGGTGCTGGTCCGCCGTTTGGAGGAAGAGGCGGCCCGGCTTTACCAGCAGGGCAAGATCGGCGGCTTCCTTCACCTGTACATCGGCCAGGAGGCCGTCTCGGCCGGAGTGCTATCGGTTCGGCTTCCCAAGGATCGGGTGCTCACCGCGTATCGGGATCATGGGGTAGCCATCGGCTGTGGGATTGAGGCCAAGGTGGTGATGGCCGAGCTGCTCGGAAAGGCGACCGGCGCGGCCAAGGGCAAGGGCGGCTCGATGCACCTGGCGGACATCCGCAAGAACTTCTGGGGCGGCTACGCCATCGTTGGCGGCCACCTGCCATTGGCAGTCGGGATGGCTTTGGCCGATCAGTATCGCGGCGATGACGCGGTGACGATCTGCCTGTTCGGAGATGGGGCCACCAATATTGGGTACTTCCACGAATCGATGAATCTCTCGATGGTTTGGAAGCTCCCGCTGCTCTGGATCTGCGAGAACAACAAGTACGGGATGGGGACCTCGGTGGAGCGCTCTTCGGCCGTAATGGAGATGAAGCAGAAGGCGGAAGGCTATGCGATGCCGAACTCCAGCGTGAACGGCATGGACGTCCTGGCGGTCCGGGCGGCAGCTCAGGACGCGCTGGGAACTGTGCGGGAATCTGGCACCCCGTACTTCCTCGAGATCGTGACCTACCGTTATCGCGGGCACTCAATGGGCGACCCGGAGCGCTACCGGGACAGTGAGGAGATCGAGCGCTGGCGCAAGGACGATCCGATTACAGTTTACCGTTCGCAGCTCATCGCGGATGGCCACTTCAATGCAGCGGCCCTCGCCGAGCAAGAGGCCCGGGTCGAACAGGACATCCAAGAAGCGATCGAATTCGCGGAGAGCAGCCCCGACCCCGCGCCATCGGATCTCTACTCGGATATCTACACGGAAAGCTGAATGACTCAGCTCACGATCCGCGAGGCAATCTCGCAAGCCCTCTGGGAGGAGATGGAGCGCGACCAACGCGTCATCATCCTCGGTGAAGAAGTGGGCCTGTGGGGCGGTACCTACGCGGTTACCCGGGGATTTTACGATCACTTTGGTCCTGAGCGAGTGCGAGACACCCCGATCGCCGAAGGAGTGATTGTCGGCGCAGCCAACGGGGCGGCCATGGCCGGGCTGCGACCCGTAGCAGAGCTGATGACGATCAACTTCGCCTTCTTGGCGATGGACCAGATCGTGAACGGGGCCGCCAAGATTCACTACATGTTTGGTGGGCAATTCAAAGTGCCGGTCGTGATCCGGGCCGTAGGCGGGGGCGGTCGCCAGCTTGGTGCGACCCACTCGCAAACGCCGGATGCTGTGTTCGCCCACTTTCCGGGGCTCAAGGTCGTGGCCCCGGGCACTCCCCACGACGCCAAAGGGCTGCTCAAGGCCGCCATTCGCACCGATGACCCGGTTTTGTTCATCGAGCACGCCACGCTCTACCAGACGAAGGGCGAAGTTCCTGAAGGGGATTTTGTCGAGCCGATCGGCGTCTCGAAAGTCCAGCGGCAGGGTTCGGATGTGACCATCATCACCTATTCCAAGATGCTGCAGTTATCACTGCAAGCGGCTGAACAGCTTGCACTTGAGGGCGTGCAGGCCGAAATCATTGACCTACGTTCGCTTCGCCCCCTGGACATGGGACCCGCGCTTGCCTCGGTCAAGCGGACCAATCGGGCGGTCGTGGTGGAAGAAGGATGGCGCTCGTTTGGAGTCGGCGCCGAGGTTGTGAGTCGGCTGCATGAAGAGGCCTTCGACTACCTCGACGCTCCGGTCAAGCGGGTGGCCCAGGACGAAGTCCCGCTGCCCTACAACCGGGAGCTCGAGCAGCTGGCGCTGCCCCAGATCGACGACATTCTCGCGGCCGTTCGAGAGGTGCTCTGATGGCGACGGTCGTCAAGATGCCCAAGCTCGGCTTTGACATGGCTGAAGGCCTGTTGGTCCGCTGGGTGAAGGGTGTGGGTGACACCGTGCAGCAGGGTGAGGTGCTCGCGGAGATCGAGACAGACAAGGCCACCATCGAGGTGGAATCCGAGGTCGGGGGTGTGGTTCACAAGCACCTAGTGGCGGAGAACACGGCGGTCCCGGTGGGGGCCCCGATCGCGGTAATCGGAGAGCCCGGAGAGCAGATCGATGCCGCGGAGCTGCTAGGGCAGACCTCCAAACCGGCTGCTGCGGTGGAGCAGGCGGGTCCGGCAAAAGAAAAAGTGATGGCGGTGGAGAGCGCCGAAGACGGTGACGGCCGCCTGCCGGGAGGCGTGCGGGCCTCTCCGGTGGCGAGGCGGCTGGCTGCCGAGGGCGGGATCAACTTAAGCGAGCTGGCAGGCAGCGGGCCGCTCGGTCGGATTGTCAAGCGCGACGTGCAGGCCGTTTTGGGTGCTGCGGGGCCTGCCGTGGCCCAGCGGACCCTTGAAACCGTGCGGGTGCCACTCTCCAAGCTGCGGGCGACTATCGGCCGGCGGATGACAGCCTCCAAGCAGCAGGTCCCACACTTCTACGTTACGGCCGATCTGGATGCCGGCCCGCTCATGGCATTGCGCAGGGATTTGAATTCGCGGCTGGCAGAGGATTCCAAGTTCTCGGTCAACGACTTCCTGGTCAAGGCCGCCGCCTTGGCGCTGCGCGAATTCCCAAACCTCAATTCGGCGCTCGACGGCGATCAGATCGTCCGGCATGGCGAGATCAACATTGGAGTCGCCGTCGCCCTGGATGAGGGGCTGCTCACGGTGGTCGTCCGAACGGCCGACCAAAAGCCGCTGCGCCAGCTCTCCTCCGAGCTGCGCGAACTGGCCAGTCGAGCCCGGGCGGGGCGGGTTCGCCCAGCGGACATCGAAGGCTCGACCTTCACCGTGTCCAACCTCGGGATGTACCAGGTCGAGCATTTCATCGCCATCATTAATCCACCGGAGGCCGCGATTCTGGCAGTAGGAAGCGTCCGGGAGGAAGCCGTCGTGCAGGCCGGGGCGATCGTCCCGGGCAGCCGGCTGCAGGTCACCCTTTCCGCCGATCACCGGGTGACCGATGGCGCGGAGGCCGCCCGCTGGCTGCAGGTGTTCAGGGGTTATATCGAGGCGCCGGTTCATCTTTTGGTGTAACCCGAGCTTCTCAATTTCCATGAACCGCGCCCCAGGGCGCGGTTTTGCTTTTGGCCCAATCACCCAAGAGCTGGCCCCAGAGCTTGCGCGTTGCAGAGACCGCGGGCCAAGTGTACAATTCCGCCGCCTCCGGGCTGCAGCTGACAGCATGGCGGAACCTCTCCGAATCCTCGTAGTGGACGACGAGCGCGATACGCTCGATCTGATCGACCTCACCCTGAGCTCGGCCGGTTACGAAATCCACCTCGCCAACAATGGTGCCGAATCGCTCGAAAAGATCCGCCAGAACAGCTTCGACGTAATCCTGCTCGACATCATGATGCCGGACATGACCGGGTTCGATGTCTTGCGAACTCTCAACCAAGAGCGGGATGACCTGCCCCCGGTGATCTTTCTGACGGCCAAATCGCTGCCCGAGGATCGGGCCATGGGGCTACAGCTTGGCGCGAAAGACTTCCTCATCAAGCCGGTCACCCGCGGCTCGTTGCTCGATTCCATAAAGAAAAATACCCAATCCAATTGACGGACCCCGAATTCCAGCTCAGGGTCCTCGAGAGCGCCTCCGCTGAACTGGAGAGCTACCTGCTCTCACCGGAGATCTTCTGGCGGATGTCCGGCCCAGCCAATCTCCCCAACCTGACCCTGGGCGGGCTCGAGCTCGCCCGCCGCGCCCTGATTGGCGCCATTGGCAAATTGGACCCGGCCGCCCGGCGGCGGGCCCAAGAACTGCTCGACCAGATTGACCGCCTTCACCGGCAGTGGCGGGTCGCCTGGGAGCGGAAGGCTGTTGGCGAATTGAAGGTGCGGCTGAATCAATGGCGGGCCTTCATCCAGGATCTGGCCGAGCAGCCTGCAGAGTCCGAACGCTATGATCAAGAAGTCCGGACCCGAGTCATGGCGGCTTGCCTGATTGAAGAATCAGTCCAGCAGCCGGAGGCGGGTGACATGCGGTCTGCTCTCGAGGCGCTCGACGATCGGCTGCGAGCCTCGTTCGAGGCAGGGCAATTCATTTGGGATCCCGCGCTCGAGCCGGCCTACCCGGCTGAAGATTACTGGTTCCTCTACGGCCGGCCCAAAGCCTGAAGCCTATGTCTCGGGTCGGGGTGTTTGGGTCCCGCGATACACGGCCCGAAGTCCTAGCCGCGGGCCGCGGCCGTAGGTGAGCAGTGGCCCATCGTCCCGGTGGAATCGGCTGTGCGCAGCTAAACTTGGGGGCTCGGTTGAGCGGGTGACTTCCGCCGTCGCCGGTGCAGCGAGGATTGAATAATCAGTCCGAAAATAAACGCCACCCCGAACACGATGGTCGACACGGCTCGGGCGGCGCCAAGGGTCTGAACCAGGATCAATGCGCCGGCCAGCGAAGACAGGATGATCAATCCCCAGTCAAACAACGGGTAGATCAGAATCAATCCAACCACCCCGCCGACCACAAAGCCGAGGGCGGACGGCTCGGCATCGATCAGCCGCATCAGGCCGAGCACTAAATAACCCCCCGCCAAGAATCCCGCCGCCCCGATCGCGATCTTCTGCAGAAATATGGCCAGCAGCGCCCCGAGCACTCCGGCGGCAAGCCCGATCAAGAGCGCCGTCCCTTCGGATTGTCCGGGCAGGAAATCGCTCGCGTAAGTCATGCCAGCCACAAATCCCAAGGCCGCTAGCGCCAACCAAAACAACCGCCGACCCAGAATCAGCAGGGCCAGTCCGGCAGTCACTTGCAGAATGGTGATCATTGTTGCTCCTTCGATCCTAGCTCCACAAGACGGGCTTGACCACCATCACGAACACAATCGTCACGACCAGCACTGTTGTGAGGGCGCCAGTCAGCAGGGCCCGCCGGGAGGCCGTGTGATAGGTGACAGACGTTGGGCCATCAGCCTCCGCCGCCTGGATCTGCCGCCTCAGAGCGGGGGAGTAGACCGCAATCCCCAATACGGTCACCACGATCACGAGGATCAGGGGGATCGTGATCCAAGCGGTGAGCAGAGAGAGCTTGTTGACCCAGACCATCAGCAGCCCGGTGACCACCACCACTCCGTAGGCCGGGTTGGCGATCCGGTCATCCAGGAATTGGATGCCTCGCAGACTATGTAACAGGTGAGGCTGGCTACGTTCCCCCAGGCGAATCCAGACGACATAGGTGAGGTTTGCGCCGAGGGCGGTCACGGCCGCCAAGACGTGGATCCATTTTAGGAACAGGTATAGGCTCATGGTCTCTCCTGGTGCCTCAAAACACTATTGTGACAAAATTCACAATACACTCAGCCCTGGACTAGCTCGATTCGCGCCCCGCGCGCTTCGAGGTCAGCGACATGCTGTGGACTGGTCGTCCGAATCAGGACCTGGTAGGGCACCTGGCCGCGACGGGCCAAGTGCTCTGCCACCGGGCTCGCCTCGCCCTCCGGCGCGGCTAATTTGAGCCGGAAATCTCCGATTTGAAAGTCAGCCGTAGCGGCCCCAGGTCCGGGCAGACCCGGCGCGGAGGGAACCCCGAGGAGCGCTTCGAGCCAGGCCGCTGCCCGCTCCATGTTTTTGACCGGGACCACAATCCCGATCACGCCCACTGCGCCGTTGGGGTGCGTGGTGATCTCGGCTTCCTCTCGGATCCGACGGTCCCGCGGCGTGTCGTCGGCCAAGAAAAAGGGGGAACGCGTGTCGGGCAGCATCGCGGTCCGCCAGGCCAGCTCCACTCCATCGGGCCGCCGCCGGCCTCCCGCTTGCGGGTCACCGATCTCGATTCCGATTGACCGGATTCTCTCCACTTCAGCGTTCAGATTCGGCGTGTCGAATGCGTAGCCGACAAAGCCCTCTCCGGAAGCGAAAAGAAATAGATAGTTGCCTGGGCCCGGTGGCTGCGGGTGCTCCAGGAGCTCTCGGCTCGTAGGCGCGATGAGCTCCAGGTAATTGCCGTCGGCAAACGTCACCAGCGCATTCTCGGTCAGGCCGCCGGAGTGTTGCCCTCCAGGAATGACGGTGAAACCGAGCAACTCGAATTCTGCCTTAGCGGGTGCCAGATCCAAAGCCCCGATGAGTGCGTGGTCAAATCTCAGCCCTTCTGAGGCCGCTGCCACTTCCCAGCCTAGATTCCGATCAGACTGCCATCCAACGACGGCTGGCCCACTCAAGCAGCCTTCGGGCGATCTTTCAGTCGGTACACGAACTTTAAGCCTGACCAATTGGTGTCGATTGCCGCCACTTTCACGTCGACCAGTCCGACGGTCAGGCCGACCTCTCTCACGATGTTCTCAGTCAGATCGCCCGCAAGCGGGGATGACTGCTTCGGCCAGGAGACCCAAAGCATCCCATCGGGCTTCAGCCGAGATGCCGCCTTGGCGAATGTCCGCTCCAGATCCGCCCGTGACCGAGCAAAGAGCTGAATGAAGTCGAGCTGGCCGGCCCGGCTGCCCAGGATCCTGACTTGCGGTGGCAACCCACCGAGCGTTGTTGGATAACCCTGCGGAGGGTACAGGATCGCCGCCCGGTCTCCGCGCCGGAGGCCGAGCTTCGCAGG
>JAHFAU010000131.1 GCA_023250385.1 Anaerolineales bacterium
TGGGGCTCTTCAGCAATCGGGCCATGTTCGCCGCCGTGTTCTCCTCGAGCCTGCTGCTGCTGGCCGTAATCTACATCCCCTTCCTGCAGCCGATTTTCGATACGGCTGCGCTGGGTCCGGAGCACTGGCGATTCGTACTCCCCCTGTTGCTGGTCCCGGCACTGGTTGCTGAGCTCACCAAAGGCGTGATCCGTAGGCGAGCCCGGGCCAGCTCCGCGGGCTGATCCTGGCAGCCGCGTCCTGAAAGAATCAGCGCGCGCTCACGCCCGCCATCCTGTATTTAGGGAAGTAACGTGAAAACGAAAGAACACCAGCAGAAGCCGGTAGTCGGACCCTCACGAGCTGCGCTGCGGGCGCGCTACCGGCGGGCGCTGCTCTTCTTTGCGCGGGTGGCAGCGGGCGTGATGTGGTGGGACCTGCTGCTGAGGCGGGTTGGCCTGCGGGGGCTTGCTCGTCGGACGGCGCCTTCGCGTTACAAGAGGGCAGCCCGCAGTTACCGCGCCTTGGCGATCCGTCAGGGTGGATTGTGGATCAAGGTGGGTCAGTTCCTTTCGGCCCGGGTGGATGTGCTGCCCCAATATGTCACCGCCGAGCTGGCCGGCTTGCAGGACGAGGTGCCGGCGGAGTCCATTGAGCGCATCCTGGGGGTTGTGGAATCCGAATTTGGCGATCGCGCAGCCGCCGTTTTCCCCTGGTTCGACCCCCAACCGCTGGCCTCGGCTTCGCTGGGGCAGGCGCACCGCGCCCGATTGGCCAATGGCCAGGCGGCTATGGTCAAGGTGCAGCGCCCGGGGATCGAAGAGATCCTCCAGGTGGACCTGGAGGCGCTCGGTCGTGTCGTTGGTTGGCTCAAGCGGTTCAGCGCGATCACCCGGCGGGCTGATTTGGATGCTCTGCTGGCTGAATTTAGCCGAACGTTGTGGGCAGAGCTGGACTATCTGGCAGAAGCAGAGAATGCGCGGAGCTTTGGCGCCATGTTCGCCGAGGACCCGCAGGTACGCATCCCCGGACTCGTTTCGACCCACAGCACTCGTCGGGTTCTGACTTTGGAAGACGTGTACTTCATAAAGATCACAGACTACGAAGCCATTGAGGCCGCCGGCGTGCCACGGGCGGAGGTGGCTCAGCGGCTGTTCCGCACCTATCTCAGGCAGATCTTCCTCGAGGGGTTCTTCCATGCCGATCCGCATCCGGGGAACCTGTTTGTAGAACCGACCGATGGAGAGGGCTGGCGTTTGGTGTTTGTGGATTTCGGCATGGTGGGTCGGCTGGACGATCAGGCCAGGCACGGGCTGCGGGATCTTGCCATCGCGATCGGCACCCGGGATATCGATCGGCTGCTGCGGGCCTACCAGATCCTGGGAGTGCTGCTGCCCGCGGCAGATCTGGACCGCATTCGACAGGCGGAGAAAGCGCTGTTCGAGCGGATCTGGGGCCGGAGCATGCGCGAGCTCATCGACATGCATCCCCGGGAGATGCGAGAGTTTGCCACCCAGTTCCGCGATGTGCTCTATGAGATGCCTTTCCAGGTACCCTCGGACCTGATCTTTCTAGGCCGTTGCTTGGCCATCCTTTCCGGGATGTGCACGGGCTTGGATCCAGATTTCAACCTGTTCGAGGGTTTGGCGCCATTCGCGCGTCAGCTGCTGCAGGAGGAAGGCGGCGATTGGTTGGACAGGTTGCTGGATTGGCTGGTGAAGCAAGGCGGGGCACTTAACGCGATTCCGGCCCGGTTAGATTCCGCGCTGGCCAGGGTGGAACGCGGCGATCTGCTGGTCACGGCCAGGGCGGCCCCCGACCTCGATCGCAGCCTGGCGCGGCTGACCCGGGCGATCAATCGGCTGGTCGCAGCAGTGATATTTGCCGTATTGCTGCTGGAGGGGTCCCTACTCTATCTCAACGATCAACGGCTGCTGGGAGGCGTAGGGTTGGGGCTGGCGCTGCTGGCCGCGCTGTGGATCTTGCGGGGATGATCCTCGGTGGGGAGCCAGGGCCCCGCGCAGGCCGACGAGAGGGTTTCGATTGGGGCGAGGGCGCGAGTGGAAATGCCTCACCCCAGGAGGCATGGGGCGCTAGGCCTCGCCGGCCTCTTCCAACTGTTTCAGGGCGTGATCGATGAGGCTGCGGGCGGCCAACAAGATCTCGCGCCGCGCTGTGCGGGTGTGCTCGAGAAATCCCTCCGGAAGCAGGCCTTCCAGACTCTTCCCAAACTCCTTCCGGGCGGCCCGCAGATGGCTGCGCGTCTCCTCAGGCAGCCGGCTCTCTCGTGGGCCCTCTTCGCGTGCCTTCTTAGCCTGAGCCATGATGTCCTCCACGCTCATTATACTTCCGCTGCGGAGCGCCTCAGTGGGCGCAGGTCCGAAAGCCAGCGAAGATGTTGTTACGGTCAGGGGTGTAGAAGTTGCGGAACGTATTGCGGATCAGGCGGGCGCGGGTCGCCCAGCAGCCTCCGCGTAGGACCTTCTGCTGGCCGAAGGACGGCGCCGAGTAGGTGTCGTAAGGATCCAGCTCGAATCCTGGATAGGCCTCAAATGTGTCGGCGGTCCACTCCCACACGTTGCCGATCATCTGCCGGCAGCCGACGGAACTGTCCCCGGCGGGAAGCGAGCGCACGTCGAGGCAGCCCATAGCCGCGGAGTCGAGATTGGCTCGCGGTGGGCTGGGCGGTTCATCCCCCCAAGGATAGCGGCGCTTGTGATCTGAGATTCCCCGTCCATCCGCCGAGTGTTCAGCGCTGGCCGCCAGCTCCCACTCCGCTTCCGTCGGAAGGCGGCGTCCGGCCCAGGCACAGTAGGCATTCGCCTCGTACCAGTTAACATGGATCACGGGTTGATAGTCCTTAAGCGGCTTCAGCGCGTCGAACCGCCGCCAGAGCCAACGATCACCGGCCCGCTGCCAGTAAACCGGATGTTCCGCCTTCGACTCCAGGCGCCACTTCCAACCCTCATCGCTCCACAACTCGCGCTGCTGATATCCACCGGCCTCAACGAAGCGCTGGAACTCGGCGTTGGTGACCGGGGTGGCGGAGATGCGGTAGGGGCGCACGGTCACCGCATGGGCCCACTTCTCGTTGTCGAATACGAACGGGATGTCCGTGGTGCCTCCGAGCCGATAGCTTGCGCCCGGTATTTCCACGTCGTGTGGTTCGAAGCCGGGTTCGGGCGCCGGCGCGGCGTGGCCGACCCGGGAAGCCGAGAGCGTGGGCGGCGCGTAGCCCAGGGTCTGGCGAATGTGAGTGAGCGTCTCGCCGTGCATATCTTCGTGAAAGATCGCCAGGCGGTAGAAGTAGACCTCCTCGTCGCTCGGCTGGCGGCCGTCGAGGCGACCAATGGAGCGATCCAGCACTGCGGCGAGGTAGTCCAGGGTTTCGCTTCGGGAGGGGAAGCGAAGATTCCAACGGCGAGCGTTGGCAATATTGAATGAATGGTAGAGCTGGTCGGCTTGCGGATGCAGTGGCTCGTCCTCATCCAACCGGCGCAGGATCCAGCGCTCCTGAAACCAACCGACATGTCCCAGCTCCCAGAGCGGGGGCTCGATGATCGGCATCGCCGGGCCGACGAGTTGCTCCTCCTTCAGGTCAGAGAAGAGTTCGAGCTCACGCTTACGCGCGTCTCTTAATTCGGCGATCAGCGCGGCTGCCATAATCCAATCTAGGCTTCCTGTCACGTGCACACTGGTCTCCGACATGGTTCAGCTAGGGACCAAATACTGAACGCTGAATAGCTGACCCGAATCCGTCCACACCCGCCGGACTTCAAATCCGGCCCGCTCAGCCAGAGTCGCGAATTGCTCCAGGTCGTATTTGTAGGAAACCTCCGTGAGGATGGTCTCGCCCGCCTTGAGGGAGATCCACTTATTGTCGAATCGCACCACCTGATCTTCCAGGCTGATCAGATGCATCTCGATCCGGCCAAGCCGCTCGTCGTAATGGGCTCGGTGGGCGAATTGGTCGAGCCGGAAATCCGAACCGAACCTGCGGTTGAGGTGGGCTAGGATGTTCAGGTTAAATTCCGCTGTGATCCCGGCCGAGTCGTTGTAGGCTGCATGAAGGAGCCGCGGATCTTTCTTGAGGTCGACGCCAATCAGCAGGCCTCCCTCGCAGCTGACCAAATCCCGGATACGCCGTAGAAACCCCGCGGCTTCAGGCGGATGGAAGTTTCCGATGGTCGAGCCCGGGAAGAAGGCGATCCGTCTTGCGATCGCTTCAGCGATAGAGGGAGGCGCGAGCGGCTGGGTGTAGTCGGCACAGAGTGGGAGCACCTTCAGGCGCGGATACGAGGCGGCGATAGCTGTTGCCGAGCGCAGGAGCTTTTCCTTGGCGAGGTCGATCGGCGTATAGGAAAGCGGCTCACGCAGATGATCCAGGAGAATGCGAATCTTGCTGCTGCTTCCGCTCCC
>JAHFAU010000132.1 GCA_023250385.1 Anaerolineales bacterium
ACCCTTCGGCTGGTTGCGCCGCCGGGACGCGCCCGGGATGGAGCCGACTTTCCGCCAGTTCTCGAGCCTGGTTGAGAATCGATCGGCGACATGACTGAGCGTTTTGTGTCGCGTGGCTTCCTGGGCAAGCACCGGGCAGCCGCAGCCGCCAACCGGGTCCCGCCTGGCCAGCACGCGGTGGATGACTTCCCGGTGCTCTCGGCCGGGCCGACACCTCGCACCGATCTGGAAAAGTGGTCTTTCAGCCTAGAGGGCGAACTGGCGAAGCCCGCCCGTTGGTCCTGGGCAGAGTTCCTGGCGCTCCCGGCCCAGGAATTCGTCGTCGATATCCACTGCGTGACGAAGTGGACGAAACTCGATACCCGCTGGAAAGGCGTGAGCGTTGACACGCTGCTCGAGCAGGTTGAACTGCGACCCACGGCCCGCTACCTCACGGCGTTCAGTGACGGCGGCTACACCACGAATCTGCCGCTGCCGGATGTGGTCAACGGGCAGGCGTTCATCGGATACGAATACGACGGCAAGCCGCTGGCGCCGGAGCACGGCGGTCCTGCCCGGCTGGTCGTGCCGCACCTGTATTTCTGGAAGAGTGCCAAGTGGGTGCGCGGCCTCCGGTTAATGGAGAAGGACAAGCGCGGTTTCTGGGAGTCGTTAGGCTACAACAACCATGGAGACCCCTGGAAAGAAGAGCGCTACACGGGCGATTGACCGCTAATGAAACGACTGCTGGAGTGGCAAATCGCGGCCGTCAAGTCGATCCGGGAGGAGACCTACCGGACGAAGACCCTGACTCTCTCCCTACCATCCTGGACCGCCCACCGGCCGGGTCAGCATTACGATGTGCGCCTGACCGCGCCGGACGGTTATCAGGCGCAGCGGAGCTACTCCATCGCCTCGGAGCCGGAGCGGACCGGCGAGATCGATCTCACCGTGGAACAGCTATCGGACGGCGAGGTCTCCAGCTACCTGCACGACGTGCTGGTGCCGGGGGATCGGATCGAGGTTCGCGGCCCGATCGGCGGCTACTTTGTCTGGGAGGCCAGCCTGGGAGGTCCGCTGTTGCTCGTCGCCGGCGGATCGGGGGTGGTGCCGCTGATGTCGATGGTGCGCCATCGGCGGGCCGCCGGCGCGACCGTCGCGACCCATCTGCTCTACAGTTCTCGGACACCCGAAGACGTGATTTACGCCGACGAACTGCACGAGCTGCAGGCAGCCGGCGATGGGTTACGCGTGATCCAGACCTTCACCCGGGCCCAGCCGCCAAACTGGACCGGCTATGCCCGGCGCATCGATGCCGCGATGCTCAGTGAGGTCGCGGCCCCGCTGGGTCGCAAGGCCCAGGCATTCATCTGCGGGCCGACGCTGCTGGTGGAGGCGGCGGCCGACGGCCTGGTCGAGGCCGGCCTGGCTCCGGAGCGAATCAAGACCGAGCGCTTCGGCCCCAGTGGCGGCACAGCCTGAGAGGAGTTTCGCGTTGGAAGAACCGATGGATCGGGTCCACGAAAACATGCTGGATGGAAACGCGGCGGCCGGTATCCTTGACGAGATCTTCGGTGGGGAAATGACCGCCAGCCCGACGGAGTGCGAGCACTGCGGGCGGGAGGGCGAGTTGGGGAGTCTGCTCACCTTCACCCAGGCCCCGGGACTCGTACTCCGCTGTCCGGCCTGCAGCGAAGTGATGCTGCGGGTCGTGCAGACCCCGGATTACACCTACCTGGACGTCCGGGGAGCGGTATATTTGAGATTGGCGCGACGGTAGAACACCCGCTTGGTGGCCTCGGTTGCCAGCACGTAGAGGCCGGTGATCCCTAACATGGTCAGCAGCAACGAGGGCGCCAGCGGCGTGAGTCCGAGCAACCGCCCGAACGGCGAGTAGGGTATCAGCAGGGTCACACCAGCAACCAGCGCGCTGGCCACGGCCAAGACTCGCCCCACCCGGCTGCGGAAAAACGGGCGCCGAGTGCGGATCACCAGCATCACCGCCAATTCAGTCATTACCGACTCGATGAACCAGCCGGTTCGGAAGGTCTGGGCCGAGGCCCGCACCCCGAAGATCAGGAACCCGAAGGCCAGATAGTCAAATACGGAGCTCACCCCGCCGAAGGTGAACATGAAGTTGCGGATCTGGGCCACGTTCCAGCGCCGCGGGCGCTCGACCAATTCAGGATCCACCCGATCGCGCGAGATCCCCAGGGCAGGGAAATCGGTCAGGAAATTGGCGAGCAGAATCTGCACCGGGAGCATGGGCAGGAAGGGCAGGAAAAGTGAGGCCCCCGCCACGCTGAACATGTTTCCGAAATTGGCGCTGGTCGTGACGTAGACGTATTTGAGCGTGTTGGCAAAGGTGTGCCGCCCCAGGGCGACGCCGCGCTCCAATACGCTCAAGTCTTGTTCCAGCAGCACGAAGTCGGCCGCTTCCTTCGCCACGTCCACCGCCGAGTCGACCGAGATCCCTACGTCGGCGGCGTGCAGCGGCGGGGCGTCGTTGATCCCGTCCCCCAGGTAACCAACCACATGCCCCATCTTGCGCAGCGCCAGGATGATCCGCTCCTTTTGATTCGGATCGACCTCGGCGAATAGATTCACGCGTTCGACTCGGTTCCAAAGCGCTTCATCCCCCATGTCGAGCAGCTCAGCTCCGGTCATGGAGCCGCTGATTCGCAGCCCGATTTGCTCAGCCACATGCCGGGCGACCGCCAGGTTGTCGCCGGTGATGATTTTCAGTTCGATCCCCATCGCAGCCAGGTTTCCGATAGTCTGGGCCACATCGGGTTTGGCCGGATCGAAGAACAAGAGGAAACCAACGAAGGTCAGGTCGACTTCGTCGGCCCGGGTGTAGTCTGCCAGGATCGGAAGGTCACGCACGGCCACCCCGAGCACCCGAAACCCTTGGCGGCTCCATTCGAGATAGCGAGCCCGAATCCGGGATACCGCGCCCGCTGCGAGCGGACCGAGGGCGTCGCGAGTGCACACCGCCAACACATCCTCAAGCGCTCCCTTCGTTAGCATCTTGCGACTATCCCCCTCCTGGATCACGACACTCAATCGCTTGCGCACGAAGTCGAAGGGGATTTCATCGAGCTTGGTCACGGCGTCCAGTGGGGGGACGGGCGTGGCCAAGATGGCCTCGTCGAGCGGATTGGCGAGGCCGGTCTGCAGTTTTGCATTCAGGTATGCAAAGCGCAACACCGACTCGGATGGTCGGCCGTCGCAGTCCAGGGCCCCGTCGAGCTTCACGACTCCCGCAGTCAGGGTGCCGGTCTTGTCCGTGCACAGGACGTCCATGCTGCCGAAGTTCTCGATGGCATTGAGGCGGCGCACGATCACTCCTTGCTTGGCCATGGCTCGGGAGCCGGTAGACAGGGTGACGCTGATAATGGCCGGCAGCAGCTCAGGCGTGAGACCCACGGCCACTGCCACCGAAAAGAGCAGCGAATCCAGGACCGGCTTGTCGAAATAGACGTTGATCGCCAGGACGGTCACCACCAATACCAGCATCAGCCGGCTCAACATCGAGCCGAACTGGCGCACTCCACGTTCGAACTCGGTGTCGGGCTGTCGAACGGCCAGCCGGCGGGCGATCTGGCCGTACGTTGACTGCTGGCCGGTGAGCACGCATAACGCCCGGGCGCTTCCACTGCGGACGTTGGTCCCCATGAACACACAGTTGGTCCGGTCGGTCAGGCCCGCAGCGGGCGAGGGGAGCCCCGGCCGCTTTTCCACCGGAAACGTTTCGCCGGTGAGCACGGCCTGGTTGACGTAGAAGTCCTGGGCCTCCAGGAGTACGCCATCGGCCGGGATCAGGCTGCCGGCAGAAAGCAGAATGATGTCTCCCGGAACGACCTGCTGGGAGGGGATGGTTCGCCGGTCGCCGTCGCGCAGCACGGCGGTCTTGCTCGCTACCCGGGCCCTTAGCCGCTCAACGGCATTGCCGGCGCTGTATTCCTGAATGAAGCCAAGCAATGAACTTCCCAGGACGATCAGCAGCACGATCAGGGCGTCGACCCAGTCCCCGGTAATGGCTGACACACCGGTGGCAAACAGCAGGATCAGGACCAGGGGGTTCTTGAGCTGATTGAAGAACAGCCCGAGAGCGCTCAGGCGAGGCCGCGCTCGCAGCTGGTTCGGGCCATATCGGACCAGGCGGGCCTGTGCCTCGGACGACGAGAGGCCCATACGCGAGCTGCCCAGCGCCGACAGCAGGCGATCCGGATCGAGGCTCCAGTATTGTTCGAGGGATTGCTCAATCACGGGCTGGCCGATCGACCACTTCGACAGGCAAGCTTACTCGATCTTGCTTGAGGGCGGGCCGGGCTGGGTTTGATGGTCTAATCACAGTCCGGCTGGGCCCAGGATTCAGCATTTCTCGCCTCC
>JAHFAU010000133.1 GCA_023250385.1 Anaerolineales bacterium
CAGGCGAGACCCTCGCCATCGTCGGCCAGACCGGGTCGGGCAAGTCCAGCCTGACTCACCTGATCAACCGGATCTATGACGCCGGAGAGGGCCGGGTCGAAGTGGATGGGGTGGACGTGAGGGAGTGGAGCCTCGAGTCGCTGCGCTCCCAGATCGCGACAATCGAGCAGGATATCTTCTTGTTCTCCGGCCCGATTCGGGACAACATTGCCTTCGCCCGGGAGCAGGCTTCGGACGAGCAGATCGAGCAGGCGGCCCGAGAGGCGCAGGCCGAAGAATTCATCCGCGGCTTCACGGATGGCTACCAAACCGAGATCGGCGAGCGGGGGGTCACCCTCTCCGGCGGGCAGCGCCAGCGGTTGGCCATCGCCCGGGCATTCTTGAGCAATCCCCGCATCTTGATCCTGGACGACAGCACCAGCGCCATCGACAGCGCCACCGAGGATCAAATCCAGCGAGCCATGCGCCGGATCAGCCGCGAGCGCACCACGTTCTTGATTACCCACCGGCTCAGCCAGATCCGCTGGGCGGACCGGATCCTGGTGCTCCGCCGCGGCGAGTTGGTCGCCCAGGGGACCCACGATGAGCTAATGCGGCAGAGCCCAGATTACCGGCGGATCTTCGACCGATTCGGCGAAACCGACGGCAATGGCCGCGGTCCGTCGGCGGATGGCGGAGCCGACGAGGCTCTGCAAGACAGGTAGGCCAGCTTGGGATTCATTCTCGACGGCCTGGAGACCGAGTCCTACGACCGGGAGTATCGCGACCGCGACCTGGTGCGGCGCATCCTGGGCTACTTCCTGGAGCACGGCCGGCAGATCGCGCTGGTCGTGGTGGCGCTGACCCTGAATTCAGCCGCCGGCGCCGGGGCTCCGATCGCGATCGCGCGGGTGATCGATGCGGTCGGGTCGGATCGGTCCCTGCGGACAATCGCGGTCGGGGGCGCCGTGGTGTTCGGGATGGGAGGCCTGGCCTGGGCCGCCAACTTCGTTCAGCAGTGGGTCTCGGCCCGGGTGATCGGCGACGTCGTGCTTCGACTGCGGGGAGATGTGCTGGATGCAACGATCCGCCATGACCTGAGCTTCTTCGATTCACACCCGGCGGGCAAGATCGTTAGCCGGGCGACTTCCGACACCCAGGACTTCTCGGATGTCGTCTCGCTGGTGATCAGCCTGCTTAGCCAGGTGCTGCTGCTGGCGATCCTGGTGATCTGGCTGCTGAACGTGAACGCGGCGTTGACCCTGCAGCTGGTCGCCATGGCGCCGGTTGCGGTGGGACTGGCGCTTAGTTTCCGCCGGGTGGCGCGGCGGGTGACCCAGCACGCCAGGCGAGTGACCGCAACGATCAACGCCCAGATTCAGGAGTCGATCAGCGGCATCGGAGTGGCCAAGGCCTTCCGCAAGGAGCGCTCGATTTACGAGACCTTCGACCGCAACAACCGCCAGGCTTATCAGGTGGGGCTGCGGCGCGGATTGACCCTGGTTTCCATTTTCCCCGTGATTGGGGTCTCGACCGGATTGGGGATGGCGCTGCTCGTGTTTACCGGTGGGCTGCGGGTGCAGGCCGGCGGGCTAACGCCCGGCAATTGGTACCTGTTCATGCAGGCGGTATTTTTCTTCTGGTGGCCGATGATGAGCATCGCCTCGTTCTGGAGTCAGTTCCAGGACGGGCTCTCGGCCGCCGAGCGAGTATTCGCGCTGGTGGACGCCGAGCCAAATGTCCGGCAGCGAGCGGCGCACCCGATGCATAAGCTCGAAGGAGCCATCGAATTCCGCAATCTCCGCTTTGGCTATACGCAGTCAGAGGTCGTACTGCCGGATTTCTCGCTGGCGATCCGGGCCGGCGAGTCGGTGGCGCTGGTCGGGCATACCGGCGCCGGCAAGAGCAGCCTGGCCAGGCTGATCTCCCGCTTCTATGAGTATCAGGGCGGTGAGCTGCTGATCGACGGCCAGGATATCCGCTCGCTGGATCTGGCCGAGTACCGGCAACACCTGGGAATCGTGCCGCAGGACCCTTTCCTGTTCGCCTTGTCGGTGGCGGAGAACATCCGGTTTAGCCGGCCGGAAGCCAGCGACACACAGGTGCTTCACGCCGCCCGCCAAATCAGCAGGGGTGATTGGCTCGAAGACCTGCCTGAGGGTCTGGGAACGAACGCCGGCGAACGGGGCGCCAGTCTGTCGATGGGCCAGCGTCAGCTGGTGGCGTTGGCCAGGGTGCTGCTCAAGGACCCGGCCATCCTCATCTTAGATGAAGCCACCGCCAGCGTCGACCCATTCACCGAGATCCAGATTCAAGAGGGGCTGCGCGAGCTGCTGCGGGGCCGGACTTCGGTCGTGATCGCCCACCGGCTGTGGACCGTGCAGAACGCCGACCGGATCATTGTGCTCGACCATGGTCGAATCCTCCAGGAGGGTACCCACGCCCACCTCTTGGCCGCCGGCGGACATTACGCCGAGCTGTACGACACCTACTTTCGGTACCAATCGCTCGAGTACGTCGAAAGCATAGGCCGCTAGCCGGCCGGCGCCCCTTGACGGAGCATTCGGTACCCAGGAATTGTGCCCCGGGTTCGGCGCCCCGTCCTCCCGAAGCTGCATAAACCCCTACTGCGCGGCGCAGGGAATCTTGGCCTTTCTGGGCCCTGATCAGCGCCCAAAACTCCACGACGGTTGTTAGGCATGTCCGCCTGATCAAATTCCGCCGTCGAATACCCTGGTTTCGGCGTCAAAGGAAATAGGACCTTTTTCATCCATTCTTGTGACATTTCGCACTAATCAGTGGCTCCCCCTGAGCCGTAGACTGCTTGCAATCTATGAGCCAGGGAAGGAGCAGAGAAAATAATCGCATGAGCACTTTGAGCAACGAGGAGCAGGTGAGCGTGAGAGTGAGGTGGCCAGATCCATCAGAGGCTAGCTTGAGTCCGAAAATAAGCCCAATCCTGGAGGTTGCAATGTCCCTGCAAAAGACATCGCTCGCGATCCTGTTTTTTTCAACCCTGCTAATCGCAGGTTGCGCAGCGAAACCCACCGAAGTGAAGGTGACATTGTCGGAATTCACGGTCGTCGCCGAGCCAGCCTCGGCCCCTGCCAATACGCCGATCGTTTTCACCATCATCAATGCCGGAACCGAGGTTCACGAACTTGTGCTTGAGCCCAAGGACGGTCAGGATCACCCGTTCGAGGCCAACGGAGTAGAGTCCGAGGCCGAGGCAATCGAACCCGGCCAAACCGTCACTCTCGAGTGGACGCTGACGGAACCCGGCCAGTATCAACTGGCGTGCTACGTAGAGGGCCACTTCGAGGCCGGAATGGTGACCGCCTTCACTGTAACCCAATGACGTCGCGCTGCGGCTCATCCGGACGAGCACGAGCTGCTGCCCGACGGGGACAGTCGCCCTTCGGTTCTTTCGATGGCAGAGAGCGGCTGATGGCCGCCGGCGGCTACTTATCGCTGCTGTACAACAACTACTTCCGGCATCAATCGCTCGAGTGGGTCGAGAGCATTTGAGGCGCGCAGCACGATGCCCCCCGGTGGATCCAGGGGCCCGCCAGCGGTCTTAGCCTCACCGAGCGGTTCTACTCCGTCCGAGGGACTATCAGCACCGGCCGATTCGCCCCTTCGAGGATCTGAGAAGTCACGTCGAGCGAGCTGATTCGCCGCAGGTCGTTTCGGGCCGGCGCACCAATGACCAACAGGTCGTGCTCGCCGGAAACGAGCTCCTCCAGGATCCCCTGGGCCGGGATTGGATGGGCGGCAAGCCGCGTCTTGCAGGTCACCCCAAGCGCCTCCAGCGAGGCGCAGGCCTGCTCCAGATGCCTCGCTCCCCGCTCCACGATCAAACTCTCTTCCCCGGGGGGATATAAATGAAGCACGGTGACCTGAGCCCGCGCATGGCGAGCCAGCCGGCCACCGAATA
Source organism: Anaerolineales bacterium (assembly GCA_023250385.1). Lineage (GTDB taxonomy): Bacteria > Chloroflexota > Anaerolineae > Anaerolineales > E44-bin32 > JADFRG01. The sequence goes on from JAHFAU010000133.1 coordinate 3,917, forward strand.
CGACATCGGCCTTGCCCGGTTCTCCGGCACCGGTGCAGATGAGCATTCGCTCTAGCCTGGGGATTGCCTCTTTCACCAGCAACACCGGTATCGAGGCAACCTCGAGAACTTCCCGGGCGAGCTCGCTGCTGGATAAGGGACCCACGCTTGTGCGCGGCACGACCACCAGGTCGTACTCCCCCTCCTGGGCCTCTTCCAAGAGCGGCGCGGCTGCCGCCGGACCAGCCCGCACCCGCAGCTCTGGATGAGACCAAGCCGGCAGCTGCTGTTCCAGCCACTCACTCAACTCCCCTTCGTTTGAGACCGCCCCCGGCTCGCCCGTCGCGATGGCCAGCAGGCAGACCCCCCCGCCGGTTATCCGGCCGATTCTGGAGCCCACCTCCAGTGCGGCGGCCCCCGGAGGGGTTGGATCCCAGAGTATCAAG
>JAHFAU010000044.1 GCA_023250385.1 Anaerolineales bacterium
AGGTCGATCTGGCCGCTCTGGACCTGATCGGTGGGATCGAAGGTCGTGAACGGGATTTCGTGCTGCGCACCTTCCGCTGCTTTGATCTCCGACCACAACGCGTGCGCCGCCAGGCGGCCGAGCATTTCGGTCGATTCGTCGATCGCAGCCTGACGCTGGCGCGCATCCACCAGTCCGGCCCTGAAGGCCTCATTCTCGATGAACCGCGCATGCCCGGCGGTTCCAGGCATCGAAGACCGCTGGATGGCGGCGTGCACGATCCGACCGACCGCGATCGCCGGGGCCCGGCGGCCACTGCTGGTCGCCCGCCAGGTTCGTTCCGGCTCCTCGTCCAGATCGTCATCGGTCTCTTCCTTGGGTGGGATCGTCACCACCTGGTAGAGCGGCCGCTCGCTGGAGTCCGGCCAGCTGGCGGAGCTGCCGCCCTCTTCCCACCGGAGTTGTTCGATTTCAGGGGCGGTCCAGGCGCGGACTTGCTCGCCGCCTGGCAGCCTGATCTGCTGTTCCTCGCCGGCGCTCTCAGCCATCGCTTTCGGGTTCAGTCCGAGCAGCTCGAGTATCTGCTTCATCCAGCCTGCCGAGTTCCAACCGCTCCGGGTCAGGCTCAGGTGCCCGCTGATGAGCAAACGCTCGCGCGCCCGAGTGGCCGCCACGTACAGCAGCCGGTTCTCATCGGCCTGGGCCTGCTCGGCGTCCAGCGCCCGCGCCAGCCGATAGGCAGTCGGCTCGCCTTCCAACTGGTCCATGGCGGCGGCCGGGCCGACCTCGGCCATTAGGTACACTGGCTGAGCGCGCTGCAGGCTTTCGCGAGCCGCATCGGCCAGGACGACCAGGTCAAACTCCAGACCCTTGGCCTTGTGAATGGTCATCAGCTGCAGCGCCCCGCCCTCCCCGGCTGGCGCCTCGCCTTCGCGGGCGCCGGCGTCGCGCAGCACCGAAAGGTACTCTAGGAAGGCATTTACATTTACCAGCTGGCTGGCCTGGGCGTCGTCGACGAGCTTGTCCAGATTGCGCCACAGCCGGGCGTGCGAGCTGGCCAGCACCGCCCGCCAGTCGAGCCGTCCGACCAGACGGCTGATCAGCTCGGCTACCGAAAGCCGGTCGGCGAGCGGATGCAGTTCTTCAAGCACCCGTTGGGCGCGTTGTGCGGGCGCCAGATCGTGGGGCTCGAGCAGCCGGGCGGCCTCCGGCAGGGCGGCCCGCAGCGGACGCGTTTCAGCGCCGTTCACCCGCAGTTGGAACAAACCGGGATCGCTCAGTCCGACCGCGGGCGAGCGCAGGAATCCGGCCAGCGCCAGGTCGTCGCTGGGATCGGCGATCGCCCGCAGTGTGTTGGCGAGGTCGCGAATCTCAGGCCGCTGGTAGAAGCCGCGGCCGGCGACGGTGACAAACGGAATCCCGGCCGCCTCCAGCGCCGATTCGTACGGCTCAAATCCGGCCGAGGCCCGAAACAGCAGGGCTACCTCGCTCCAGTCCTTAATCACCCGTTCCCGCCGCAGCTCGACCAGCCGGTTAGCGAGGGCCCGGGCGGCTGCGGCCCGCGCCTGCTCAGCCCCCTGCCCGGTACCGAGCACGATCTCGAGGTGAGGCCCGGTGCTGGATGCAGCCGGTTCGTCTCGATGAGCGGTCAGTGAGGTGTAAGGGACCTGGAACAAATCGCCGCTCTCCTCGCGGCCCATCAGCGGGCCAACGAAGTCGTCGAGCGCCGAAAGCAGCGGCGCGTGCGCCCGGTAGCTGAGCTGGATCTCCGGCGCCAGGCCGCCGCCGGCCTGCACCTCCTGCCGCTTCCGCCGGAAGACGCGCACGTCCGCCCCGCGGAAGCGGTAGATGCTCTGGCGCGCGTCGCCGACCGCGAAGAGGCAGCCCGGGCGGTTTCCTACCAGCGCGTCGATGATGCGCCGTTGGCGCTCGTTGGTGTCCTGGAATTCATCCACCAGCACCGCACCCAGCGGCTCCCGCCAGCGGTTGCCGACTTCGGCGGTCTCGAGCAACTCCAGCGCGCCGGCTTCCAGATCGTCGAAGTCGAGTGCCCACCTGGCCTCCAGGGCGCGCCGGTAGGCGGAGAGCGCCTGGCCGAAGAGTGCCTTCAGCCGCGGCAGCTGCTCGGCCCAGGCCGCGTCGGTCTGGGCCGAGGGGGGCGAGTCCTTCGAGTTGGCGCCGCCGATCCAGGAGTTCAGATGCTCGTCGTACAAATCCTGCAGTTCGTAAACGACGGCTCGGGCGCGGCTCTTGGCCCCGCCGCCGATCTTCTGGAGCGTTTCGCGCCGGATGCGGAAAAGCACGCCGCAGGCGCCGATCAGGTCGCTCGCCTGGAGGGCCGCGTTTAATTCTGTCCTGAGCTCGAGCAGCTGGGCGGCGGGCGGCCCGAGCGAAGGCCCGGCGTCTTCCTCCAGCTTGCCGGCTTCCGCCAGCCCGCGCAAGATTTCCACGCCGTCCACCACCGGCTGCAGTCGCATGAAAGATTCGATTGCCGCCAGCAGCGTGCGGTCCAAGATCCCCGCGCTATCGCCGTCAAGCAGTTCGGCCGTCTCGAGGCGGCGTTCGAGCATGCGGGATAGGACGGCTGCCAACTGTCGGGTCGAGAACGCCCGGAAGAGCTCAGCACCCACCGAATCTCCGGCCGCCCAGGCCAATGCGTCGGCCACAGAGCGGGCCTTGAAGATCAGGGCCAGGCCCTCGTCGATGACCACGAATCCGGGGTCGATGCGCGCTTCGGCCGGATGGGCACGCAGGACCTCGGCGCATAGGCTGTGGATCGTGCCGATCCGGGCGGCGTCCATCCGCGATTCGATTTCGAGCCACCGCAGCCGCTCATCGCCGTCCGCGACCCCGGACAGATCGCTGACCGCCTGACGGATGCGGTTGCGCATTTCGCGGGCGGCCTTCTCGGTGAAGGTGATCGCCACGATCTGGCGCTCGCTCAGCCCCTGCGCGAGAAGGTGGACGTAGCGGGCGACCAGCGTGCGGGTCTTGCCGGTGCCGGCGCCGGCGCTGAGCAGCACGTCGCGCTCGAGTTCGGTGGCGGCTTGATGCTGCTCGGGTGTCAGTTCGAAGAGCGCAAGCGGGTCCATCGATCTCACCTTCGAGGGGGCTGGTAGCGCCAGCACCAGGCAGCCGCCGGACAGTAGTCCGGGCACCCGCCTGGCGGCGGAATGGGTGGGAATTCCCCGGCGCTCACTCCGTCGACGATGCGGCCGACGTGTCTCCGAGCGGTGGCGTAGGCCGCGGCCGGGCCGACGCCGTCGTCCTCCTCAGCCGCCCGGTAATTGCTCAGGCGCAGCGAGCTGCGCTTGGCCGCCAGAATCGCCCAATAGAATCCGTCCACCACCTGACCAAGGCCGAGCGCCTCCTGGGCCGCCAGAGCGTACAGCGGCAGCTGGATTCGCCGGCCCTCGTTGAGTTCGGCGACGTTGAGCTGGCTGGGTCCGGTCTTGTAGTCAATCACCCGCAACCCACCGTCGGGCCGCTGGTCCAATCGGTCGACGACCCCGCGCACTCGGACCGTCCGTCCGGCCAAGTCCAGCTCAAGCGGAGGTTTGTCGTCGATCCCGAAGGCGAGCTCGAGGCCGATCGGGGACCAGTCCGCGCCCTGCTCGGCTAGCGCGCGCACGGTCTCCCGCAGCGCCTCGGCGTACTGTGCCCGCTCGATCGCCCAAAGCGGGGTGGGCCGAAAGCCGTGCCGCTCCGGGGCGCGATCCAGGATCGGGTCGCGCATCTGCTCGAGCGCCCGCAGCACCGACTCGACGTCGGTGGGGTCGCCGGCCGCGCCGTACACGGCCTCCAGGACCTCGTGCAGAAGCGAGCCGAGCTGGCGAGCGTCCAGACCGGGCTTTGGGGGCTCGCGGGCCTCCAGCTCGAGCAAGCGGGAGGTCAGGAACATGTGGGGGCAGGTGCCGTAGGTCTCCAGCCGGCTGGGGCTCCATAGGTGACCGGGGTTGAACCGCTCGGATAGCGCCTCGGCCAGCGAGGCCAGGCCTCCCTCGTACGGACCGTCGGGCCTTTGCGCGTTGCGCGCCGATAACACATCGCGGCCGTGCTGGAGTTCGGTCCAACGCTCACGGTGCGGATCGAGCAACGAGGCCGGCATGCTTCCCCGGCGCACACCCCAGAACAGCAGCTCCTCTGGGGATCCGGCTTCCTGTAGCGGCCGCGGGTCCTCCGGCCGGATCCGGTGTGGTGCCTGGTTGAGGCTTCGCTCGACCGCCTTCCAGAAGGGCGAGGCCTCCCAGGCTTCACCGTCGTCGGCAAGGTATGGCCGGGTCAGCAGCAGGTGGGCGTTGGCTCGGGTGACCGCCTGGTAGAACAGCCCGGGTTGTTCGCGGCCAAGGCGGAGTTCGAGCCCGAGAGCCGCCCGGATCCCCTCGCCCAGGAACGGGTCTTCGCGCTCGATCTCTGGCAGCAGCCCCTCTGAGAGTCCCATCACGACCACCGCCTGATAGCGTCCGCCGCGGGCCTCGAGCAGGCCCAGGACATTTACGGCCGGCCCGCCTGACAGCCGCTCGCGGTAGGAGGCCGCCTCGACCGCGCTGCGCAGTTCGTCGAGGAACTCGTCGTAGCTCAGCTGCCGATAACCGGCGACGATTTCGCCGAGCACCAAGGCGCGCAACGTCTCACGGAGGCGCTCGAAGGCTGGGTGCTCGCGGTCGGCCACGCCGTTCTGGCGCTCGGCGGCTGTCCGTTCCGGGAAGCCCAACTCGTCGAGCAGGTCTTCCAGCCACTCCACCCACTTGGCAGTGGTTCGGGGCGCAGCCGGTGTCAGCCGCTTCGACAGCGCTCGAATGGCCTCCAGCACTCGACCGGCGGCTTCACCCATGGGTGGGGCGAAGGTCGGGAGTTCTTCCTCCAGCGCTTCGGCCCTAGGGTCCGGCTCCGCCTGCGCCAATCGAGTAAGCGCTTCCTCCCACTGGTCGAGGCCTTCGAGCACCTGCCCGGCATGGCTGGCGGCGTCCAGCGCCAACGCGTCCTCTAGCCCGAGCCCCCAGAGGCCGAGATCGAAATACGGCGATCGGACGGCCTGGAGGGTCAGCCGGCGCGGCCAGTTCGAGCGGCTCAGCTCCAGTAGATCCAGGAGCGCCGAAACCGCCGGGGCCTGGATCAGCGGTTCGCCGCGGGTGAACCGCAAGTTGACCCCGAACTCGGAGGCGGCCCGGCGCAGCGCCGGTGCGTATCGTTCGGCGTCGGGCGAGATCAAGGCGCAGTCCTCCACCCCGACGCGATCTCGGACCAACCGAGCCTTGACCCAGCGCAGCGCCTCGCGAGCCTCATCCCCCGGGCTGCGAGCCTCGATCATTTCGATCGTCCGCTGCGGGTCGAATTGCCCGGCATCCCGCTCGAAGAGTGAGCCCGCGAGCAGCAGGAGCGGCTCGGGTAGAGTGCGCGCTGGTTGGAGCTCTTCGATCGCCGCCTGCGGCAGCGCCAGCCGCAATCCAGCCAGGGATTTGGCAAAGCGCCGGTAGGCGCCGCGTTCCATCGTCTGGGTGCCAGGCAACGCCACGATCAGCCGCTCGATCTGGCCGGCGAGTGCAGTGAGGGCCGCCAGTTGGGCGGCCTCAAACGAGTCGAAGCCGTCGACGGCAATCAGCGGCATGTCGGATAGCAGTCCTGGATTCTCGTTCAGCGCGTTGATCGCCAGGTCGTTGAGACCTTCACGGTCGGTCCAAGGGATCTCCGCCAGCCGCGCCTCATACGCACCAAAGATGCGCGCCAATTCGGCCAGCGCCGGGCCGCGATCGATCGAGCGCGCTAGCGTCGCGACCGCTTCTGGCCCGACCCGGGATCGCTTCAATTCGGCGATCGCATCCCCAACTACTGCGAGAAACCCCGGCGTCCGTAGGATGGTTTGGTAGAAAGTGAGCCCTCCGCCTGCCTGGAGCTCCCGCAGCGCCAGCCGAAGCAGCCGCTGGCGGGCGGGCTCAGGCGTGACCGCTACTGGCCGGCCGGCGCGGGCCAGGATCTCTTGGAAGAGGTCGCCGAAGGTGCCGACGCTGACGCCCAGCGCCCCGCCCGCGGCCGCGATCCGGCGCCGGAAGGCCGAGACCTGCGTGCGATCGGGCAGCACTGCCCAACGCGGTCGGATCGATCCTGGCTCGCCGACCAGCAGCTCCACCAGCCGCTGGGTCTTGCCCCCGGCGGCCGGCGCGAGCAGGATGGTTGCGTTTGAAGTGGGAGTTGACTCAGCGGATCGGGTACTCATCCGGAAAGCACAGGCCGCGGAACTCGCAGTGAGAACAGATGCGCGGATCGTCGACCAGCGGGAATTCCGACTTGTCGAGCGGGATGTTTTGCTCGACGTCGCGGCAGTACTCGTACATCTCATCAGTCTCGGCCCGGACCTGGATGGCGAAGTGTTCCAGGTCAAAAGCGTTGAAGACTTCCTCGAGTTCCTCGTACTGCGGATGTAGGTAGGCAATGGTCGGTACCACCTTGTCCGCCCCGACCGCAAAATGGTAGGAGGCCCAGGCCGAGTAGCCGACCATCTGCTTGCGGTGCTTCTCAGGGTCCCGTTTGCCGGTCTTCCAGTCGAGGATGTGAAGATGGTCGCCGAGCGGAAACAGGAAGTCGGTCTTGAAGTAAGTCTTGAGCCCCTCCATGCGGGTTTCTCCGTAGCCGGGCGGCTCAATCACCCACCGGTCGCTGGTCCGGATGGCATCTTCGACCAGCCAGCGGTAGCGGTCGCTCGCGTGGAGGTTCTCCAGACAGGCCTGCACCTTGGGATACAGATCCTCGATGGAAACCTCCTCCCGCTCGCGGTAGTAGACCTCGTGAAAGGTGTCCGACTCGGCGCGATGCTTGGTGCGGCGGTAGGCAAAATCGAAGAACATGCTTCGGTCGATGTCCTTGCTGGTGCGCATCAGTCGGTTTAGCAGCACCTGGATGACGGTGTGCACCGCGATGCCGATTGCCAGCGGGATCGAGCTGAGGCCTTTGAGCTCCTGAATCAGGCGCACCGGCACTTCGGGGTCGTACTTGCTGTAGTACTGGTAGTAGTACTTGCGCTTGCAGATCGAGAACGTTTCATAGCGGGTGGCGGACCAACCCAGGATGGGGGTGAACGGGAACTGCTTGATCGGGCTCATGGAGCGGTGCTGTCAAAGAAATCCGGCAGGTAGTCGTCGATCGTCAGGTAGGTGACTCGCCGGCGGGCGATCCGGCTGGCAGCGGGCTGGCCCCAATCCAACTGAAGTCTAATGCATCATCGTGGATTGGCTACGAACCACATGACACCCGCCTGCTCTACTCGGGGTGTCTGAGCGCTGAGGGGGGCTGCGCGACCCCTAGGTCCTCCACGGCTCACGCGACCGGCGGAGTCGGCGTCTTCGTCGGGGTTCCGCCCGACGGGGTTGGCGAGGGAGTGATCGTTCCGGGGGTTGGCGAGATGCTGGCGCTCGGCGTGCGGGTGGGTGTGGGCGTCCGACTCGGGGTTGGGGTTCGGCTGGGAGTCGGAGTCCGGCTCGGAGTTGGAGTGACGGTGGGAGTCGGAGTGATAGTGTGAGTCGGAGTGAGGCTGGGGATTGGGGTCGAGCTGGGAGTCGGAGTGACGGTAACGGTCACACTGATTGTCGGACTCGCCGTCGGCGAGGCAGATACGCTCACGGTTGGGACCGCGGTCGGGACTTCCCCGGTCAGGACCAGCAGCCTTTGTTCGGCCAGGGTACGAATCTCGGGGTCTGGCATCTGCAGCTCCAAGATATAGCGGTAGTTTTGAATTGCATAGTCAAGCAAATCCGGAGCAGCCTCCGACACTCGAGCCCGAAGTGCATACCCACGGGACGTGTCTCGCTCACGAATCTCCTGGCGCTGGTTCTGGGAGGCCAGGTCAATCGCGGTGTTGGCGTTCTCCAACGCTTGTTGGTATTCGCCCAAAAAGTAGTAGGAGTTCGCGAAACCGAGGAACAGCTCCACCGTCTCTGGCCCAAATCGCCGCGCATCGCCGAAATCGCTAAATCCGGTTTCGTATGCCCCAACCCGGAGGTTGAGCCAGCCGCGGGCCAGGTAGGCAGGCGCATACCGGTCGTTCAGGCTCAGAGCCCGGTCTAGCGAGAAGGCGGCCGCGGGAAGGTCGCCGATTTCCAGCTGCGCCCGACCGAGGTCGGTCCAGCCGCGGTAATCATCCCCCCGGTATGCCACGTAGGTCAACAGCGGATCGATGGCCAGCGGGTACTGCTCGAGCCAGACCAGCGCCCGCCCGAGCATAAGGTAGCCGTCCAGGAGCGTGTGGTCGGCAGCGCTCCCTTCGATTGCGTTCTCGAGTGCCAGGTCGACCTCATCGCGATTGAACTGGGCCTCGCTCAGCAGAATGTACAGCGCAGGTTCGCGGACCCCTCCATCAACAGCCTCCTGTAAGACCTCCTCCATCGTCTTCCAGAGGCGCACCCGCCGCAGGAAATCTGCTTGCGCCGCATAAGCGGGGGAGAAGTTGGGATCGACTTCGAACGCCTTCGCATAGTCGGTCGGCAGGTCCTCCGCCTTCAGGTCCTGTGTTGGACCGATCCGCAGCAGAGTACGCTGCAGCAAGGCGTGCCCGCGCCCCAGGTAGGCCGGCGCGAATTGGGGATCCAGCAGGATCGCCCGATCGTAGGAGGCGATGGCCTGCCCGAGCAAGCTGCCGGCCTCCGACCCCGTTCCGGCCGCGGCCAGCATGCGGAGCGCTTCGGCCTTGAAATAATGAACATCCGGAAGGGCATCGTCCAGTTCGATCACCTGATCAAGGAACGTCACCGCGTCAGCGAGATCGCCGCGGGTCAGCGCCGAGACGCCCGACGAATAGGCTTCATAGATTGGATGGGGAGTCAGCCCGTAGATCGGAGTCGGGGTCGGGGTTTGCGGAACGAAGAAGAGGATGGGAGTGAGAGCCAGCTCGGTCGGGATCGCGGTCCGGATAATGCTGATCGAAGGAGGGACAGGGGTGGTCGTGGCGGTTGGGATGGGAGAGGTCGCGCTGGCCGCGGCGCCCTCCGGCGGCAGCGTCGGCGCCCGAGCAAGCCCTCGCGGCCGGCTTACAAAGGCAATGACTCCGGCGCCAAGCAGCCCCACTGCGACAACCCCCGCGAAACCGGTTGCGATGAAGCGCCAATTCAGACGCAGCGCTCGACCAACCGTCGGCCCGCCGGCGACGGAGGAGGGGACCTGTCGGCGCTGGATCTTGACTGCCGAGGCGAGCTCCGATTCCAGAGGGGGTCTGGCCCCCAGAATCGTCAAGCCTCTTAGCACTGCCCGATTGGTGGGGTCGAGTTTTAATGCAGATTCCAGGCAGTAGATCTTCTCCCGCTTGGTGTCGACAGCCGAACTCATCCAGATCCAATACTCTACAATCCCCGAGTCTGCCTTGAGCAGGCGGGTCAACAGGCTTCTGGCCCGCACCCGATTGCCGGAACGGGCGGCGGCGATGGCCTGAGTCAGCATGCTGTCGTTGGATTGATCCATGAGAGCTGAAGGAGCCGAAGTCTAGCATAGCGGTATGGCCGGCACAACGCGACCGCGGTACGCCCCTTGCTATAATCCTCCCCCGGCATGTCTCGAACTCCGTTGGCGGTTTGCTGGCTCTTGTTGAGTGGCTGCGTGCCGCTGGTCAGTTCGGCGACCGCCCAGCCGACTCAAACCCTCGTTCCTCGCCTAGGCGAGCAGAACACCGCCACCCAACTGGCGCCTGCGACAGTGAGCGTAGTCGAGACGGCGGGGCCCACACCCACGCCGTTTTCCCACGTCATCGTTGAAGGAGACACTCTTTTGGCGATCGCTCTGAAATATGGGGTCGAGCTGAATGACCTGCTGCTGGCCAATCCTGGGCTCAACCCGCGCTTCCTGACCGTCGGAACCACGCTGGTGGTGCCGATCAGGGGGGCGCAAGGGCCCGTCCCGACGGCAACCCCGCGGCCGGTTGGGTTGTCATCCGTGAGCTGCTATCCGGCCGTGTCAGAGGAGCTTTGGTGCCTCTTGAGTGCTGGCCTGGCGGAAGGACCGCCAATCGAGGGGCTGGTCGGGCTGGTAAGCCTGGTCGACGGAAATGGGCGCCCGCTGCGGACGGAGCCGGCCTTCAGCCCGCTCAATCTCCTGGTTCCAGGTTCGGAGCTGCCGCTGATTGCCTATTTCGCTCCGCCCGTACCCGAATTCGCCGCAGCCGTGGCGACGATCATCAGCGCCGTCTCTGCGGGGAATCCTGCTGAGCGCTACCTGGCCGTACAACTCTCCGAAGTTGAATCCAGTATCTCGGCGGACGGACGGCTGGGAACAGTGCAAGGGACCCTGGCGCTCGAACCCTCCGCGGATGAGGCGCCGGAGTGGATTCGGGTGGTAGCAGTGGGGCTGGACGCTGGCGGGCACATCGTTGGTTTCACAACCTTCGATCCGAGCGTGGACGGTGACTTCGGCCACGGCGTGCCTTTCCAAATTGAGGTCGCCAGCCTCGGGCCGCCGCTCGCGCGCTTCAGCTTGCTCACCGAGGCGCGGCTCGCCGGATCCTGAGCAGCCGCGATGGGCCGCAGCCTGCCTCGATGCTATAATCGTCCGCCCCCTAAGAATTCATCGGAGAGGTAGCGTAGTCTGGCCTAACGCGCGCGCCTGGAGAGCGCGTGAGCCGAAAGGCTCCGTGGGTTCGAATCCCACCCTCTCCGCCTTCCGGCGCGGCGCCGACCACTGCCCCGTGCCAAGAACTCCCATGGCCTGAGTCCTGAAAAGCTGATCCGAAGCCTCGGCTGGTATACTGCCGCCGCATGAATCAGCGCGGGAAACGCTGGCCGTGGCACTCCGGATTGCTCGTCCTGGCCATCGCTGGCCTCGGGTTGCTCTACCGCGGAACGGCCAGGCCGGTCCATTTGATCGTAAATCGAGAAGCCGAGACGATCCTGACCCACGCCCGCCGGGTCGAGGATGTCCTTTGGGAGGCTGGATATCAGCCTGCGGCTCAGGATCGAGTGGATCCATCCAAGACAACTAGGCTCAGCTGGAGTGGAGAGAGGATTCCAGTTTTGCGGCTTGATCGCGCAATTCCGATCCTGGTCGAGGCCAACGGGTCGCAGCGGGTAGTAATCGCGGCCAGCGAAGATCCGGCCGATGTGCTGCTGCTCGCCGGTGAAATGCTGTTCGTTGGAGACCGGCTGCAGGTCAATGGGCTGCCGCAGCTCTCCACCTTCGGCCAAGTTCGACCAGAACACATTGCGTTAAGGAGCGCACTTTCGACCCGACTCGAGGAGGGCGGGAGGAGCCGCACGATCTTCTCGGCCGCCCCCACCCTCGGGCAAGCACTCTGGGAAGCTGGAATCAGGCTCTATGAAGGGGATCGACTCAGTCCCGCCCCAGAGACGATCCTGGATCGCCCCCTGACAGCTGCGCTGACCCGCGCCCGGCTCTACCACATAAGCATCGGGGACACCGTCGTGGTAGGGCGCAGCGCCGCGGCGACTGTTGGCCAAGCCCTGAGCGATGTCGGGACTCCGCTCGGCGGGCTGGATTATTCAGTCCCAGGATCGGCTGAAGCGCTCCCTGGCGACGGCCAGATCCGGCTGGTCCGAGTTACCGAACAAGTGCAACTGGAGCAGCGCCCGCTTCCCTTCGCGACCCTCTACCAACCGCTCGACACTTTGGAGATCGACCAGCGGCAATTCGTCCAGGCCGGGACCTACGGTGTGGTGGCCGAGCAAATCCGGGTGCGATTGGAGGATGGCCTTGAAGTGAGCCGTGCGGTTGAGGCGCAATGGGTGGCCCAGGTACCGGCGGACGAGATTGTTGGCTACGGAACCCAGATCGTGGTGCGGTCTTTCGCCAGTCCCGACGGCCAACTTGATTACTGGCGAGCCGTCCAGATGTATGCGACCTCTTATTCAGCCTCGAGGGCCGGCATCCCGGCGGGCCATCCCTGGTTTGGGATCACTGCCTCGGGGAAACCTCTGACCAAGGGGCTGGTCGCGATCGACCGCAGCCTGATCCCATTCGGTACTCGAATGTATGTGCCAGGGTATGGCTTCGCCGAAGCGGCCGACACCGGCGGAGGCGTGCGAGGACGTTGGATCGATCTCGGCTACGATGACGACAACTACGTGCCTTGGCACCAGTATGTGACGGTCTACTTCCTCACCCCGACTCCGCCCCCCACCTCGATCGTATACATCTTTCCGTAGTGCAGCCTGATTTTGACGCCCGCCGGCTGCTCCGAAGGCACTCGGTCCGGCCGCTCAAGCGACTCGGCCAGCATTTCTTGGTCGACCGGCGTGCTCTCCATCAGGTCGTCGCGGCGGCCGAGCTCGGCGGAACTGAGACGGTGCTGGAGGTGGGCGCTGGCCTCGGATCGTTGACCCGGGCCTTAGCGGTCGCTGCGCGCCGAGTGATCGCAGTAGAGCTCGACCCGCGGCTGCTCCCACCCCTGCGCGAAGTGCTCCAGGAGCTGGAGGCGGTCGAAATCGTGATCGGGGATATCCTCGCGCTGGACTTGAAATCGACCGTCGGGGAAAAACCTTACCTGGTTGTTGCGAACATCCCCTACAACATCACTTCCAGCCTGATCCGCCACCTCCTTGAATCGGAATTCGC
>JAHFAU010000045.1 GCA_023250385.1 Anaerolineales bacterium
CGTCGATCGCGTAGTTGACGGGCGCCGAGACCGCCTCCAGACCGTCCGCAGTTACCTGGACCTGCAAGCTATGCGTGCCGGCCGCGTTGCTCTGGGAACTAAAGCTCAGGCGGTATTGGTAACGCTGGGCAATGAGCCAGTTGGCCAACTCACCCAGCCCGACCTCGGAATCGAAATAGAGGAACCGCCCACCCGTGGCTTCGGCCAATTGGCGAAGGGGTTCGACCTCAGGCGGCTCGACTGTCTCCGGGTTCGAGAACAAAACCGGGAAGATGGCAGTTCCGGCTTCGGCGGCCCGAGCGATCGCGTTGGCCAGCGGAAGATCGCGGGGGGTCTCGATGACCGGGGTAATAAGTATCAATGAACTCGGCAACAGCCCCGGGTGGGCCGGATCGGATGAGAAATCAAGTGCCTGCAGGACCAGATCGAATCCCGAGATCCCACCCTCGAAGCTCGGATCGATCGTATCCAGCAGGGCGGAAAGTTCAGCGGCGGACTTGCTGTGTTGGATGAGCACCCCTTCGGCGGTCAGCAGACTCAGGTCGTCTACTCCGGTGAGACTGGCTTGTGGGTCGCGCCAGTAGCGGATCAGTTCGTCCCGGGCGAACTCGAAACGGGTGCGACCATGCGAGTCCCGAACGCCGAGCCCCGGGGAAGTGTTGATCACAAACACCTGTCGGGTGCCGACCAGCACCTTCTCCACTGCCAGTCCCTCCACTAGTTGCCCGTCTTCCAGCACCTGAAAGGCATCGGTCGGCAGATCGGGGATCGGCCGCCCCGACCCATCGGTTAGCGCGGCGTGCAGGGTGATGTTCGGGAATGCCTGGACATCCGGAGGGGATACGTTCAGTCGAGCCTGGATCTGCTTAGCGGGTATCAGGACGGCTACCGCGAGCAGCACCGGCAGCCGAGAGATCACCCGGTGGGCCATGCGCCGATTGTAGCACGGGGCTATTCCCACTCAATCGTGCCTGGAGGTTTGCTGGTGACGTCGTATACCACCCGATTGACACCGGGGACTTCGTTCACAATCCGTCGGCTCACCTCAGCGAGCAGTTCATTGGGTAAGCGAGCCCAGTCAGCGGTCATGAAGTCTTCGGTCGTTACGGCTCGCAGAGCGACGGTCTCTGCATACGTTCGCTGATCTCCCATGACTCCTACGCTGCGGATCGGAAGCAGCACAGCGAAGGCTTGAGCCGTCTCGCCAAATAGGAGTCCGCGCGAACCCAGCTCGTCGATGAAGATCCGGTCGGCAGCTCGCAACCGGTCCAAGCGGGCCGGGGTGACCTTCCCAAGGCAGCGCACGGCCAAGCCCGGTCCTGGAAATGGTTGGCCGAGCAGCACGTCGGCGGGGACTTCCAGCAATTGCCCGAGGGCCCGCACTTCATCTTTAAAAAGGAAACGGAGTGGCTCCACCAGTTCGAACCCCATCTGCTCGGGGAGTCCACCCACGTTGTGATGGGTCTTGATTCGGGCGGCGGTCCGCCGGTCGGGGCCGCTCGACTCGACGACGTCCGGATAGATCGTGCCCTGGATGAGGTAGTTCGCCTCCCCCTGGCGATCCGCCTCTCGTTCGAGCACCCGGATGAATTGCTCCCCGATGACCCGCCGCTTGGTCTCCGGATCGGTGATCCCGCTGAGCGCTTCCAAGAAGGCGGCCGAGGCATCCACAACCGACAGCCGATCGTGAAACAGCGATCTGAGACTCGACCCGACCCGAGCGGCTTCGCCCGCCCGCAGCAATCCGGTGTCGATGAAGACCGGGCACAGCTGATCGCCCAGCGCTCGGTAGGCCAGCACCGCTGCCACCGCCGAGTCGACTCCGCCGCTGACCGCGGCGATCGCCCGTCCGCCGCCTACCTGCGAGCGGATTCGGGAAACAGCGGTCGGGATGATGGCCTGCGGGGTCCAATCTGGCGTGGCACCGCACAGCTCCACCGCGAAATTGCGCAGAATCTCGAAGCCGTCCGGGGTATGTTGAACCTCCGGGTGGAACAGAAGCCCGTAGCGCTTGAGCTGTGGGTTCCCCATGGCCGCGCAAGGCGCATTCTCCGAGCTGGCCAGGACCAGAAATCCTTCCGGAAGTTCGTCAATCCGATCTCCGTGTGACATCCAGACCGGATGCCGGCCTGCCCGCAGCAGGCCGCCGCCGTTGCTCACTTCGATCTCCGCCGGCCCGTATTCGCGCGCCAGCGAGGCCGCGATCCGCCCGCCCAACGAGTGGGCCAGAGCCTGCATCCCGTAACAAATGCCAAGCAGCGGGAGTCCAGAGTCGAGGACATAGCGCGGGATCTGCGGGGCGTTGGGCTCATAGACCGAGGCCGGGCCGCCAGAGAAGATGAACCCTCTTGGATGGAGGGCCATCACCGACTCCTGAGCCGCATTGTGCGGGAAGAGCTCGCAGTACACCCGCGCCTCGCGCAGCCGGCGGGCAATCAGTTGAGCGGTTTGCGAACCAAAATCGAGGATGGCAATCGAGTCCACGGATTGCTCTCGAGTCAGCCGCCTTCAAATACGATCCGGCCCGCATCCATGTCGATGATCACTGCCAGTGCCTCTATGGGGACGGACAAGCTGCTGAGCAGAGATCGGCCCCCCTCGAAGCGTTTCTCAATCAACGCTCCGATGCCGACCACGGAGGCGCCGGCCGCGCTGGCCAAACGGACGAGGCCCATAATCGTCTGTCCGGAAGCTAGAAAATCGTCAATGATCAGGACCCGTTCACCACGGCCAAGAAACTCGGGAGACACGATGAGCTCGACCGTCCTCCCCTTTGTGTGGGAGGGGGCCAGGGTCAGAAAGATTTGATCCGGCATGGTGATCGGTTTGGTCTTGCGGGCGTAGACCACCGGCAGGTTCAGGACCGCGGCGGTGGCCAGGGCCGGCGCGATTCCGGAGATCTCGGCGGTCAGCACTTTGGTCGCCCCGACGTCCCCGAATCGCCTGGCCAAGTCCTGGCCGCATTCCGCCATCAGCAGGGGATCCACCTGATGGTTGATGAAGCCATCGACCTTTAGGATCCCGTTTCCGAGGTTGACACCCTGCTCGAGGATGCGGGCTTGAAGTGAGTTCACCGGCGATCGGGGGGCGTGCACCGCCGATTGTACATCCTGGGCGGCGGGGCCAAAACAGCCTGTGGCGGACCGCTCATCCCGCCGCAGGGCCGCCAGCCGCTTGACATAGAACGTATGTTCCGCTAGAATACGAACAAGCGTGCGGCTCACGGGCCGCCCGGCCGGGAGGCAAAGATGGCTCGAATCAAGCTTTCAGACCGTCAGCGCAGGATGCTGGATTTCATTCGAAAGTTCAGTCTGCGGAGTGGATATCCGCCTTCCATCCGCGAAATCGGGGAAGCGGTTGGGATTTCATCCACCTCGGTCGTTAATTACAACCTCAATCGGCTGGTCGAACACGGTTACCTGGACCGGGACCAAAACGTGTCCCGCGGAATCCGGCTTACCGAGCGTCTGGCGGACGCGGCCTCCCAGCTGAGCGAGGTCGTGCGCATTCCATTGGTCGGCCGAATATTCGCCAGCGAGCCGGTTCCGGTGCCGAGCACTGATTCGCCCATGTTCAGCACCGACGAGGCAATCGAGATCACCCGTGATTTGCTCAGCAGCAGCGACGATCTCTTTGCATTGCAGGTGCGGGGGGACTCGATGATCGACGCCATGGTCAGCGACGGCGACATTGTCGTGATGCAGCGCCAGCCGGAATGGCGCAACGGAGACATGGTTGCGGTGTGGCTCAAAGACAAGGAAGAAACCACTTTGAAGCACATCTATCGGGAACGAGGTGGGATCCGGCTCCAACCGGCCAACCCGACAATGCGGCCGATCTTCATCGAGAAGCCAGAGAACCTGGAAGTCCAGGGGAAGGTGATGCTGGTCCTGCGACAGCTTGCGTAGCGAGATCGCTCCTGGCAATCGCAGTCCTACCCGCCTGGTTAGCGTTCTGTCCAGCTGGCCGGGCGGGCTTCTTTTTTCCTTGGCGAGGATTGAGAGGCTAGAGTGAAGGCTCTAGGCCTAGGAGGCCAATTCGGACCGGGTTTGAGCGATTTGGGTTCCGAAGTCGCGGGCCATCGAAGCGAGCAGATCGTAGCCATTGAGCCTGGCCTTAACCGCATCCAGCTTCAAGAGCGCGACGTCGGACCGCTCCAGGCGTCCAATCTCAGCCTGCAGTCCGACGATGACCTGGTCCAGGCGCCGGATCTCGGTGTGCAGATCGGTCAGCACTTGATCGCGACTCACTTCAAGTTCCTGAGCAGGGCGCTCCACTTGCTGCCGCAGCGCGCGCAGCGCGGCCAGGTCATTGGATTCGTAGGCCAGGTTTACTTTCGCCATCATCTCTTCCCGCCACGGCTTCTGGGCGGGGTCGGTGGTCAGATCGGGGTGGAATCGCTTGGCCAGCTCGCGGTATAGCCCACGCAGCTCTCCCTGTTTAGGTTCGCTGGGTGGGGCCTTCGCCGGAGCGGCATCCGACGGAAACTTCGGCGTCCAGGCCTTGCGGAATTGTTCGACGACGTCCGGGATCTCTTCCTGGGTTGCCCGCTCGCCCCACTGGCCCCGTCTTGCAGCCTCGCGCCGGTGCTGATCTAGCTTGGCGCGCAAGCCCTGCAGCTCCCGCTCCAATGGGCGCACTCGGATTTCCAGTTCGCGCTCGAACTCTGCCAGCGAGACTCGCAGCTCGAACAATTCAAGCTCGAGCTCTGCTGTGCGCTCCTGGCGCCGAGCGACCTCGGCTCGGAGCGACTTCAGGTCCGGATCGGTGGCTTCCTCGAGGGCACGCGAGAGCTTGCTGCGACGGGGCTTGTTGAACATCGCGCCGAGCCTGATTCTACACGAACGAGTACAGCCGCAAGGCAGCTCCCGGCGGGCGGGAGTCCGGGTGCCAGCCGCAGGATCGCTTGTACAGTTTTGAGCTGCGGGCGGCTAGCGTGGCTGATGGTTGTGGCGCGAGACGAATCGAGTCGAGGCTTCCAAGTGTGTGGGGGCCGCCCACAGATCGGGGAAGAGTGCCCGCTCAGTCGAGAGAGCCTGCGGGAGCGGCTGGAATAAACCCTCTTGCAGAGCACGCTTGATTGCCCGCACCGCGGCGGGGTCGAAGCCCGCGATCTGCGCCGCGAGGGATCGAGCGACTTCGAGGGCGCTGCCAACTGGGACTACCCGGTTCGCCAGCCGGTGGGCGTGGGCTTCGGAGGCACTCAGCACGCGGGCAGTGCTTAACCACTCCAGGGCCAAGGAGTAGCCGACCAGCCGCTGCAGCCGCTGACCGCCGCCCCAGGCGGGCATGATCCCCAATTTGACGTGCATCATACCGAGTGCAGCGGATTCAGAAAGGATCCGCAGATCACAGGCTAGCACGATCTCGGCACCTCCGCCGAGCGCGGGACCCTCGACAGCTGCGAGGGTCGGGACTGGGAGCCCATCCAGATTGCGCAGAGCTTCGCCCATGACTGTCGCGAGCCGGGCGCCGTCCAGCCGGCTGGGATACTGATCGAGCTCATAAAGGTCGCCGCCGGAACTGAAGGTACCGTTGGATCCGGTGATCACCAAGGCCCGCAACTGCCGGTCTTCCGCCGACTCCCTCACCGCTTTGGCGAAGAGTTCCATGGCCTCCCAATTTAAGGCATTCCGCAGCTCCGGCCGGTTTATCGTAAGCAGACCGACCCCCTCGGAGCTGGTTTCATACAGAATAGGTCGCATGCTTTGCCCTTTCTTGACCCGCTGCCGCGGGTTGGTATACTCTTCCGCAGTCGGGGTGTAGCGCAGTTGGTAGCGCGCCGCGTTTGGGACGCGGAGGCCGGCGGTTCAAGTCCGCCCACCCCGACTCACCTTTACAACCCCGAATCTGGGAGAAGGTTCGCTGCGCGGGCTTCGAACCTCAATTTCAAGGAAGAAGGTCGACCTGGTGCTGGTCTCCGTCCGTTATTGGGAGGATGGCCGCACCCTGGAGTACGCCCGCGGCTACGCCCGCCAAGGCGTCGTGTGGAGCGACCTGCGCTTGTTTACCCGTGGGCAGTTGATGCAGCTGATCCACTCAGGCGCCCGAGTCGCGATCGGGCGAGTCGCCAATCTCGAGGGTGACTTCATCGTGACTGGCCGAGTCAAATTGGCGGCAGAGGCAGGGAAAGAAGAACTGCTCGCGATCGATAGCGTGCGCAGTGATCACGACGATCTGGGATTGCCCCTGTTTTGAATCGAATTCGCGCGGCGTGCGCAGTGAGGCAGCATCGAAGTTCGAGCGCGAGTCCTGCGCTCGAATTTTTTTCGCGCGATCGCGCTGCGATGGTAGAATGCCGGCGCGCGGGCGTCGCCAAGTGGTAAGGCATCAGCCTTCCAAGCTGACACCGCGGGTTCGAATCCCGTCGCCCGCTCTGCGCGATAGCGCGCGCAAAATTGCGCGCGGCGATTTGACTTTTCACAAATAGGGTCTATACTTTTGCAAACCTATTGCAAAAGGAGGGAAAGGTGGCTAAGGCACGTAGCAAGCCGAAGAAGAAGACTGCCAAGAAGCGCACCAGTAAGAAGACATCCCGCAAGAAGTAGTAGGTTGAGTTCGGCAAGTCAAGCCCGGCCAGATCGATCGGTCGGGCTTTTTCTTTCGCGAGCGCGCGCTTTGCGATCCGAACGCGCAAGTTGTCAGCCGACAATCTGCGAGTCGACTACAATCCGATGTGAGGGCCCGTAGCTCAGAGGTTAGAGCGGCCGGCTCATAACCGGTTGGTCGCAGGTTCGAGTCCTGCCGGGCCCATCAATGGAATCGCCTGCGGGCGAGGCCCCACTCGCCGGCGGTAGGAGACAAGGGGAGTTTGGAGTTTGCATCCGAGTGCGCGAGAATAGTTTCCTTCATGACTGAGAACTCAAGCGGCCCGAGGACCAGCCTCTGGCAGCGGGTGTTGACCTGGCTGCGCGGACCGACGCCGGCTCAGGCAGTAGAGCCGGGTCCCGATCTCGCCGACACCGCACCGCTGACGCCGGAGAGCTTGGAGCAGATTGCTGCCGTCAGAATGCGGGAGAGTTTGTCGGCCGGCAGCGCCCAATCAGCTGGTCTGGAGCGGGAGACGAATGAAGACACCTTGTTCATGATGTATGGGAGCTCCTGCGGCGAGGAGGTTGTGCCGGACTTTGGGTTGTTCTGTGTGGCGGACGGTGCCGGCGGGCTCGGGCACGGGGAGCTGGCGAGTGCGATCGCGGTGAAAACAGTCGTTCGCAATCTGATGGAGGAAGCGCTGCTGACCGCCCTCACCCAGGACAACGAGAACCGCAAAGTTCAGCTCGACGAGCTCGCCCGACAAGCCTTTGCCCGCGCCAACGACGCGGTTCGGGAGAAGGCAAATGGCGGGGTGACCACGCTGACTGTGGCGATTCTCATGAACCATCAGATGACGATCGGCCACGTTGGTGACTGCCGGGCATATTTGGTTGAGAACGGGGTGCTTAAGCTGCTGACCCGAGACCACTCTTACTCACAGCGTTTGGTCGAGATCGGTCAGATTACGCCCGAAGAAGCACTGGATCATCCGAAGCGCAACCAGCTGTGGAATGCGGTCGGCCAGGGCTCCAACATGGTGGTTGAAGTGAACAGCTATCCGGTCCCCCGCGGGGGCTATTTGCTCCTGTGCAGCGATGGGCTGTGGGGCGAGATCTCAATGGATGAGGTCAGGTCGGTGTTGGATCTGCACACGGAGCCCAATGAGGCCTGTGAGGAACTCATTCGGGCCGCGAACGCGGCCGGCGGGCCGGACAATATCTCGGCCCTGTTAGTAGCGTTTGCCAGTTTGTAGGATGACCGGCGGGCGCCCCATCGACCGGGTGAGGATCGGAACCGGCCGAGAGATCCATCCCAGCTCGATTCCTTCCTGAGTCAAGCGAACCGCCGAATGTGGGGGGTGCATCCGGCGGTCCTAAGAGTTTCGGGGCACTACCGTCCGTGTAGGGGGAACACGTGCTCGGTAGTCTTGCTCCCCTAAGACCAGCCCGTAAACGAGCCAGTCCTGAACGCATCTTATCATACCCCCGGCGGCTTTTTGCATTAACGGCATATAAAAATCCCTCCGTGAGCCAAGTTACCACCCTCAGCCCTCCTATGCTATAGTCCGCCGCTATGGGTGGCGTGCGGCGCGCGACCTGGAGACAGTTCATCCCGTTCTTGGGGCTGAACGTTTTGGTCTCGACGCTGACGGTCCTACTGGTCTTGGCGATTTGGGGCCGAGGCCCGAAGCTGCCAACTCTCCCGCCGACCCCAACTTTCGACGTCAGTGCCCGGCTGGCAAGCGCGATTCCGACCGCTACCGCGACCCTGCCTCCCTCCCCAACGCCCGTGACGTACACGGTTCGGCAGGGCGACACCCTCGGGGGTATTGCTCAGGAGCTGGATATCTCCATGGAAAGCCTGATGGCGGCCAACGGGCTGGCAAATCCGGATGCCCTGGCGGTCGGCCAGGTGCTGGTCATACCCGAGTTGGAAGAATCCGCCACTGCGGTCCCCGAGTCGGAGGGCGCCGATGCCAGCCCGACCGCGGAAGGATCGCCACAGGTCGTAATCCGGGGTGCGTACGAGCGCGGTGATCTGCAGACTGAGTTCGTGTATCTGGAAAACCTGGGCGGGGTGGCGAGCATGTTGGGCTGGACCCTGGACGACGGTGAGGGAAACGTCTTCTCGTTCCCCAGCTTCACCCTCTATAACGGAGGGGGCGTAAATGTATATACCAGGGCCGGTACCAACTCCGTAATCAACCTGTATTGGGGGTTTGACCAGCCGCTCTGGACTCCGGGCAAATTGATCACCCTGCGCGATGCCCAAGGCGGGTCGCATTCCCAATTCCAGGTTCCCAGCGGCTAGCTGGCAAGGGCGGCATAAGAAAGAAAAAAACCCCGGCACGCATCTAGCCGGGGGTTTGTTTTTCGGGAATTGGGTCAGGCTGAGCGCCCGCCGGAGCTGGCGGGATTATTCAGCCTTATCGTCGGTCGGCTTCTCCTCCGGAGTTTCGTCTTCCTTCAGACCCTTGCGGAACTCCCGAATACCCCGGCCGAGCTCACCGCCCAGGCGACCTAGCCGTCCGACTCCGAACAGCAGCAACGCAATCAAAAGAATGATGATAAGTTCGGTGGGTCCGAAATTCGGCATTGTGCGCTCCGGCCAGGACTCCACCCATTATAACGTCAGAATCGGATCGCAATCCTTGCAGCGGCCCCGCGCGTCTGATACACTCGCCCACCCACGAGTTTCCGCCGCACCCGAACCGACTTACCGATGACCCAAGTCCTCTACCGAGAGTGGCGACCGCAGACCTGGGATGAGGTCATTGGTCAGGACCATGTGGTCCAGACCTTGCGGAACGCGGTCCGGGGTGAGCGGCTGGCCCACGCCTATCTGTTCGCTGGTCCGCGCGGCACTGGGAAGACCACGACGGCACGCTTGTTGGCCAAAGCGGCCAATTGCCTGGCGGAGGCGCCCGGGGAGCGGCCTTGCAATCGCTGTGGGCGCTGCGTGGCCGTGAACGCCGGTCGGTTCCTCGATTTGATTGAGATCGATGCGGCCTCCAACACGAGCGTGGATGATGTCCGAGTACTGCGGGAGCGGATCAACTTCTCGCCGAACGAAGGGCGCTTCAAAGTCTACATCGTGGATGAAGTGCACATGCTGTCTACCGCGGCCTTCAACGCACTGCTGAAAACGCTGGAAGAGCCTCCGGCCCACGCCATCTTCATCCTGGCGACCACCGAAGTGCACAAGATCCCGGCCACGGTACTCTCGCGCTGCCAGCGGCACGAGTTTCGTCGGATCCCGGTGGCCCTGATCTCCGATTACCTGGAACGCCAGATCGCGAAACAAGGTTATCGGCTGGATCGCGGGTCAGTGGACCTCATCGCCCGCCAGTCCACCGGAAGCCTGCGGGACGCCATCTCGCTGCTGGACACGCTGGTCTCAACCGGCGAGCAGGTGACGCTCTCGCTTGCCCAGCAAGTGCTCGGAACAGCCTCGACCGACGTCGTGTGGGACCTGCTCGAGACACTGGTGGACGGGAAGACTGGGAAGGGGCTCACGCTGCTCAACTTGGCGCTGGACACGGGGGTGGACCCGCGGCAGCTTGCCCGGCAGGTAGTGACCGCTCTGCGGACGGTCCTGCTGCTCCAGATGGGTGAGCTACCAACTGAGCTGGCGGCGGAAGGCGATCAGCTCCGCTTGCAGGACCTGGCGAACCGAATCCAGCTCGACCCGCTGTTGAATGCGTTGCGCGCCTTCAGCCAGGCAACCCGCAGCCAACCCGGCAATTGGCAACCGGGGCTGGCGCTGGAGCTGGCCTACCTTGAGGCGATTCATCCGGAGCGGGCAAACCCAGACCTGGAGCCCGCCTCGGCCGCCCGGCCCGAGGCGAGCCGTCCGACGTCGGCCGACCGAGAGCAGGATCGCCCGCCGGAGGCCGGCCAAGAGCCGAACCGGCCGCAACTAACCGATTCGGACTGGCAGGCCGGGCAGCCGACCCTCCGGTCAGCGGTGCGGGAGCGGCCGGCCGGCAGGACCCAGATGAGTCCGGCCGGGGCCCGAGAAGGTGGAACTATTGAATTCCAAGCCGTGCTGGATTTGTGGCCCAAACTGCTCGCGGCCGCCTACCGTCGCGACCCGCGCGCCCAGGCGCTGCTGAACTCGAGCAAACCAATGGGCGTCAGTGCCGGGGGGCTGGTGTTGGGCTTTCAGAGCGATCTGCTGCGGGAGAAGATGGAGAAGGGCCACAATTCACAGTTGATCGCGGAGGCCATGGAAGAGGTGCTCGGCGGGCCGCTCGAAGTGCGCTGTGTGCTCATCGAGGAATGGGAAGCTGGATCTTCCACGACTCCCCCGCCGGTCCAGGAGGGCGGAATGGTTGCCCTGGCGCTGCGTGACCTGGGCGGGCAGGTTGTGGATTTTGAGCAGCTGCCTCCCCCCGCCGAGGAAGGTGGGGAGCAATTGTGAGTGGAGACGAACAGAGTCAAGCTCGGCAGGCCCAGTTGGAAGACGAACTGCGCTCAGCCCAGGCCGAATTGGCGGAGAGCCAGGTGGAAGCCACCGCGGGGGATGGCTTGGTCAGGATCGTGATGAGCGGGACCCAGGAATGCCTGGCGGTT
This sequence comes from Anaerolineales bacterium, assembly GCA_023250385.1. Lineage (GTDB taxonomy): Bacteria > Chloroflexota > Anaerolineae > Anaerolineales > E44-bin32 > JADFRG01. The sequence continues at coordinate 11,109 of JAHFAU010000045.1, forward strand.
AACATTGCACCCGATCTTCTAAGCTCCCTAGGTACCGAGCAGTTAGAGCAGTTGATCCGGTCCGCGATCAATCAGGCGATCCAGGATTCACAACTGATGGCAGCTCGCCGGCTGAGTCCCTTGAGCGGCGCCCTCGATCGGTAGCGCTAAGTGAGCGCGGCGCTGCCCCGCCCGGTCGAGCGCTTGATCGAGGCCTTTTCCCGCTTGCCGGGAATCGGACCCAAAACCGCCTCCCGGTTGGCTTACCATCTCCTGCGCGGCCCAGAGGGCGAGAGCCGCGAACTCGCCCAAGCACTAGAGGCTGTGCGCCAGGGAACCGTGTTCTGCTCCCAGTGCTTCAATATCACCGCTCGGGAGACCGACCCCTGCGCCATCTGCCAGGATGACGGCCGGCTAGCTGGTATCCTCTGTGTGGTCGAGGAACCCCTTGACGTGTTGGCCTTTGAGCGGACCGGCAGATACTCCGGCCGCTACCACGTACTGCACGGTGCGCTTTCGCCGGTGGAGGGAATCGGTCCGGATGATTTGCGGATCCGCGAACTGCTGAAGCGGGTTAGCGACGAAGGCATCCAGGAGTTGATCTTGGCCATGAATCCGACCCTGGAGGGTGAGGCCACGACGATGTACTTGAAGGGGCTGCTGGCTGGCAATCCGGTCCGCCTGACGCGGCTGGCTCGGGGCCTGCCGGCGGGCGGCGATTTGGAGTATGCTGACAGTCGGACCCTGAGCGAGGCCTTGCAGGGGCGCCAGGAATTCTGAAGCGGGCGATGATTTTAGAGGCCTGGCTTCCGACCTTGACTTCTGCACCGCGCTTCTACTATAATGGAAGCAAGAGTTTGAACCGCGGTCTCGCCCACCACTGCGGGAAGACCTGGACAATCTAAAGCGGTCAGAGACCAGGGTCTGAGAAAGTTCGGACCTGTTCGGTCTACCAGCGAGCCGATGCGTAATGTGCGCGTCGGCAGCTCGCGTCTGGGGTACCCACAGGTTTACCCCGGCAGAGGCCCCGCGGTGCACCTTAACAACTGAATAGTGATAGGAAGCCACGACGAAGTTCGGGCTAGTCTCTTGACCTGAACCACATCTACGGATGTGGTGAAGATCTTACGGAGAGTTTGATCCTGGCTCAGGATGAACGCTGGCGGCGTGCCTAATACATGCAAGTCGAACGAGGTCCTTGCCTTCGGGCGAGGTCCTAGTGGCGAACGGGTGAGTAACACGTTGGTGACCTGCCCCGAAGAGGGGGACAACCCCGGGAAACTGGGGCTAATACCCCATGTGATCCAGAGAGTTAGAGGTCTTTGGATGAA
>JAHFAU010000002.1 GCA_023250385.1 Anaerolineales bacterium
GGCTGGGACAATGCGCGGCCGGACCCCAGCCGAGGTCACCTTGCGAGCCTGGGCGGCCTATGCCGGCGATATTCGGGGGCAACGGTCCGTGGACGATCTCGAATCGTATGCGGCCAGAATGCTGTCACCCGAGGAGCGGCAGGCCGCCTCCGCGGCCGCGCTCGCCTGGCTCCGATCGGAACAGGCAGGGATCCTGGAACGCGACATGCCGCGCGGAGTGCCGGTAGCCGACCTGGTGGAAGCTGGGCTGTTGGTGCGCCGCGAAGGGGGCCGGGTAGGCTTCTTCCAGCCCGCGGTCGGTGCGTATTTTGCTGCGCTCGCGATGGCGCGGGGAGAGGCGCCTGAATCGATCGAACGGGCCAGCTGGCAGCCTGCGGAAAAGGCGATGCACTACCTGGCGGTCCTCGGAGACATTGAAGCGGTGGTCCAGCGGGCACTGCACACGGCCAGCGACCCGCTCGATGCCAAGCTGCTTGGCTGCGCACGCTGGCTCCCGGACACCTCCAACAAAGCAGAGTGGCGCGGCAAAGTGCTGCGCGAGATCGCACAATTCGTGCAGGATGCGGTCAAGCCTTACGGCCTGCGGCTGCGGGGCATCCATGTGCTGGCCCGGGCTGCCGAGCCCTCGGTCGGGATTCTCTTCAATCGGATGTTGAAATCCCCTTCCCCCTCGAGCCGGGTGCTGGGCGCGCTTGGGCTTGGCGGTCTCAATGACGAAGGCTCGGTCGACAAGTTGGTGGCGGCAGCCCAGAACGATACGGAGCAGCTGGTCAGACAGGCGGCCTGCTTGGCCCTCGGCGCTATCGGGACCGACTCCGCTATGGAGGGTCTTGGGCAGGCCTTGTTAGGTGGCGACGAACAGCTTCGGTTGGCGGCGGCCGAGGCGTTGGCAGTCCACCCGGACGAGGGGTTCGGGATGTTGAGGGAAGCCGCCGAGCATCAAGAAATGATGACCCGCCGCGCGGCAGTCTTTGGGCTCTCTCGGACACCGACCGACTGGGCCTTGGAAGTGCTTCAAAAAGTGAAGACAGACGACCAGGAATGGATCGTTCGGGGTGCGGCCGCCGAAGCGCTCGACCGTCGCACCAAGCCGCCCTGGAAGGTCCATCGGCCGCCGGGAGACCCAGCGGAACTCCCGTGGCTGGTTGCGTTTGCCGCGAAGCAGGGCATGGGGGTTGGCCCGGGCAAGGCGGCTGTGGATATGCTGCGCCGGGCCCTCGCGAGCGGCACTTTGGACGAACGAATTGCCGCGCTCGAAGCCCTCAGTTGGGGGACCGGGGAGCAGGTTGTGCTCGAGCTGTACAAGACCCTGGCTTCAGGAGATGAACAACTGCGCGACGCGGCCTTTGAATCGCTTTGGCGCCTGGCAGCTACCGGGGCGGCTCTGCCTGACCCAATGAAGTTTGGCTTCTAGCGGCTAGGCGTCCAGCCAGCCCTGGATCCGGTTTTCGACCTCTTCGGCAGACATCGCCTCAACCGCCACAATCTTGTCGAGGCCGGTCTCACCGGCGACTATTTCGATCCGATTGGCCCGCACCCCCAAGACCTTGGCCAAGAAGGCGATCAAAGCTCGATTGGCCTTGCCTCCGACCGGCGGCTCTTGGATCCGAATGCGTAGGGTCCCATCTTCCATGATCCCGGCAAACTCGCTTTTGCGAGCTCGGGGGGTAACCCGAACCGTGATCGCCGCCCCCAGCTTTCCATTGTGGAGTTTGAATTTTCTCATCAGCTGAGGCCCACCAGCACCCCGACCAGCAGCCTGCGGACCAGATCGAGGGCGATGAGTAGAACGAGTGGACTTAGGTCGAGTCCCCCGACCGGCGGGACAAGTCTCCGAATTGGATTGAGCAGGGGCTGTACTACACTGTCCAGAAAGCGGCGAACCTCGTGATACGGGCTCATCACCCAGCTCACCAAGACGTCGGCGAGCACAACCAACCATAGCAGCGTGAAAACCACGCCGACGAGCTCAATGATCGCTCCCATCTAGCCGCCGCATCGGATTATCCCATAGATTCCCCTGCGGCTCCCGGGAACCCTTTCCTACCCCGCTCAAATGGTCGGCCGCGGTCCAAAGATCGCCCTTCCAAGCCGTAGAATCGTCGCCCCTTCTTGGACCGCGATCCGAAAGTCATCGCTCATTCCCATCGAGAGTTCCGGCCAGGCTTTGGAGGTCTGTTGCTGCAGGTAATCCCGCAGCTCTCGCAATCTGCGAAAAATGGGGCGGACCGATTCAGGATCTTCCGTCCAGGGGGCCATCGTCATCAGGCCCCGCACTTCCAGATGTTGGAGGTTGGCCAGCTGCTCAAACTCGGCCGCCGCTTGGGACCAGGCCGACCGGTCCGCCAGTGGCCAGCCCCATTTGCTGCTCTCGCCGGAGACATTGCATTCCAAGAGAACTTGCAGGTCATGTCCCCGCGATCCGACCTCGCGATCGAGTAGCTCGGCGAGCTTCAGGCCGTCGACCGAGTGCACGACAGAAAAGCTTGAGGCCACCCGCCGGGCCTTGCGACTCTGGATATGTCCGACCATGTGCCATTCAAGATTGGTCAGATCCGTCAGGGCTAGCTGCTTGGGGCCGGCTTCCTCTACCCGATTCTCACCGATCAGCCACAACCCGGCCGCGTGGGCCGCCCGAATGAATTCGACGGGTTGGGATTTCGTCACGGCGACGATCCGGATCCCACTCGGATCCCGGCTGGCTTGCGTGGCAGCCGAATCGATCCGCCCCCGAACGTGCTGCAGGTTGGTTAGGACCAGGCTCTCAAGCGCTGAGGGCAAGCACGGCTCCAAATCGGCCCGTCTGACCACGCTCGCCGCGATGGGAGTACCAATCTTCAAGATTGCAGGCGGTGCAAATCCCGGCGACTTCGACCGAGCCGATCCCGGTAGATTCGAGCTGCCAGCGATTCGCAGACCACAAGTCGAACGCGACCTGGCCGTCTCGTGGGAGCAGAAGCTGCCCCGCATAGGAGCCGAAGGCCGCTTCCACCTGTGCGGCAACTTCGGGGCCGACCGGATAATGGTCGGGGCCGATGGATGGGCCCAGCCCAGCGATCAGGTCCTCGGGCCTGGAGCCGAATTCTCGAATCATGGTCCTCACCAGCTCGAGCGAAACCCCCCGGACCGTTCCCAGCCATCCGGCGTGGGCAACTCCTATCGCGACCCTCACCGGGTCGAAAATTAGGATCGGCACACAGTCGGCGAACCGCATTAGCAGGGTCAGGCCCGGCTGGGCGGTGACCATTCCATCGGCCTTGACCGGGTCGCCGGCCCGCTGGGGAGAATCCGCTCGAACGACTTCGGCCGAATGAATTTGCCAGACCTGGGAGAGCGAGGCGGTTGACAAGTCTACTGCTCCCATAGCCCGGCTCAGATTGGCGCGGACCCGCTCGGCCTGGTCGCCGACCGTCCCGCCTAAATTGAGGGACGCCCAAGGGTGAGGGCTGTTGCCGCCTCGCCGAGTGAGGATCGCGTGGCGTAGGGCTGGATGCTGAAGAGTTTCGAATTTGAAGAATCGGACGCCGGCCGATTCGTGGAATGGCACCTGGCTAGTCTACCACCCGGTCTCGGGGAGTCGGCTCGGTCGAGTGCTTGCCGGTTGGGCCGTCAGCGAGCTTGGCGCGCCTCGGCGGCCAAGTAGGCAGCCAAGTCGGCGGACAGGTAGAGGATGACCTGGATCACGGGGTCAACCCGGCTTGCTTTAAGTAATCGTCGAGCTGGCTCTTGGCCAAGATCCCGATGTGATAGGCCACAATCCGGCCCTGACGGTCCAGGATCACACTGGTGGGGTAGCCGACCACCCGATACAGCCGCTGGACCTCGCCGCCCGGATCGAGCAGCAGGGGGAAGCCGATTTGAAGCTCGTTGCCGAATTCGGTCACCAGCTCCGCCGGTTCGTCGAAATTCACCCCCAAGGCGACGAACCCCTGGCCGCCCAGTTTTTCGTAGGTCTGCTGGATGAGTGGCATTTCGCTTCGGCAAGGGAGGCACCAGGTGGCCCAGAAATTGAGCAGCACAACCTGGCCACGATAGTCTTCCAACCGAGCGGACCCGCCGTCCGACCGCATCAACTCAAAACCCGGGGCCGGGCTGCCCGTCAGCAGCCCAGGCTCGTTAACCGGTGCGGCTTGGAGCTCAACCTCAGGTTGGGGTTTAACGGCCCGAGCCGGGACTCCGAAAAAGATGACGGCTCCCAACCCGAGCCCCAGCACGATCCCGGCGGCCGTGGGCACCCAGGCGCGCAGTTCTTTCCGGGGGGAATTGATTTCGGTGGTGCCCATGATCGACTTGATCGGTGGAGCGCTTACGCTCCTCGCACGCGGCGCAGACGGCCCCTCAAAATTCGACAATCACCCGGGTCCCGGGATTCGGCCATTGGACCGTGAGGTCGCCCGGCCGATAGGCCACAATCGGATCGGTCCAACGGAACAGCCACTTGGCGTCCTCCGGTCTCAGATTGATGCAGCCGCGGGATCGAGGAGCCCCGAAGTCTCCGTGCCAGTAGGTGGAGTGCAGGGCCGCGCCGCTGCCGTGAAAGAGCACCGTCCAGCCGACCCCGGGGAGGTCGTAGCCGCTGACTGCGTCGCCACCCGACATGTGTCGGGAGACCATCTTGCGCCAGGTCCACATCTGACCGATTGGGGTATTCGAGGTGAACTGGCCATTTTCGGGATAGAAGGAAAATCCAGATGAGATCCGGGCGAAATAGACTTCCACGCCGGACTCGAAGGCCGAGAGTTCCTGGCGAGTAATGTTTACGACCACCTGCTTGTCCTCGGCGTCGGGAGAGAGCGGAGCGATCTCCTCGGCCGCGATCGGCCGGAAAGCCTCTCCCGGGGCGTGGAGGACGACCCCGTTCTCATCGTGCACTCGATACCAGACCGCACCATCCGAACCTGTGACCCGCGCATCGACATTCAGGACCATGTCAAAGTACAGCCGATAACGCAGAGCCGAACTCGGGTCGGGCTGGCGCCGGCCATCTACAAAAGGCACGGTCACTTCGGTCCACAGGCCCTCGCCCGGCACCTGAGGCAGGATGGGATTGAGTTGATTCCGAACCCGCTGGGCATAGGAGGACCACAGATACCCCTCCGGCGTCTCGTACCAGACGTGGTTGTGCGGAAAGACCCCGCGCCCAATGATTTCCCGTTGGACCGCCATGACCTCGTCGAATACTTTCGATCCGACGATTGGGCTTTCGGGCCGGGGGCGGGAGTGAAGCGACGCCATTGGTTCGGTGATGCGAGCCAGCTCGGCCGCGTCAGAAAGGGGGATCAGCCGAGGTCGGTCGGCTAGGGCGAGGCCGGACAGAGAAATTCCGGCGAGCCGGATGAACTCTCTTCTGGAAATCTGGCTCATGGGGCGCGATAGGCTAATTGATCGCAGTGACCCGGACGAGGGATCCGGATCCAGAGGGTCAGATCCGCATCCGGCGGAGCCGCAGACTGTTGGTGACGACCGCGATCGAGCTGGACGCCATCGCGGCGGCGGCCAACATGGGACTCAGCCGCCCAAAGGCTGCCAGCGGGATCAAAAGCGTATTGTAGAAGAAGGCCCAAAACAGGTTTTGCCTGATCACTCGCAGGGTAACCCGCGAGAGGCGGATCGCCCGAGGCAATACTCGGAGATCACCGCTCATGAGAGTCACCGGCGCGGCGGCTTTCGCCACGTCGGTCCCACTGCCGATCGCAATCCCAACCCTTGCCTCGGCTAGCGCCGGCGCGTCGTTGATCCCGTCGCCAACCATTGCAACCTGGGTCCCATTCGCTTGCAGCCGCCTGACCTGCTCGGCTTTCTCCGCCGGGAGGATCTCAGCGAGTATATCAGCCGTGTCGAGCAGCCCAACCTGTCGTGCGATCGCAACTGCTGTCTGTCGATTGTCGCCGCTCATCAAGATGACCCGCAACCCCATCTGCTTCAGTTCCTGCACGGCCTGCTGCGAGCCCTCTTTCAATTGGTCCGCGACGCTCAGAACTCCGCTGAGCCTGCCATCTAACGCAATGGCAACCACTGTCTCGGCCCCAGCCTCGAGCGCGGCGATTCGCTCCGCAAATCCATCTAGTGCGACACCCTGTTCCCGAAGCAGCTTGGCGTTGCCCACCAGCACCCGCTGCGCACCGATCTGGGCCAGCACTCCTCCCCCCGGCAAGGCTTCGAACCGGTCCGCCGGCCGCGGCTGCAATCCGCGTGCTTGAGCTTCCGCGACGATCGCCTCACCGATTGGGTGCTCCGAGCCCATCTCGGCGCTTGCGGCTATGCGCAGCAGCTCCGCACTCTCGAGGCCCGTCCCATTGGACAGGATCTTAGTAACAGTGGGCTGCCCGCGGGTGATGGTCCCGGTCTTGTCGAGCGCGACCGTCGACACCCGACCGGTCCGCTCCAGCGCGTCGCTCGACCGGAACAGGATCCCCATCCGGGCGCCTTTGCCGAGTCCAACTGTGACTGCCGTCGGAGTCGCCAACCCCATCGCACACGGGCAGGCGATGACAAGGACCGCAACCATGTTGATCAGGGCCCGCGTGAATTGTGGCGTTGCGAGACTGGGCGGCGCGAGGAAGTACCAGGCGAGGAACGTGAGAGCGGCGACCGGCAACACGGCCGGCACAAAGACGGAAGACACCTGGTCCGCCAGGTGCTGGATCGGGGCCTTGCTGGCCTGCGCCTCTTGCACCAGGCGAATGATCTGAGCCAGCGCCGTATCCCGGCCGACTTTGGTGGCCTCGAATTTGAGCAACCCCAGCCGGTTCAAGGTCGCGGCGAACACGGCCTCCCCGGCCCGCTTGGTGACCGGGATCGATTCACCGGTCAGCATTGATTCGTCGATTGACGACCGGCCCTCAACTACGACGCCATCGACCGGCAGCTGTTCCCCCGGGCGAACAATCACCAGGTCTCCAACGAGCACCTCGTCCACCGGAACCTCGATCTCCTGGCCGGCGCGCTCGAGGCGAGCCAGCTTTGGCTTGAGGTCCAGCAGGGCCCGAATCGCCTCGCTGGTTTGAGCTTTAGCCCGGGCCTCCAGGTAGCGACCGAGCACGATCAAGGTAATGATCACCGCGGCGGTCTCGAAGAACGGTTGCCCCTCGACTTTTCCAAGCACCACCGCGACCGAGTATGCGTAGGCCGCAAGCGCACCCATCGCGACATGCACGTCCATATTGGCCCTCCGATTGCGGAGCGCCTTGTAACTGCCCTCCAGGAATTGCCAACCTACATGAAAGACCACGGGGGTGGTCAACCCCAATAGAGTCCAGCCAAACCACGGGGCGGCCGCGATCGCAGCCGGGATCAAGCCGAGATCGGCGAGCATCGCCATCCCAAAGACAGGCACGGTGAGGATCAGCCCGCGGACGAATAGCGTCCGCTGGCGGCGCACTGCCCTCGCCCGGGCTTCCCCCTCCGGATCCTCGACGGCCTCTTCGACCTCGAGGGTTCGAAAGCCGGCCTGCCGGATCGCTTCCCGGATCTCGCGTTGCGAGACGGCGGTCGGAATGTACTCAAGCAGCGCTCGCTCGGAGGCCAGGTTGACCGCGGCCGAGACGATCCCGGGCAGAGCCGCGAGTCGTTCCTGCAGCCGTTGGGCCTCGGGCCCATCATTCAGTCGTTCAAGCGCCACCTCGGCGTGGGCGATGGCAATGTCATAACCCACCTTGCGGATCTGGTCGATGATCTTGGACTGTTCAGAACGCGCAGGATCGAATCTGAGGAAGGCCCGCTCACTAGCCAGATTTACACTAACCTTCCCCACTCCCTCCATACGCCCCAAGACACGCTCGATGGTTACCGCACAATTGGCGCAGTGCATGCCCGTCACGGGCAGAGTCAGCTCGACGGTTTGGTCGGTCACAACCCGGTCTCCTTGTCGCTACACTTTCGAGGCCATCTCGTAGACCTCGGTAATCTCACGGAGCATCTGATCGCGCTTTTCGCCGTCCAACGAGCGCGTCAGGCAGGTCTGCATGTGATCGTCCAGGACGCTGACGCTAATCTTGGTGAGCGCCGCCTGCACGGCCTGGATCTGTCGAATCACATCGATGCAGTACGCGTCGCCCTCCAGCATGCGCTGGATCCCCCGCACGTGCCCTTCGACTGTCTTCATTCGTTTCAAGGTTTCCTGTTTCATCATCTCACGCCTTCCTACCACTAACCCCGTGCCGATCGGTGCCGCGCCACTCTCGCCCTCGTCCACGCTCTTGCCGGCCGCGTGGCGGGCTGTGGTCGGCCTCGTGGCACGCCATTCTCCCCTTCGTGCCGCCCCTTTTGCCGACCTATTGGGCGATATCCCCCCCCAGGTGGGAGGGGTATAGGTGGAGTATATGCTCAGGGTTCGACCGAGTCAAGGGCAATTGGGCGTGGCGTGCGGGGTTTTTATCAGACCGGATCCCCCCCACACCGCGAGTGGAAACTGGGCCCAAGCAGGTGCGCAGAAGGTGGGTTCGGTGGGCGGCAGACTCAGACCGCAGAGGGCGTCGGGGGGAGCTGGTGGCCCTGCTCTGAACCGGGAGCCCCTCGCAGCAGTGCAAGGGCGTGCGGAAGCGCAGGCAGAATGACTTGTAGGCTCTCCTGAGCAGCTTTCGGATTGCCAGGGAGGTTGACGATCAACACTTCCCCCCGAATGCCGGCGACCGCGCGGGAAAGCATCGCATGGGGGGTTTGCTTCAGGCCGCGGGCCCGCATCGCCTCCCCCAGGCCCGGCGCCAGGCGATTCACGACCGCCAGGGTCGCCTCGGGGGCCACATCCCGCGGCGAGAAACCGGTGCTTCCGGTAGTCAGGATCAGGTCCACCGTTCCGGAGTCGGCCCACTGCTGCAGTCGTTGGCTGACCAAGGCGGCCTCGTCGGCTACCACCGCAGCCGCGGCCACTTCCCAGCCTTTCGACTCCAACTGCGCAGACAACGCCGGCCCCGAACGGTCTTCCCGTTCGCCTCGAGCGGAACGGTCGGAGATGGTCAGCAGCCCGACCCGCACTGGCTACTCGACCTCGCCTCCGACGAGGCGCTTCCACTCGCCGTGGATTCCATCCCCCGTCACCCCGAAGTACAGCCGGATCGTCCCGTTTGTCTCTTGGGCCAGGTCGTAGCGACTGCCCTCACCCCGGCCGCGCCGCCGCAGCAGCCCCAGTTCGCCTTGCCAGGCGGAGACCGCCTTGCGCAAATCCGGCGGAAGCTGCAGGTACTGGGTAATTGCGTAATGCCACAGGCGGCGGGCAGAGGTCTGGGTGACATTCTTGACCACGTTCCCATTTCGCAGGTCTCGGACGGTGAAATACTTCACTCCGTCGCGTTCATCCACCGCAACAATCTCGACCCCGGTGCGCGGGGCTGACGGGCCACCTTTGGCGACCTCCTTTTCCTCAGCTTCGGGTTGGATCGATGGACGGGTCCCGCGCGAAACCAACTGCACGATCTCGTCCCGAACGGCAAGCCCAGTGTCGGCTTCCTCCCGAACGTAGATCTTGTTGTCGTCCACCGCATAGGGCGGATCACCGCCCCGCGGAACCAGGATGCGCAGGATCGAGACTCCATGGCTCTGCTGGGTGTCGACCTGGCAGTTCAGCGGGGGGCTGATGCGGTTGCTGATTTCCTGCTGGAGCTTCCGGACCGCGGCAGCCGGGTTGGTCACTCCTTGCGGCTTGCTGGTGGGGTCGGCCCCGATTCCGACAAAGAGGGTGCCGCCATTCGTGTTGGCGAAGGCGCATACATCGGAGATGATCGAGTACAGGGCTCCGCCACGGGCGGTCATGGACTCGTGAAAGGCCTGCACGATCGTCGGCCCTTCCTCTCGGGCCTGCCGGACGAAGTCGAACTCCTCGGCCCGCCGCTCCTGGAAGGGTCGAGTACGGGCAAAGTCGTTGCTGTGGAAGAGCTCGCGCAGCGATTCAAAGCTGATCTCAGGCAACGACAGCTCCGTCGCTCGGTCCCCCACGCCCAGGTTCTTCGGGTTTCGCGGATCGGTCCGCAGGCGGTGGGCGTCGGAACCCTGAATGCAGTGCATCCGGCGCGGGTATTCGGGCTTGGTGCCGTTGAAGAAGTCTGCGGTCGAGCGGCGCCCGCGTGGCTCGAGGTCGGTGACCTCCAGAGCGTGCAGATTGGGGTCCTGGGTGTAGGCGATCTTGGTCTGGCCTCCAATCGGGAAGCCGCGCATGGCAACCCCATTGCTCGAATTGGCGTGGGCCGCGATCGCCAGACCACCGGCCTCATTGATTCTTTTGTAGGCTGCCAGCACATCGCTGGAGGCTCCGACGGTTACGGAGCCGGAATCCAACTCCTTTGGGTCGATATTCAACGAGAGCAGCAAGTGATCCAGTTCGCGAAGCGGTTTGTCGGGCGAGAATATCCCGAGGATATGAAAGCCCAGCGTGGCCGTGAACTCGAACCCCGGCAGAACCAACAGATCGGTCAGCAGTCGTCGGAACTCACCCAAGCGCTCGCGTTCGTCATTGCGGATGCGTCCCAGCTTCTCGAGCAGTTCTAATTGCTCGAGCTCCTCCCGGATTCGTCGATAGCCGGCGACCGTGTTGTGATCGGTAAGGGCGATGATCTTCAGGCCCTGCGCGACGGCAGTGCGCAAGATGTCCAGATACGAAACCTCCGGCTCCGCATAATCGCCGGAAGCCGGAGTGTGGAGGTGGAGATCTGCCGCAACCCAGCGTCTTACGCCCGTCATCTAATCTCTCCCCTAACCGGCCGCAGTCAATTCAGCTTCTGCCGGATCATTGCAATCAGTTCAGGTGGTGAATAAGGCTTGAGCATGAAGCCGTCTGCTCCGGCGTCCAGGGCCCGGTCCGACACATCCATCCCGGAGGTCATGATGACCGGTATTTGCCCAAGGTCGGCCGAGGCCCTGACCTGCCGCAGCAGCTCCAGACCATCCCGGCTGTTCATGAAAACGTCCATGATCACCAGGTCCGGCCTCAGCTGGCGCATGCTCTCCAGAGCCCGATCCGGGTTCGTGGCCGGGGTAACCTCGAACCCGTCCAGCTCAAGCAGGGTCTTGAGCAGCGAGACCATCGTGGCGTCATCGTCGACGATCAGGAGTCTTGGCATTTCTGCTCGTTCGGGCGGGAGGTCCGCCCCGTTTCGCTCGAATTGGGTGTCCAGAGTTGGCTCCTTTTCTTGGTCGCGCCCGTTTCCGCGACCCGGCCTCCAGGGCCGTCTTCAGTACTTCACCCACGCTGTCGACGAAGACAAACTCGATCTCCTTCTTGATCTCCTCCGGCACCTCGTCCAGATCAACTTCATTGCGTTTGGGAAGGATGATGGTTTTCAATTCTGCCCGGTGGGCCGCCAGGACTTTCTCCTTCACCCCACCGATCGGCAGTACCTTCCCACGCAACGTGATCTCCCCGGTCATTGCAACATCGCTTCGGACCGGCCGACCACTGGCCAGCGAGGCGAGGGCGGAGGCCATCGTGATCCCCGCCGAGGGCCCATCTTTGGGCTGAGAGCCCGACGGTATGTGAAGGTGCAAATCGTGAGTGGTCCAAAAATCTGCCCGGATCCCAAGCTCCTTGGAAGCGGAGCGAACATAGGACAGGGCGGCCTGGGCCGACTCTTTCATGACGTCTCCCAGTGATCCGGTCAGTTTGAATTCTCGGCCTCCGGACATGGCAGTTGCCTCGATAAACAGTACTTCGCCTCCGGCGGGAGTCCAAGCCAAGCCGGCTGCAACCCCGGGCAATTGGGTCCGCTCGGCGACTTCCTCGGGGCCCCAGAAGCGGCGCTTGCCAATCAGCTCGGGCAACGCGTCCGGCGTGACCTCGAGTCGCTCGATCTTCCCCTCTGCGATCTGGGTCGCGATCTTGCGGCAGGCTTTGCCGATCTCGCGCTCAAGATTGCGGACTCCGGCCTCCCGGGTATAGGACCGAATGATCTCGCGGACGGCAGCCTCGCTAAGCGTGACTTCCGCTTCCCGCAAGCTGTTCTCCCGAATCTGCCGCGGGATCAGATAGTCTCGGGCAATGATGGCCTTTTCCCCTTCGGTATAGCCAGACAGGCGGATGATCTCCATCCGATCCAGCAGCGGGGGCGGGATCGTATCCAGCCAATTGGCGGTGGTGATGAACATCACCTTGGAAAGGTCATAAGCTACTTCTAAGTAGTGATCGCGAAACTCGCTGTTTTGTTCGGGGTCCAAAACTTCCAAGAGGGCGGAAGCCGGATCACCCCGAAAGTCGCGTCCCAACTTGTCGACTTCGTCCATCATGAAGACCGGATTGTTGGTCTCGACCCGCCGCAGCGCCTGCAGGATCCGCCCCGGCAGCGCCCCGATATAAGTTCGCCGGTGGCCGCGGATTTCGGCCTCGTCGTGCACTCCGCCGAGTGAGATTCGAATGAATTCCCGGCCGGTGGCTCGGGCGATCGATCTACCGAGCGAAGTCTTGCCGACCCCCGGCGGTCCGATGAAGCAGAGGATCGCCCCCTCCCGCTCCCGCCGGATCTGGTCTTGCGGGGTGTCGCTCTTCAAATCCGCCCGCTCGAGTTTCAGTTTTCGAACCGCAAGGTACTCTAGGATCCGCTGCTTGATATCCTGCAGCCCGTAGTGATCTTCATCCAGCACCTGCCGGGCGTTCTCCAAATCCAGGTTGTCGACGGTTAGCTTGCCCCAGGGAAGCGACACCATCCAATCCAGGTAAGTCCGAATCACACCATACTCGGCGGCCGCAGTCGGAAGCTTGGCAAGTCGATCCAGCTCCCGCCGGGCCATTTTCTCTGCCTCGGGCGAGAGGCCAGCCTTCTCCATCTTCGCGCGGAATTCTTCCACCTCGGCTGCTTGCTCATCGACCTCACCCAGTTCGCGCTGAATCGCCTTCAGCTGCTCGCGCAGGAAATACTCACGCTGGACCTTCTCGATCTCTTCCCGGGCCTCCTCCTGGATCTGTTGCCCGAGCGAGAGCACTTCGACTTCTCGGCTCAGTAAGCCGTTAAGTTTCTGCAATTTGGCGAGGGTGGAGTCTTCTTCGAGCAACTGCTGGGCGACCTCCAGATCCATCCGTTGATAATTGGCGATGGTGTAGGCGATTTGGAGCGGGTCTTCTTGCAGCATCACGCTGGCCACCACTTCCCGCGGCAGGGAAGGCGCCATCTCTGCAACTTCCTGGAACTGGTCGGTTGCGGCCCGGACTTGAGCCTCGAGCTCGACTCCGTCTTCGACGATCTCTGGCTTCAGCACGATCCGGGCCTTGAGATACGGGTCGAGGGAAGTGAACTCCTCCAGCGTAAAACGGGACAATCCCTGGACGATCATCCGGATTGTCCCATCCGGAGCGCGGAACAAACGTTGGACCGTGGCCAGGGTCCCGATGGAAAACAGATCTTCCGGGCCGGGAAGCTCCAATTCGGGCCGGCGGGAGGCCACCAGCCCTACCATTCGATCTGCGCCGACGACGTCGTCCACCAATCGGATCGACCGCGGCTGACCAATCGTCAGCGGAACGACGGTTTGGGGGTACACCACCACCCCGCGGAGCGGCAGAATCGGGAGTTCGGTGGGAAGCGCCAGCTCGGCGGCGGCGGGGGTCCGCCCCTCGAGGCCCGTGCTTTCGTCCCGAACGATGATCCGCGGCTCACCCAGCCCTTCCTCCGGCTGGGAGCGCGCGCCAGGCCTGATCGGCCTATTCACGCCCATCGGCTCGGCTCACTCATCAATCGAGACCTGCCTCGGTTTGAGTTTCGGAAGCTCCACTCTGAGGAAACCGTCTTGGTAGGCGGCCTCGATTTTGGAGACTTCAACCGGCTCGGGGATCTGGATGGAGGTCTCGAATTCGCCGTACGCAATCTCCAGTTGACGATACTCCTTGCGTGGCCCGGCGTCGCTGCGCGCCCCCTGGATCACCAGCACTTGGCGCTCGAAAGTCACTGCGATGTCGGTGCCCCGCATCCCGGCGATCTCCACTCGAACCTGGTAGGCATCATCGGTCTCATACACATCAGTGGGCGGGCGCCACTTGTGGGTGCGGCGTTTCACTCCCCACAGTGACGGGTGCTCAGACTTTGGCGGCCAACTGTCGTCTTCGATTGCGCTCAGTTCGAGCGGGTCAGAGAGTTGATTTCGTGGCATACTCGGCCTTTAAGAGTGACTTTATGATCTGTTCCCGACGTAATCACTCATTTTACCATCCTCACCCTTTCAGCGCCTTCGGCGGGCATGCGGTTGTCTGGGCATAGGATTGCCGGTAGAATTCTCGAGATGGCTCCGGAGGCCCTTGCATGAATCTGTCCGAAATCTTGAGTCAGGTTGAGCTGTTTGAGGGGCTTGGCCGGGATGAACTCGAGAAGATCGCCTCGATCTGTAGAGAGCAGTCGTTCCGATCGGGAGATGTGGTTACTCGTCAAGGCGATACCGGCGACCAATTGTTCGTCATCTGGGACGGCTTGGTAGAGGTCGTTCACGAAGAAGCCCCCCACGATCCGGCGCCTCGAACAGTCGTCAATCTGGGCCAGGGCCAGGTGTTTGGCGAGATGGCTCTGGTTGATTACGGGCCGCGTTCTGCGACCATTCGGGTAATCTCGGACCAAGCAACGGTCCAGACAATTCAGCGGGACGCTTTCATGGAGTTGTGTGAAAGCCATACCCACTTGGGATATGTCGTGATGCGGAACATTGCGGCCGACTTGTCCTTCAAACTCCGCCATCAGCATCTCGTCGGGCGCTAAACCATGACCGCCATCTTCAAGGTGAGCTACGTCGTCCGCGGCGGGACCCATCCGGGAGCAATCCTCAACGAGGACAAGCGCCCCCAGGTCGGCCAGCGGATCAAGCTGGGAGCTCAGGAGTTCGAGGTTGTGGAGGTGGTGGATCTGATGCCGGCCCGGGGCGACTTCAGCTTTCTACACGTCACCTTGCAGCCTCCCAAGAAGTAGACCCTCTGCCCGAGACTGGCCTGCCTCCCCCACGCGCCCGGGCACAGTCGGCCGGCACTCGTCTTCTGCTCAACCAATACGAAAATTGATAGGGATCTGCTTGGGTAACTAAGGCACGCCGGCTAGCAGCGCCATGGCCACTCGGGGTGTGACAAAGACTTCAATCGCAGCGGCGGCCAAGATCAATGGCAGGACCAGGCCCAGGTTCAGCCGGGCCCATTTCCCCAGCGCCTCCAGCCAGGAGGCCCCCAGCGATGAACCCTTTGGCAAACTGAGCGCAGCAAGCCCCAGCTGCACGATTGCTGCGCCGGCCAATATTGCGGCCGGGACCTCCAAGAGCGCATGCGGAAGCACGAGCCCGCCCAAGACGCGACTGGCATTGCCGCCGGCGAGCGCGAAATTACCCGCGAAGTAGCCCACGATCCCGATCGGAGTCATCAACAGAACCACCGCCGCGACGCCGAAGGTGAAGGCCCCCAGCACGCTCGCCAGTCCCAACGCTCGAATGTTGTTCCAAGCCACCCAGAGCCAGCCCCTGGCTGTCAGCAAGCCAAAGCTGGACAGCTCATTGCCCAAGGCGCCCTGCAGCCGGTCCGCCCGGAACAAATCGGACGGCAGGGCGAACTCGCTCGCCGCTCGGTAGCCCACCCAATACGCCACCAGCAGCGCCAGGATCATGATCAGGATTGACCCCCGAGCTTGGGGCAGCGTCTCGCCCAGCAGCTCTCGATACCAGCCGGCGATCGACTCTGCCCGGCCCCGGAATCCGGTCCAGAAGCTGCGCTTGACCCATTTGAGATCGAAGTCGTCGAAATCCCGCCCCAGCAACTGCTCCCGATTGAACAGATGCAGCCCCATTCGAACCAGCACGATCGCCACCAGTACGAGCGCCGCCACAATCCACCACAGGACGCTGTAGCGTCCCCAGAACATGATCAGACTTTCCCCAATGATCAACTGCGAGACTGGCACGATGATGAAAGAGGCGAGCAGATTGGCGGCCCGCACCGAGGTGGTCTGGCTCGAGATCACGACGGCTCCGGTGACCATGACAATCGACTGGGCCGTGGTCAGCAGCAGGATTTGGACCAAGAGCGGCAGAGGGGGCTGCCAACCCAGTCGCCAGAAGAGCCCGATCAGGTACACAAAGATCCCAAGGTAAGCGGCGCCGAGCGGCGCAAGCATCGAGGCGATGATCTTACCGAAGTACAACTGACCGTCTGTGAGAGGGGTGGCCAGCAGCGGCTCGAGCGAGAGCCGCTCGCGTTCACCGGCGAAACTCTCCAAGGCGATTACCAGCGAGATGGAGATCGGGAAGAAACCCACGACCATAAGCAGGAAGGGGATCAAGCGATCTCCGATGATATCGGCCCCATACCGTTCGACGAACTGAACGGCCTGATTTGCGGTGAAATTCATCAGTACCGGAAAGAATAGAGTCAAAAGGATGATCGGCGTCAGGATCCGCCAATCCCGCAATTGATCACGGATCTCCCTTCGGGCGACGGTAAGTGTTCCGGGCAGCCAGGAGAGCTCGCGACTGCTCAATTCGAACGCTCCGACTGCATCACCGAGAGGTAGACCTCCTCCAAGCTGCGACCGATCTCGGAGAGGGTCACAATTTCGATCCCGGCCATTCCCATGGCTCGAACGACTGCCGGGTTAACGGTCTCGGGATCTTCGGCCTGAAAACGAAGCCAATTTGGGCCGGTCTCGCGCAGAGTGGCCCCGTGGGGGAGGAGGCGAGCTGCTCCATCCAGGCTGCCCGCTACCCGCAACTCCATGATGGGGCTGCCGAGGAATTCGCGCTTCAACTCTTCCGGCGACCCCTGTGCCACGATCCTGCCTTTCCTGATCACTGCAATTCGATCGGCGAGTGTCTCGGCCTCGTGCAGGTTGTGGGTGCACACTACGATCGCCCGGTTCCCGGAGCGCAGACCTCGGATGCTCTCGCGAACCAATCGAGCGCTCTCCGGATCCATCGCGGAGGTCGGCTCGTCAAGCAGCAAGACGGCTGGATCATGGAGCAGGGCGCGAGCCATGGCCAACTTCTGGCGCATTCCCTTGGAGTAGGCTCCGAGTCGCAGTTCGATCGTCTCGCTCAGACCTAAGCGGTCCAGGAGGCTGTAGGCCCGCTCTTCCACTGATTCGGGGCGCAACCGGTAAATCTCACCAAAGAAAGCTAGATACTCCATGGCCTTCATGCGAGTGTACAGTCCGTGATGCTCGGTCAGCATTCCGACCTGGCGCCGGACCTGGCTGGCATGGGCGACCGTGTCGAGGCCGGCGATGCGGACCCAACCCTGGGTGGGCCCGAGAATGGAGGCGAGCATTCGGATCGTGGTCGTCTTGCCCGCCCCATTGGGGCCGAGCAAGGCGAGCACTTCGCCGGCCTCAACCCGCAGCGAGACCTGGTCAACCGCGACCAGGCTGCCAAACCGCTTCCCAAGCTCTAGGGTTTCGATCAGGGGAGTCATCGCGCCGTCGCCGCGCATTATAGCAGGCGGGACCATTCGGACTCAATCGGCCCGAGTTCCCACATGATAAGTGACGGCGTTTAGGCTTGCTTTGGACGGCGCTTGCGGGGCCGGACCGGCACTTGCCGATTGCGAAGATAAAGGGCAACTGCCGCAGCGACGGCTACAACTAGCATTACGGCCTGGTTGAAGTTGATTCCAAATGCCGGAACGTAGTCGAGCCTTATGAATTCGAGCACAAAGCGGCCCAGCGGATAGGTGACCAAGTAAGTAAGGAAGATGTCTCCGGAGCCCAGACGATCTCGATAGTTTCTCCACAACCAGAGCAGGAAGAAGAAATTAGCCAGATTCCAAATCGACTCGTACAGGAATAGCGGGTGGAATCGCTCAAACGGCTCATAGCCGGGCAATCGATTTGCCGGGTCGATTCGGATCCCCCAGGGTAGGTTGGTTGGGGGCCCGTACAGCTCCTGATTGACGTAGTTCCCCCAACGCCCAATCGCCTGAGCGAGCGCCACGCCAGGCGCGGCCGCGTCCATCAACCGACCCAGGGGTAGTTTGCGCCGCCGGGCAAAGAGGTACAGGCCGAATACGCCGCCGATGATCGCCCCGGGCATCGCAAGCCCGCCCCGGGTCGTGTTGATGAGATCGAGCGGATGGGTCAGGTACCAACCGGTCGTGATTCCTTGTTCTAGCAAGCTCTTCGATGGCGTGAAGACGTGATAGAGCCGGGCCCCAATGACCCCAAAGACCAACACCCAGATCAATCCGTCCCAAGCGACCTCGGAGTCGGCGCGGTCGATCTTCAACAAGCGGCTTGCGACGCTGGCAGCTGCGATCGCACCGAGCATCAGCAGCATGCCATAGTAGCGCAGGAGAAAACTCAGCCCAAACGCGGTGATTTGGATCCCGACCGGTTGAAAATCAACGCTCACGAAACGCCTTCTCCTTCTTGTTCCAGGCCTGTTGCCGAACGTCAAGAAAACGCTGAACCGCGGTGAAGTTCGCTAAGACCGCGATAAGACCGACCCCCCATTTGGGGAGACCGAACAGCAGGCTTGGCACCAGTATCAGATATCGCTCGAAGCGGGTCAGCATTCCGCCCCGGACGATATATCCGAGGGCCTCGCCCCGGGCTCGGGCATACGAGACCAGCACCGAACCAGCCGCCGCGACGAACACCAACGTGACCATCCCTTTGTCAAATCGGTTCTGGAAGTAGATCAACAGGCCACCGAACACGAGCATCTCCGAGTAGCGATCGATCACCGAATCAAAGAACCCGCCGAAATTTGAAGTTTCGCCACGCAAGCGAGCCAGCGTGCCGTCCAATGCATCAACCGGGGCCAGAAATAACAAGAACAGGCCACCGATCAGGAATTGACCGCGGGCCACCAGGACTGCCGCCACCAAATGCCCGGCCAAGCCGACCAGCGAGAGCGCAATTGGCGTGACGCCCAAATCCTTAAGCACCGTTCCGATTCCATCGACGACCCCCCGGAATCGGGCGCGCATGAAATCGCTCAGAGTGCGAGGTTGGGTCTGGTCCATGGTTCTCGGTCGGTTGGTTTCGAAATGCTAACCTGCGGGTATAGGCCAGTCAAGGCTGGGGACTTGCAGGGTCGTCTCCTGTGCGGTCTTCGTCCGAGATCAACACCTCTCGAGTCCGGCCGCCCCCGGTAGCTCGGCCGATCAGGCCAAGCTCTTCAAGTTCGTCCATTAGGCGCGCGGCCCGCGGGTAGCCGACCCGCAACCGGCGCTGCAGCAGCGAGGCGCTCGCCTGGCCGCTCTCCTTCACCAACTCGATGGCCCGTTCGAGCACGTTGTCTTGCTGGCTGAGCGCATCTTGCCGCACTAGGAAATCCTCCCACGGCGCCATCGCCGCCCGAGCGGCACCCGAGTTCCAGCTGGTGATCAATCCCTCCAGTTCTTTGTCGCTGACGTACACGCCCTGCAGCCGCACTGGGGCGGCTGCCTCCGGGGCCAGGTACAGCATGTCACCCTTGCCCAGCAGCGATTCGGCACCTGGCCCGTCCAGGATCACGCGCGAATCAATGCTGGAGGCGACCGCGCAGGCGATCCGGGCCGGGAAATTCGCCTTGATCAGGCCGGTCACCACATCGGTGCTCGGCCGTTGGGTCGCCACGACGAGATGAATGCCGGTCGCCCGGGCCATCTGCGCCAAGCGCACCAGTGCCGATTCGGTCTGATCCGGAGCCAGCATCATCAGGTCGGCCAGCTCATCAATCATGACGACGACTCGGGGCAGCGCTTCACCGCCCTTTCGGCGCAGGATCTTCCGATTGTAGGCCGCAAGATCCCGGGCAGAGGCGGCTTCCAGCAGTTTGAAGCGCCGGTCCATTTCCAACGTGCACCAGCGCAGCACACCCGCAATTCGGGTTAGCTCGGTCTCAACCTTGCCCATCAGGTGTGGCAAGCCGTTGAAGCGCAGGAGCTCGACTCGCTTCGGATCGATCAATACAAATCGCAGCTGCTCCGGCCCGTTGTTGATCGCCAGACAGGTCGCCAAGGCGGTGATGCAGACCGACTTGCCCGAACCCGTTGTCCCGGCGATCAGCAGGTGCGGCATGGAGGCCAGATCAGCAACGATGGGCTCGCCGGCCACGTCGCGGCCCAGGGCGATCGTCATGGGGGAATCCAGCGAACGAAACCGCTCCGATTCCAAGATCGGGCGCAGCCGCACTCGTTCAGGCTTTCGGTTCGGGACCTCGATCCCGAGGTAGGCCTTGCCGGGAACAGGGGCTTCTACCCGGATCGCGGGCGCGGAGAGCGCCAAGGCGAGATCGTTGGCGAGCGACGAGATCTGGGATACCCGCACCTTGCTGCGGGACACCGATCCATCGGGTGCCTGGTGTTCCACGTAGCCGGGCTCGACCGCAAATTGAGTAACCGAGGGGCCGGTCCTGAAATCTACCACTTTCGCCGGTAGTCCGAATTCCGCCAGAGTTTTCTCGATCAGGCCGGCCGCCAGGTTGATCTCACGGGCAGTGACCTGACGGGTCTCTCCGGATTCGAGGAAGTCAAGCGAGGCCGGCAAATCACTCCGAGCTCTCGAGCCGCCCTTCGCCGAACTTGCAGCGTCCTGCAACTTGAATTCTTTGCGGAACTCGGGCGGCACCCGCCGTTTGCCGGGGGTCTTCGAGGCCTCGGCAGGCGCAGCCGAGCTGGCCACGGTCGCCTGCATCGAAGCTGCCGGTCGCGGACCCCCAAGGCGATCGCCGAGGGCAAGCGCGGCGGCGCCTCCGCCTATAAGCAGCAGTGCCAGGATCCGGCCAACCGAGCCCACCACCCGCCCTAAACTGTCGCCGATCGCCCAGCCGACGATCCCCCCGCCCCTTCCTAACTCGGCTTCCGGGAGGCTATCGGCTGCGAGTGCACTCAACAACCCGAGGACCGAAAAGAAGATCAGCTCCGCGGCGATGACCCGGTCCCAGCGGCCGGGCCGGAAGATTATCGCCACCGCCGCTATGATCGGCACGGCCATTGCCCCGAGCCCCAGCCAGCGGCGCAGGAACCCGACCCAGGCGTCCAAGAGCCCTCCCCGGCTGAGGTCAAGCAGGCCGAGGAAGGTGATGGCCGCCGCGGCTAGCAGCGGGATTGCAAGCAAGTCCCGAAAAGAACGGCGGGCGATTCTCATGCAGGCGGGATCAGAGTGTCCCCTGCCGGTTCAAAAAAGGCAAGTTCCGCACCTTCAGCTTCGCGGAGCGAGTGGCTTGGCCGCCCGGGCTTCCCGCTCCATCTCTTCCATGGCCCGGGCGACGGTTTCGATGGCGACTTTCTGCTTGCGATACAAGTCCGCCTCGGACATTGCCAGTCGGACCGCCACATCGCGCACCTTGCGTCCTTCCAGAAACTTCATTTCGAGAATGTTATACAGCATCCACTCTCCGGTGAACCGGCGCTCCCCCTGCGGTCTGACCCGATCGATGGCCTGACGCAGCGTGGCTCGCAGTGCGCTGACCGCGTTCCCGTCGTGTGCCGCCACTGCCTCACGTACCACGCTCAGGCGCAGCAGCGGACTCTTGGTCAGCCGGGGGCCACCCCAATAATGACCGAGTGCCTCTCGGACCAGGTTGACCAGGTCGGCATCGGCCGGCAGGCTAGCCTCGGGCATAGTGAGCGCTTGGACCCCGCCGTAGCGAGCGGCTGCCCGCATCCGCTGTACGGCCTCAACCTGCGGGACCAGCCGGTCCACCGCCGCAAATACCTCCCGCTGCAGGGCCCGATCGGTGAGCGCGACCGCGGCTCGCTCGCGAACGAGCGCCAAGGCTTCCACCGTTTCCGCTTCGAATTCGAAATCCTCTGCGGGGAGCTTTAACCCAAGGACACCCACCAGCTCGGCCGTCGGCGAGGCCAGCAGCGGCGCCAGCCAGTATCGATCCCAGCGGAAGAGCGGTCCGAATCCAGGCAGCTCACGATTGTTATCCGAAGACAGGTCTGGAGCGCTGTCGAGCGGATCGCGCAGCGGATCGTCCGGTCCAACAGCTACCTCGAGCTCGACTCCTTGTTCACCCACCGCGGCGACGAACGCGGAAGGGGCACCGGTCAGATCGCAGGCCGCATTCAGGATCGCTTCGAGGTACTGGCGCAGATCCCCCGTAGTTAGCAATCGCTCTTCAAGCAAATGGAGCCGGCTGACGTCGTTTCGGTCCTGGCCATAGAACAGCCAGCGTTCCACCGTTGGGCGGATCATGGTGATTAGATACTGCAGACTCAAGATCGTACCGACCATGAAGAGCGGAACGGCTCGGCTGTTTTCCAGGCCGATCCGATGGCCGAGCCGATCGATGACCACCGTCACGGCGAGGGTCGTTGAGGCAACCACCGGCCCGCGCAGCAACCACTGAAATAGCCGGCTCTTGACCACCCGATCTGGGAAACTCACTCCGAAGTAGGCGACCGCGTAGGTCATCATTACGATCTGAACTGCTACCAGCAGGTTGAGCACCCCAAGCAGCGCCCAGGTCAGAAGCGGAGCCTGTAGGACGAAACTGCCGCCCGAGCTGAGGAAGGGATATGCGCCCAAGAACGGCGCCGCGGCGCCGAAGATCAGGTACCGCATCCGGCGGCGGCTTACCGAGGTCAGGCAGCGTTTGTATGCGCGCCAGAGGTTGAATCCGGTGAAAGCCAAAGCGAGCCCAAAGTACGCCGCGAACACAAGAAACCAGCGCCCGGCTGAGAGGAAGGCCACCGGCCCCAGCCGGTCGACCGGGCCGACCAACTCATTACTCAAGGCCGCGAACACAAAACCGACCAGGCTCAAGAGGTAGCCGATCCGAACTACCCATTTGCGGCGGCCGCGGGACGGCCGGCCGGT
Organism: Anaerolineales bacterium; assembly: GCA_023250385.1. Lineage (GTDB taxonomy): Bacteria > Chloroflexota > Anaerolineae > Anaerolineales > E44-bin32 > JADFRG01. The sequence goes on from JAHFAU010000002.1 coordinate 22,683, forward strand.
TGCCGCCAGCAACGCGTCTGAGAGGTGCATGTAGCCGGCCGGCACGAAGCTAATCCCGGCCCATTGAAGCCGCAGCCAAATCTGCTGCTCACTCTGCAGAGCGGCGGTGCCGGCCATGACATCCGTGCCGTAGACCAAAGCCAGGCAGCCAAGCAGCAGAGCCAGGATTCGGGCCGCCCGTTCCTTCGGGTTGAACGTGAGGGAATAAAGCAGCAGGGAGAACGCAGTCACGGCGATCCCCGCATTCAGGATCTGATTCACCACCGTCAGGGCGGAAGTGAGCGTCTCGAGCATGCTCTGAGCTATTTGAGATTCAGGGTGAAGAACAGCGCAATCTCTTCGTCCGGATAATACTTATCGTGATAACCGGAGTAGAAGAAGCCAAGCTTGCGGACCAGGCTGATTCCGGGGAAATTCTTGCTCTGCATTTCCAGGGTAAGCCGGGCGAACCCTGCTTGCTGAGACCAACGCTTCGCGGCGGCCAGCAGCCGGGTTGCGACTCCCTGGCGCCGGTGAGCTCCGGCCACTACCAAATCCGTAACCCATCCGGTCGAGGGTGCCTGGCTGCTTTCCAGGACCAGATAACCCAACGGCTCGTGATTCGTCTCGGCCAAGAAGATTTCGGCGGCATGCGTCCATTCGTCGGCCAGACGCCGGGGATCGCGCGGATACTCGACCCGCATTGGGCGCGGCAACCTGACTTCCCGAAATATCACGCTGGTGTCCGGCGAGTGAGCGCTCACCGCCATCTGCCAGACATGGTCGGTCTGATAGCTAGCGTCGATCGCCATCAAAGCGGGAATATCACTCGAAATCGCGGGACGGACCTCCATCGGAGTTTAGCCTTGGGTTCTCACCCGCCGGAGGGCAGCACAACCACTTCTAGGGCGCAAGGTAATGGAGCGTTACCAGCAGTGTCCGTGACGACCAACTGTAGCAGGTACACCCCATTGATTACAAGGCTGGTGTCCCAGACCCCCAGCAGATTCTCGACTTTGGACTCGGTGCCTGCCGTGATTACCTGCCAATTGGCCGATGAATCGCTAGCTTTGATCTCGATCTTGTAGAAGGCGAAATTAGGTATGTTGGCGCTGCCCCGAATTTCGACCAACCCTTGAATTTGCGCGCCGCCGGAAGGTGAGCTGATCGTCGCGGTTGGGTTCAAGCAGCCGGTGCTGTCGGGGGCTTGAGGTACGACTGTTCCGCCGATTGCTTCGGTCGCGGTCGTTAGCAGCGAGATGGTCGGCACCAGAGTGGGCCTGGCGACTGCCGGGACCGAGGGAACCAGGAAAGTCGAAACTAAGAAGGTTGCCAGCCCGGCCAGCCCGATCAGGCCGAGCATCGCTAGTGCCCGGCTCCGGCGCGCAGCGCCCCGCTCCCGCTCCAGTCCAAAAAGCGAGCTGCGGACTTCGGCATTCGATTGAACTGCCAGCCTCAGATACACCAAGGCAGCCAGCGCCAGCAGTGTGTAGATCCATCCCTGCAAAGAGGCGATGAGCAGCAGAGCCTCTTCCATCCTGGCTACAACCCGCGCAGCACACCGCGAATTAGGCGCTCCAGTCTTGGACCGATCCGCTTGCCTGCTTCCAGCACTTCCGAATGGGTCGTCAACTTTTCACCGTCTAGACTCGCCTTATTGCTAATCCCGGAGAATCCCAAAGTCCGCATTCCACCATGCCGGGCGACCGTAATCTCCGGCACGGTGGACATCCCGACAGCGTCGACCCCGATCATCCGGAGGAACCGCAGGTCGGCTGGAGATTCGAAGGCCGGCCCGCCTAGACAGATGTAGATGCCTTCTCGTAGAGCCAGACCTTCTTGAGCGGCCACCCGACGGGCCAGGGCTTGGAGTTGGCGGTCGTAGGCTTGGCTCATGTCCGGGAACCGAGGGCCAAATTCTTCCAGGTTCGGACCGCGAAGTGGAGAGAGCCCGGCCATTCCGATCAAGTTGATGTGATCGATTATCAGCATGATATCGCCTGGTTCGAACGATGGGTTCACTCCGCCGGCTGCGTTGGTCACGATCAGCGTGTCTGCCCCAAGCCGCTGAAGTACTCGGATCGGGAGCCCAATCCTGGCCATTGGGTGACCCTCGTAATAGTGAACCCGACCTTGCAGCACGCAGACCGGCATCCCTTCGAGCACTCCCATCAGCAATCGCCCGGCATGGCCTTCGACCGTTGATTTCGGCCAGCCTGGCAGCTCGTCCGTCGGCAGTGAGATCGAAGTCTCGAGAGAATCGGCCAACTCACCCAAACCCGAGCCCAGGATCATTCCGACTTTGGGGCGCAGGTCTGTGGATCCCCGGATCCGATTCGCCAGCATGTCGATTTCTTCGATCGTAGGGAATTGATCCTGGTTCATCATTTTGAAGTCAATCGGACCCGGATCGCGTTGGGGCTGCTCAAGCCAAGCAGGGCCTGGATATCGCGCTTGCTTTTCCCGTGCTGCAGCAGATGCCGGATCAACGAGTGGCGCAAGGAATGCGGTGAAAGATCGCTGCCCAGGTCCACCGCGGCGGCCCAGCGCTTGACAACCAGCCAGAGCCCTTGCCGACTCAGACGTTTCCCGCGCAGGTTGAGATAAAGGGCGCGCTCGCGGGTGTCGCGGACGAGATGCGGCCGACCCGCGCTCAGGTAGCGCCCCAAGGCACCCACCGACTCGGCGAGCTGCAGCGTCACCGGCTCCGGTCCGCGCCGCAGCAGGGTTCCCGCCTTCAGGTCCAGATCCTCTAAGTTGACCTGAACCGCTTCAGAGGCGCGCATCCCAGCCGAGTACAACAAGGCAAGCGCCGCCGCATCGCGCAACGCGCGCGGACTCTCGAACCGCGCCGGGGCTGCCAGCAACCGGCGCACCTCGTCTTCCGTGAGGGTTCGGGGCAATCGTCGGGGAGTGCTTGGCGGTTGGAGCTGGTCCGGGATCCGGCGGCTGACGGTTCCTTCTTCTTCCGACAGGTAAAGCAGGAAGGCCCGGGCGGCCGCCATCTTGCGCGAAACCGTCGACGGCAGGTAGCCCTGCTCGACGAGCCACTTTGAATACTCTGTCACCATTCGAGCGTTCAGATCGTGGGGCTTGACTGCCCCGCCGGCCCTGGCGCTCAGCACCTGTTCGAACTGCCGCACGTCGATCGAGTAGGCCGAGATGGTGTTCTTGGCGCGCGCCTGCTCGTCTCGCAGATGGTTAAGGAATCGATCAATGGCAGGCTTCATCTTGCTGCTGATGCTAAACGCCTCGTTATTATACAGCCGAGGGGGTTTACTTGTCATAAGTGCACAAGACGAGTGTGCGGCTAGCCGGCGAGCGGGGATCGGGCGTCGACCCGGCAGCTAGCCGGCGCTTATCCAGGCGCTCGCCCGCTCAAGCTGCGTGACCTCCTCCGGCTCCAATCGAACCTCGAGCGCCGCCAGATTATCTTCCAGCTGCTCTAGCGAGCGGGGGCCGATGATGGGGCTGGTGATGCCCGGCCGCTGCATCAGCCACGCAAGCGCCAGTTGGGAGGTCGAAGCGGCGTGTATACGAGTCAAGCCCTCCAGGCTGGCCAGCACGTCCCAGGGTCGTCGCTCGCGGGCGTATTGCTCGAGACGTGGGCTTCCCGCCAGGCGGCCGTCGGCCGGCGCCGGCTCGCCTTTCCGATACTTGCCGGTGAGAAAGCCGCGGGCAAGTGGGCTATAGGGAATTACCCCCAGGCCATAGGTCTGGCAAACCTGCTCGAGCTCCTGTTCGAATGGCTGACGGGCCAACAAGCTGTACTCGGGCTGCAAGCACACATAGCTCTCCAGCCCCAGCCGGTCGGAGCTCCAGAGCGCCTGCATGAGGCGCCACGCCGGATAGTTCGAACAACCAAGGTAGCGGACCACTCCCTGATGGACAAGATCATCGAGTGCCCGCAGGGTCTCATCAATCGGTGTATCGGGATCCACCGAGTGGGTTTGGTACAGATCGATGTAGTCGGTCCCGAGGCGGCGCAATGAGTTCTTAACCGCCTCCATGATGTGCAGCCGTGAGAGTCCTTGCTCGTTCGGCCCCTCCCCCATCTGACCTCGAACCTTAGTTGCCAGCACGACCTGGTCCCGGGGTACGACTTTCATGCCCAGCCACTTGCCGATGATGCCCTCCGCGACCCCGCCGGGATTGCCGGCGGCCCAGCGGGAATAGACATCGGCGGTGTCGATGAAGTTGATTCCGCGCTCGGCCGCTCGAGTGAGGACCTTGAGCGAGACCTGCTCATCGGCCGTCCAGCCGAACTGCATGGCGCCAAGGCAGAGCGGGGTGACTTTGAGCCCAGTCTTTCCTAGATTGCGGAATTCCATGGGTTGCCTCCGAATTGCATTCGCCACTGCCGGCCTTCGAGTTCAATCACTGCTGCTAGCTCTGGCTGCGCTGATAGTCACCTTCCTGCTGCGAGCCGCTATTTCAACCGGATATCTAGCCTACCACGCGTGGGCCCGGGCCCAGCCACTCCGTGGTCCGGCTCAAACTCTGCAACTGCCTGCATCGCTTGGCTCCTTTGCGCTGCCCCACCTGGTCGATCCATTCGGAGTGTTGGCAGCCGGATTGTATGTCGAGGCCGGCCCGCCGGCCTTCTTATTCCTGGGGGCCGGGCTGCTGATAGTCGCGGTGCTCGCCCGCCAGCTGACTTGGGCGGCCGAACCCAACCGACAACAAGCCAGGGCCTACGGCCAGCTCGAGCAACTGAGCCGCGCGATTCTTAACACCCCGCCCGGGCCTGATCGAATCCCGCTCCTGCTCGAAGCACATCTGGCTGGGATGTTTCCGTCCGGGCCCTTAGCAGTTTGGCGCTTTCCAGATCAATTCTTCTACAAGCAGCCGGACAACTGGAACCCCGGCCTCGAGCCGATCTGGACCTGGCTGTGCAGTGAATTCGAGGGACGCGAAATCCTTCCGGGCGAACCCCTGCCGTGGAATGGCGCTCGCGATCACCATAGACCGATCCTTGTCGCACCTATCTGCGGCCCGAATGACACCCAGCCAATCGGAGGGATCTATCTAAAGCTCCGAGCCGATCAGCCATGGGACCGGGCCTCGGTCCGTAACCTGGTAGAGCCGGCAGAGGCTCTCGCCTCTTTGATCGCCTCTGCGCTGGATCAGGCTGCAGCCTACGACAACCGACTGGAGTTCGAGCGCGTGTCGCATGAACTGCGACTGGCAGGTGAGATCCAGTCCGGTTTGATCCCCTTTGACATCCCCCGCATCCCGGGTTGGCAGCTGGCCGTAACACTGAATCCGGCGGGGGAAACCTCCGGAGACTTCTTCGATATCATCCCACTGCCGGAAGGCAGGATTGGGTTGGTCATCGCGGATGTCGTCGACAAGGGCATTGGAGCCGCGCTCTATATGATCCTCAGCCGGACCTTGCTGCGGACCTATGCGGTCGAGGCGGATTCCGACCCCGCGCTGGTCTTCTTCGCCACCAATGCCAGAATGATTGCGGATACTACATCCAATCTCTTTGTCACCGCATTCTATGGAGTGCTGGATCCGGCAACCGGGAAACTGTCCTACAGCAATGCCGGGCATAATCCGCCCTATGTCCTCCGGTCCAGTGAGAAGATCATCATTCAGGAGCTCATTCGAACGGGTCTTCCGATCGGTGTCCAGGCGGGGGCCAGCTGGTCGAAGGCTTCGGTCCAAATCGAACCCGGAGATCGGTTAATCCTGTATACGGACGGAGTCCCAGACGCCCGAAACCCAAGCGGCCAAGGCTTGTCCATCCAACCGATCTTGGAGGTCGCAAAACAAAACCTCGGCCTCACGGCCGAGGACCTTCAATCCAAGTTGTTGGGGGAGATCTCTGCCTTCGTAGCCGGTGCGGCTCAGACCGATGATATCACTCTGATGGTGCTGGCGCGCGACCTTCCCGGTTAGCGGCTCTTGCGCATCGTCAGCCGATTGCCGTTGCCGGGGATCGGCTCAAACTGGACCTCGTCCATTGATCCGCGGATCAGCCGCAGCCCCGCCCCCCGCGGGTTCAATTCCTCCAGAGGGACCTCGAAATCAGCTTCCGGCACGCTGGAGGGATCGAACGGCCGGCTCCAATCGAGCAGGACAACTGTCACTCCGCCATCATCCGCTTCGATCGAGCATTCGATCTGTCCATCGCCTTCCCCGCCGTAACCGTGCTCGATGATGTTGGTGCAAGCTTCATTGGTGGCCAATTCCACTGCGTACGCCGCAGAGTCGTCCAACCCCGCCCGCTTTGCAGTGCTTGAGACGAACTCGCAGATTCGTCCCAGGTTCTCGTATCGAGCCTCGAACGTCGCCTTCGGCATGACGCGTCAGCACTCAATTTCAGAAACCAGCTACCGCAGTGTCGACCCCGTCAAAGATCTTCATGAAATGCATCAATCCGGCTAGATCGAGGGTCTTCTTTATGTTGTCGCTCGGGTTTGCGAGCACCAGGTCCCCCTTGCTGCGGCGGCGAGCTCGCTTTTGGGTTTCCAGTAAGACCCACACCCCGCTACTGGATAAGAACTCGACCTCGCTCATGTCGAAGACCAGTTTATTGCGCCCGTCATTCAGCAAGACGTCAAAGGCGTCTTTCAGCTCGGGCGACGAGTGGCTGTCGATCCGCCCGGCAGCCTTCACCACGTCCACCTTCTCCATCCGGATTGTCTCAACCATCGCTCCTCCCAAGTTCCCTGGATCGGCCGAAGTTTATCATGTCACCCAATGAGCAGCGCGTCGACCGCCAACGCCAGAAAGATTCCTCCAAGATACAGGCTCGAGTAGCGATACATCCTCCAGGCGAATCGATTACCGCCTCGCCGCTGCAAGATCAAGGCATGGCGGATCAATCCGAGCCCCAGCAATACCGCCGCCAGCAAGAAGAACCCACCGCCCAGCCCTACCAGCGGGAGCAGGATCGTTAGAGCAACCACCTGCAGACTGTAGAGCAGTATCTGGCGCCGGGTCTCCACCTCCCCCGAGACGACCGGCAGCATAGGAATCCCGGCCCGGGCGTAATCTGACCGCTTAAGCAGCGCCAGGGCCCAGAAGTGGGGCGGGGTCCAGAAGAAGATCACCGCGAACAGAAAGAACGCCGGCAGGCTGAGGGAACCGGCGGCTGCTGCCCATCCGACCAACGGGGGAATCGCGCCCGCTCCTCCACCGACCACGATGTTCTGCGGGGTGCTCGGTTTGAGCAGGACGCTGTAGAGCAGGGCGTAATAGATGATCCCGGCCAGGGCGAGGATCGAGCTGAGCGGGTTCACGCCAATTGCCAGGACCGCCAGGCCGGCCACACACAGCGCCAGGCCGAAGAGCAGGCCCTGCATCGGCCTGAGCCGATGGTCAGCAAGGGCACGACCCATGGTGCGAACCATCCTGCGATCGATGCCCCGGTCGATGTACTGATTGAGAGCCCCCGCCCCTCCGGCGGTGAGCCCGCCTCCGAGCAGGGTCAATGCCACCGTTGGCAGCGGGGGAATTCCACCAATTGCGACCACCATCCCGCAAAAGGTCGTCAACAGCAGCAACGCGACGATCGCCGGCTTCGTGAGCGAGAGGTAGTCTACCAATCGGATGAACGCGCGGGAGGCTTGCGACTGCGTCAGACCGCTGGTCATGGGATTGACTCGGGCAGGATCCCTTGGGTTGCCCGGCCGGTCCGCCAGGCGAAAAACATGTTGTAAAGAAACAACAAGGATGCGCCGGCCAATATCAGCGCCCCTCCGCTGGAAGCCAGCTGGAACAGATTGACTTCAGGGCCGAATTCAAAGACCCGGCGTGGGATGCCCTGCAGCCCGATTAGGAGCATCGGCAGGAAGGCCAAGTGCGCACCTCCGGCGTGGGCGAGGAAATGGAGCTTCCCGAGGTTTTCATCGTAGTCTTTGCCGGTGAAGCTCGGAAAGACGTAATAGATACCGGCAAACAACCCCGACATCACCCCGCCGAAGAGGGCGAGATGCGAATGGCCCGAGACAAAGTAGCTGCCGTGCAATTGAAGGTTGGCGGGAACCGAGGCAAGTACCAGTCCACTGAGGCCGGCCAGCAAGAGCATCGAAATGAATCCGAGTGAGAAAAGCATCGGCGTGCTGAACCGGACCTGGCTAAGCCAGAGGGTGGTCAACCAAGCCAGGCCGATGAAAGCCAGCGGGACGGCGACCGCCATTGAAGTCAGCATGAACGAGACCCGGACGGTCGGGATCAATCCGCTGGCGAACATATGTTGACCCCAGGAGACCAGGCCCAATCCGCCAACTGCCAGCATGGCAAGGCTGACCGAGCGCCTGGCCACAAGTGGCCGGCCGGTGTTGGCCTGAATGATCTCGGACACCGTCCCGATCGCCGGCAAGAGCATGACGGTCATTGCTGGATGCGCGAAGAACCAGAAAGCGTTCTGCCACAGGGTCAGCCCAAGCGAGCTGGCGAGAAAACTTGGCCCGCCGACCAGCCGGTCCACCAGCAGCGCGCTCAGAGCCGCCAGCAAGACCGGGACCGAGATCAGCGCCAGCGCCGAGCTAATCAGGCTGGCAATCGCGAATTGTGAGAGGCCGGGTGAAGCGGTCCGCTGTGCCTGAAGAATGGTCGCCAGAAATGAGGTCGCATTACAGCCGAGGGAGAGAACGAGCACGATCAGGCCGGCAACCCACACGGTCTGGCCTGCGCCACCCGCCTGGGCGGAGAGCGGGACAGAAGCAGTCCAGCCGGAGGAGGCTCCGCCGAGGAAGAAACTGGCCAGCATGAGCAGTCCGCCGGGCGGCAGCAGCCAGAAACCCAACCCGCTCACCCGGGGCAATGCGCTCCGGGTCACACCGAGCACCCGCCCCAACAGCGCATGGGTGAGGCCGGCAACTGCGGGCATCAGCCAGAGGAAGATCATGATTGAGCCGTGGTTGGTGAAGGCCCGGGAATAAGCCTCCGCGCCCAGCAGCTCCACTCCAGGCAGACTGGCCTCGGCCGTCATCCCGAGCGCCAGAGCGCCGCCGAGCAGGAAGAAGACGAAGCTGGTGACCAGGAACTGCACAGCCAGCACCGCCGGATCCGTAGACGGACGAAGATAGCTGCGGCCGGATCCGCTCATGATCACTCTCCGCCCCCAGATTGCAACCACTGCTCGAAACTGGCCGGGTCCTCAACCTGCACCGTTGCGATCATTCCGGTGTGACCCGGGCCGCAAAACTCGGCGCAGACGGCCTCGTACTCCCCGGTCCGCAGTTGAGTCAACGCTAGGGAAGTCACCCGATCCGGCAGGGCGTCTACCTTACCTCCGAAGGCCGGAACCCAGAAGGAGTGGATCACATCTTTGGATCTGAACTCTAGCACGACCGCACGTCCCGCCGGCAGATGCAGTTCGTTGGCGATAACGCCGCTCTCCGGGTAGCGGAACTCCCACTGATACTGGCTGGCCGTGATTTCGACCTGCAGCGGATCGGGCCCGGACGCTTCCATCAGCAGCAGGACTCGGATCGAGTACACGCTGAGCGCAAGCACAATGGCGGCCGGTACCGCGAGCCACAACAATTCCAGGGACGAGTTCGAATTCCCAATGGCCACCGGGGACTGGAAAAGCCGTCCGCGTATTGCCGCAAAAACGAGCAACCCCTCCACTCCCAGAAACACTGCAGTTGCAAGCCCGAAGAAGACTCGGAGCAGCTGGTCGACCAGAACAGCGCGATCGCTGGCAGCTTGTGGCAAGGGGCGCACGAAGCTGGCAACCGCCACGCCGACTCCGATCAGGAGCAGGACCAGAATCGTTACGGCAAGGATGTTTCGTTCACGCATCGTTGGGGAGACGGCGGCTGGAAGTTTATCATCGGTGTTGGCAGCGGCCTGGGTTGGCGTAGACTGATTCCTTGCGCTCTCGGACCGACCGGCTTAGACTCGTGCTGCATCCGGAGGAAAATGCATATGACTACCCGTCACCAGATTTACGTCGTAGCAATTCTCGTGCTCGCGAGTGGACTTGCGGCCTGTGGCGGCCCGAAGACCGCGGAGCTGGCGATGTCCATGTCGGAGTTTTCTTTCTCACCCGCCAGCGCCACTGTGCCGGCAGGGGCCGAAGTCACCCTCACCGTGACCAACAGCGGCACGATCGAACACAACTGGGTGCTGCTGGATGCCGGTTACCAAGCCTCGGCCCCATTCGACGCAACTGACCAGGCGTATGTTGTTACCGAGACCAAGGTTCCGGCAGGCGAAGTCCAGACCTTCACCTTCACCGCGCCATCGAAGGCAGGGTCATACCAAATCGTCTGCAGCGTCCCTGGCCACTTGGAGGCCGGCATGAAGGCCACCCTGACCGTTGGCGGCTAAAGCAGGCGAAGTGGCCCGATTGCCCTCTGCTCGCCACATCTGGCGCAGACCCTTGTACTTGCGGCGGAACTCGGCCGGGTCCTGCTGAATGGTCTCGGTGGAAAACTGAGGGAGCAACTCGGCCAGCAGGCGATCCAGCTCGCTGAACTGAATCCATCCCTGGCGTAGAAAAACTAACACGACCATGTAATCCGGCTCATCGCCCCTTGCGATGAGCCGGATCGCGGTACTGTACGGGTCGAAATGATATAGCTTGAGCAGCGCTGGCGAACTGCGCCCCGCGATCTCCCAACCCTGAGCGCGTCGTTCGTGCCCCTCAGGGAGCGGGACAACTTCCGCGGGTGACTCACACAGGATGCGCAATTGGCGCTGAGCCGCCACATGCTCGATCGATTGTTGCAGCTCGGTGAGATCAGCGGCTTGCGCCATGTACACCAATTGATCCGTCCATTCCCGCCAGCCCTCGACCACCAGTGAGCTCTCGCCGACCAGATAGAGCCGGGCCGGCGAGGTCAGCCGGTCGTCCAGGGCCGCCACAAATTCGTAGATCGCCGGTCTTGTGATCACTTTGGCCAGCCATCCCAGGCGCAGCGGAACCCGATCGCCGTGTTGCGAAACGCCGGCCCAAAATAGACCCGGGCCGCAGCCCGCGCATCCTTGAAGCCTTTGTAATCCCACGAGCCGCCCTTCAACACCCTCCAGTCCGCACCGAGTTCGTAGAGAGAGCTCGTCCACTCCCATACATTTCCGGCCATATCCATCACACCGTAAGGCGAGGCGCCTCCCGGGTGAGCGTCTACCGGCCGCGTGCCGGCGCTCTTCGATTCGCTGGAGTTGCAATTCTCTGGCACGAATTCATTTCCCCACGGATACAGCCAACCCTGCGAGCCTCGGGCTGACTTCTCCCATTCGGCCTCGCTGGGCAGCCGAGCGCCAGCCCAGTTCGTATAGGCCGCGGCATCTTCCCAGCTGACGTTGACTACCGGGTGCCTGGCGGCATCGAGCGGAAACTTGCCCCCAGGCCATTTGGGGGGCCGATGGCCGGTTGCCTCGACGAAACGTGCATATTCCACATTCGTAGTCGGAAATTTGGCAATCGAGAACTCATCCAGTTCGACGGCCTCCATGTCCTTCCCCATCAGGAATCCTCCGGCCGGGATCCGGATGATTTCCGCCGGGTCGTGAGCTCGAGGGTGGAGGGCTACTTGTACCGTCGCTTGGGCGTCTTTTCTTTCCAATCGTAGACCCAGAAGGTATAGGAGTAGGGGAACATGGTTTGGACGACGTGAAACGGTTCGTATTCAAACAGGCGTCTCATCGCCCATGAAAAGCGGTAACGAGGATGCTCGGGGGTGATGACTTCAACGACGCAGTTAACCTGAAAACTGACAAAGATCGGTGAATCCCCTGTCCACAGCACGGCGGCCATCGGGTTCCGGCTCAAGTTGCGGTAGGTGCTCCCCTCGAAGATCTCGAGCAGGCCGAGCCGCCTCCAGTCGATGTGTTCCGGGTGAGAGTAGAACGCACGCGCGGTCGCGATTCGCAGCCGCCGGGTGTCGTCCACCGCGTGCGGAGGGAGCTGCTCGATCTCGGCGACCGCACCCTCCACAAGCTTCAGGTAATGCTCGATGAATTCGTCTTTGGGGGTGAACCCCACCCCTTTGTTGGCCAGGTTAGGGAAGGCCGACTCGATGTCCCAGGTGCCGACGACCGGAAGATGACCGGCATTGAATGCAACGTATCGGTCGTGTTCGATCGCATCGTATACCCGCTCTTTGTAGTCGAGCTGCCAGCGGATAAAGCTTTCAGGAAGCTCTTTGACCTGATATTCCTGTACCTTCCCATTAGTGCGGACTCGGGCTAGCCCATCGGAAACTACGACCTGGCCAATCAGATCAACCTCCGACATCAGCGGTCTCCTTATAACGGCCCATCTCAGAGCAGCCGCTCCACCGCAGCCGGAACCGCCTGCGGGCTGCGGTCGGCAAGCTGGAACGCCGGGGGCCGCTCAAAACCGGCGAGGGCTCGCCGCATGATCTCTTCCGTTATCCAGCGGCTGGACTGACTTCGGGCATACGCCTCGACGCCTCGTTCAACCTTCTGGCGGATAAACGTAATCGGGATCCGCTCCAGCCGAGCGCGCGCCTCGCCACTCCAGAGGATCTCCTGGGCGGCGATTGCAGCCCCCGTCGGTTCATAGCTGCAGCCCGGGTCTTCTTCCAGGAAGTCGCCGAAGCGGGCATAGGCTCGGCAGCGGCAGCCACCGCAGAGCTCCTTGTATTCGCAGCGGCCACAGCGGCCTTTCAGCTGGCCAGGATCGCGCAGCGCCAACAACTCAGGCGCGCTCTGCCAGATCTCAGAAAACGAACGTTCCCGGATATTCCCGACCGGCAGCGCCATGTAGGGGCAGGGTGTCACCTCCCCTTCCGGAGTGATCCGGCAATACTCGGTCCCCGCCATGCAGCCGCCGCTCTCCATCCCGCCCAACCCGGCCTCGAAGGCAATCCGTTTGAAGTGCGGTGCGCACTTGGCCCGCACCAACATCGGGCGGTAGCGCTCCTGGGACTCCGCCAAGAACGCCAGCATCTCTTCGGTTCGCGCTGCGGTGAGATCGTTCATTTGCTGACCGCGTCCGGTCTGCACGAGAAAATATAGATTGAATGACCAGGCCCCGAGCTGGCGGGCAAACTCCAGCAGCCGGGGCACTTCAGAATAGTTGAGGTCCATGACGGTGCTTTGGACCAGTACTTCGAGGCCCTGAGCTCGGCAGACTTCGAGCGCCCGCACCGATTGCTCCCAGGAGTGGGGGCCGCCGCGGAAGCTGTTGTGGACGGCGGGATCGGTCGAGTCGATGCTGATCCCGACCCCCCGCACCCCACATTCGATCATCTTCGTGGCGACCAAGTCGTTCACCAACACGCCATTGGTGCCCATGACGACCCAGATCCCACGCCCGGAGGCGTAGCTGGCGATATCGTAAATGTCTTTGCGCAGCAGGGGTTCCCCGCCGGTCAGGATCAACATCTCCGTCCCCAAGCCAGCCATCTCATCGATCAGTGCCAGGCATTCGGAGGTGCTTAATTCGTGCTCGGCCTTGACCCCGGCCTCCAGGTAACAATGGGGGCAGCGCAGGTTGCAGCGCTTGGTCAGGTTCCAAGAAACTAAGGAGGGCCGAAACTCGGTCTGGGTGCTCATGCCGCCCTTCGTTCCCGGCAGCGCGTTCACATCTCGGACATTCCGAGGGCGTCGCGGGCCTTGCTCATGACTGCGGGGCTGACCTCGGGGTAGCCGTTTCGCCTGGCCCAATCGGTGTACAGCCGGCGGACCATCCCCTGCACGAAGGCCGGAGCCGCGGCCAAGCGCTTTTCGGCCGCCTCGGTCCAGACCGGATCCGGTAGTCCGCGGTCGTCGATCCAGCCGGTTTCGCCCTCCAGCGAGCGCCGAATCTGATCCATCGGCCCTGCCTCCCCCTCGGAGAGCGTCTCATGCCCGATGGTCACTCCAAGGCTGGATACCAACTGGGTCTCGCCTGGGTTGGTGACCATCGAGATTCGACGGCCACAATTGGGGCAGGAATACCGGATCGCCATGACACCACTGGCGCGGTCGGTGTCATTCGAGACGAACTCCATCGTTTCCTGACACTCTTCGCAGCGGAATTTCACGCCAGCATTCCTCTGAGCCGATCCGCCAGTTCAAGGATCGCTCGGGCGGCCGGGGTCTCCGGATTGATCAGTACCCCGGGCCGCCCGTTCTCGGTGCTCTGGGCCAACTTCGGATCGAAAGGAACACTCGCCAGAATGGGGATCCCCACGGCATCCGCCAGCTCTCGGACCCGCCCCGACTCGGCCGTCTCGGCCATGTTCTCCACCAAGCCGAGCAGCCGGGCTCCGGCCTGCTTAGCCCCGACAGATGCCCGCCGGACGACCAGCATGGAAGCTTCGCTGGGGGTTGTGATCATTACTGCGCCGCGGAGCTCCGGCAGCAGCCTCAGAAGCGTTTCGAAGCGGTCGGCGCCCGGAGGCATGTCAATCAAAAGATAGTCTAGCTCACCCCACTCGGTATCGGCCAGGAACTCGCGCAGAACGTTGGCTTCCAAAGTCCCGCGCCAGACAAACGAATCTTCGGCCAAGCCCCCATAGTGTCGCCAGCGGACGGCCGTACCATCGTCTTTCAGGAACAAATCCATCGACATCACTCGCACATCGCCGACTCCGATGGCCGGCCGCGCCCCTTCCGGGCCAAACTGCGGCCGCTGCCCGCGGGCACCCAGCATCAGCGCCGCGCTCGGCCCGTGGATATCGGCGTCCAAGACCCCCACCTTGGCCGCCTCGGTCCCCAGAGCGGCGGCCAGGTTGGCGGTCAGCAAACTCTTACCGACCCCACCTTTGCCACTGGCGATTGCAACCACATGGCGGACAGAGGCAAGCCGGCGGGCGACCGCCGCTCGCTGCGCAACAACCTGCCCCAGGACGTCCACGGGCGGAAGGCTTTCCACTGGTCAGCTCAGCCGCGCCCCAAGCGCGGCAGTCCTCTCACACTCTCAGCCACTCGGACCGGCGGCCCCGCCAGTGCCCTGGTCGCGCGCGGCGGATTCGGGGCCCGACATGCCCCTGAAATAACCAAAAGCTCCCTCGCTCTCGGCCTCCCAAAGCTCGCGCACCCTGCGCAGCATTTCGTCGGCGATCTCGAAATTGACCTCTTGATGTCCTGCTTCCCGCGCCAGACTGTCCACCATCTCTTTGACCATCTGGCGTTCAAACTTCGGAACTCGCGAAAGACGTTCCAGGGCGGAGTCATTCCAGATCAGCTCGGTCCCCGGCCCGTCGTCGCCCGCATAGCCCAGCCGGCGGGCCACCTGAATCGTCACTTCCAGCGTCACTTCGGGAAGCTGTTTCTCACGGGCATACCGTTCCATGGCCAGCATGGCCATCGGCTGAATGAACGGGGGTACCCGCGACTGCACCCGTGCGAGTGCCGCTTCGGTCCAGGGAAACGCCCGCTCGTGAGGTATGTATTCTTCAATCGGCGAGCGGGCCTTTTGCCGCGCTTCGGCGAGTTTCCGGTCTTCGGCCTCCAGCCCCATGAGATGCTTGGCAGAAGGCGGCAGTATCTCACTAAGCGCCCCGTACAGGAGATCGAGGGTCACCCGCCCATACCCCTCATGGCGGGCGTACTCCTCGACCGAAGCCTTAGCCATCGCCTGAGCGAAGGGCGGCGCCCGCAGCACAAGCTTGAGGGCGTCGTCGTCCCACTCCAGCGGCTCCTCCTCGTACTCCTCCAGCAACGGGATATCGAAAGGTCGGGCGTCGGCCGCCCCGACGATCAGCAGATTGTTGATGGCCAGCCGCAGCAGGTTATCGGTGTTGGACCCGAGGTCCGCGCCCTCCACATGGTGAGCTCCCCAACGCCCAATAACCACCAGGTCGTAGGCGTCCCGCTCACACACGTCAATGATCTTTGCAAACGGCTTACCAACCAGCACCTCAGTGGTGATCTCCACCCCTTCCTCGGCCGCCACCTGCTCCGCCCGGAGCAGATTGGCTTCGCAGACCTTCTTCAGGCCGCGATCGATGATGTTGTTGTGCAGCTCTTCCTGCTCTTCGAACTTGAACACCTTGCCCGCCTGGTAGGAGAGCACGTAGCGAAT
>JAHFAU010000134.1 GCA_023250385.1 Anaerolineales bacterium
GGTAAGTTCGCGGCGCGGGATGTGTACGTGGGTAGGCCCAGCCTCGCGTCGGTCGGAAGTCTGCTGCGGTAGGGCGAGAAAATCTTCCAGCGTGCGGCCCGCAACGAAAGCTTCCAACTCACTGCGGGCCAATTCTGGGAGCGTGTCGGTCCAGTGGCTGAGCCCGGGCTCGGCCACCTGTCCACCGTAGGCGAGGCTGAGTACGCTGCGGGTTTCGACCGGAAGCGGGCTGCCGGCCGTCCGCTGCTCCCCACCGTAGGCTCGGAAGACGATCTGAACGTCGCGGGCATAGACGACGATCCCATCCTTAGTGACCGTGCGGACTTCATCGAGCTGGCGCAGTTGATCACGCAGGTCGATTACTTCCCGCAGCCGTTCGAAACCCTGGATGAAGAACTCGCTCCGCTCGCGGGTGGGTCCATAGATCTTTGGTTGGCCATCGATCGTCTCGAAGACTGCTGCGAACCCGAGGTGCAGATTCAGGTAACCTGGCCCGCCAATCCGCAGCAGCGGATTGGCTTGATCGAGCGCCTCCACCTGACCTCGGTCAATCGTCAGCACGGGATAGGACAACCCGAACACCGACCCGAGCAGATACCGGTAGGCGATCCCGGTGGACTCCAGCTCGAAGAGATCGGTGAGATAGGCAGCCCCGAGATGGAGTGCCAACATTCCGGCCATCAGCACTGGAAAGAGAAACACCAACACGTGGGGGCTGAGGAAAGAGGTCCCGACGTCCAGCAAGATAGCAATGAGGACCGGCAGTCGCTCGAGGCTGTCGGCCGGTATCAAGGGAGGAAGGTCCAGCACCAGGGCAACGAACGACCAATACAGCACCACCAGCGCCAGCGTGAGCACCAAGCGGGCACGTGCCCCAGCCCGACCTCGATCCAGAAGCATTCCAATCGGGAGGCTCGCGATGCCTCGGTCCAGCGGAGCGCTGTGGGGCGAAGAGGTTCGCGCCATCAGCCCGCTCCCCTCGGCCAACCTTCCGGATCGCGGGCCTTGACCTGCTCGAGCACGGTACGAACCGGGCCGGCGAGATGGGACAGCCGGTTATCTTCCGGGCAGTACTCGGCCGCATCTTCCAGCAGCAGGATCAGCGTGTCCCGCGGCCCGGGCGCAGGCTCGAGCTGCAGCTGCTGGCGCAGCTTGTGGGTGAGCCGGTCAAGCAGGCGGGCACTGGTCTCGGCTTCGCCTCGCCGGCCGGCCTCGCGCAATTGGCTTTCCGCCTCGGCGAGCTGTTTCTGAACCGGGCCCGCCCAGCGATCGAACCAGGCGTCCAGCCGCTCCTCCTGGATCGCTTCGGGCAGCTGAGGGCCCTCGATGGACACTTCGAGAATCTGAATGCCGCGTTCCTGCAGCAATCGAGTCTCATCTCCCGGCTCGGAACGGCCGCCTCCCGCCACCAGTCGTTCCTGGACTTGGGTGGCAATTGCCGACACGGTCGCCGCGGGGTGGCTCAGAAAGTCTTCGAGCGGGCGCTCTTTGACATACTCCCGCCACAATTCAACGACCAGCCGCAGCGGAAGGTCGCTCCATGGGAGCCGATCTGCCCCGGCGACCACTCTGCCATGGGCCGCGGCCTGCAGGGCGGGCACCGAAGGCGAGAGGGGTGGAGGGTCTGCGATCGTGCCGCGCTTGAATGGGGGGCGGCGTTCCAGTACGAAGCTCACTCGCAGCGAGGCTGAAATCGGGATTCCGTCTTGGGTCACCGCCATCGCACTGATTTCCTCGGCGGAGGCCGGCGTACCGGCCGGCGGTGGGGAGCTCTGCAGACTCCGCCGCTGGCGCCGCAGATCGAGCCCCTCTGCCAGCCGTTCCCCCGGGTCGGTGAAGGCCAGTTGGCCGGGCAGGACGGTGCGGGTGAAATCCCGATCGGTGCGCAGCACGGCTGCGCTCAGATGGTCTACCCACAGCACGCCGGGGCCGCGCGGGCCTTGGGCATCCTGGGCCCGCCCATCTTTTACGAAAGTCACGGTGCCCCGCTCGCCGAGGGTGTAGTTGAGCAGCCGACTCACAACCGCCCGGCGGCCCCGCGAGTCCCGAACCGGCAGGACGAATTGAGCCACCAAGGAGAGCGCCAGAAACAGCGCCGCGAGCAAGAGCAGGAAGTGGGCGCTCAGCAGCTGGACAAAGCGCGGAACGGCGTCGGCGACCGCGATCAAGAGCGCAAGGTACAGGACTGCCAGCAGCAGCCCGAGCCGTGGGCCTCGTTGGCGGAAGAGTCGTCTTCGGCGCATGGGGGCCGGATTGTATATCAAAGGAAGCAGCGGGAAAACTGAGGCTTGCCTAGCCGACTTTGAGAGGATACTCTAAGGGCCAAGTCCCCGGTTGGGTTGTATCGTTTGCTGAGAGCGACGATGGTTACCCGTCAGTCGGAATTGCTGCGCGTGCTGGACCAGATGGCCAGGGAACTGCCTTCCCCGGAATGGGTCGCGCTGGTTGATGAAAACGGGCTAATTGTGGCGTGCATTCCCGATCAGCCGGCA
Source organism: Anaerolineales bacterium (assembly GCA_023250385.1). Classification (GTDB taxonomy): domain Bacteria; phylum Chloroflexota; class Anaerolineae; order Anaerolineales; family E44-bin32; genus JADFRG01. Next base: position 2,493 of record JAHFAU010000134.1, read on the forward strand.
ATCGAACAGGAACGGATCTCTGCCATGACTGCCGCTTCGCTGATCATGGCCGACCGGGTATTAGCTGAAATCGAAGGGGGCCAGACCCGCTACACCAGCATCGCCGGATCTCGGCGTCAGCTGCTGACGGTGGTCCTCAGCCGAGAGCGCCTGCTGGCGCTCGGGCTCGGGCCCGAAGTTCCGGCCCAGGCGACCTTTGCGGCGTTGACCCGCTGGGTGCCTGAAATCCTGGCGGTGTTGAAGCGGAGTTTCGTGGCCGGCTGATCCCGGCTTCAGCGCACCCGCAGCCGCGGGTTCAATACGTCGTCCAGCGCTCGCCCCACAAGATAGAACGCACTGCAGAAGAGCATGATCGCCAGCGCCGGCGGGAGAATGGCGTGCCACTGTCCCTCGATGGTGTGCCGGCGAAAGGTTTCCTGGCCCAGCCAGATCATCGTCCCCCAGCTGAGGTCTACTCGGGTGCGGTTGAAGTAGGAGAGCAGCGATTCAGTAAGCACCGCGCCAACGACGGTGAGAAAGAGATTGACTGCGGTCAGCGGAAGCAGCCCGGGCAGCACATGCCGCCGAAAGATGTGCAGCCGGCCCCCGCCGGCGGCGTGGGCCGCCTCGACATACGGCTTCGCCCGCAACGCGAGGGTCTGAGACTTGACGATGATTGCCTGGGCTCCGGCTCCAGTCAGCAGGCCGTAGAGGACGCCCATCGCCGGCCACTCCATGCGGACCAGCAGCCCGAAGATCAGGAGCACCACCGGAGCCGGCATCAGCACCACCACGTCGGCCAGGCCCATCAGGAGCTGGTCGATCGGACCTCCCAAGAATCCGGCCGCCCCACCCTGCAGAGTGGAGAGCGCGGCCGCCACCAGCCCGGCGGTGAGCCCGACCCCAAAAGAGACCCGAGCTCCGAACAGCAGCTGGCTGAGCACATCCCGGCCGTAATTGTCGGTCCCGAGCAGGTGATCGACCGAAGGCCGGCTGGGATGGGGGAAATAGGCCATATCAAAGCCGACGATCGGGTCATATCGGCGCCGGTCCCAAACCGTGGACATCAGAACCGGATGGCTAAATGCCAGCAGGGTGAAGATGGCGATCAGACCGAGGCCGATCATCCCCGTCCGGTGTCCCCGGAAGAGTTGCCAGGACCCCTCCGCCCGCTGACGCAGTGCCAGGCTTCGCCGGGAGAGGAGCGGGGCCGACAACTGCAGCTCAGCCATAACGGAGCCGAGGATCCAGAATCAGATAGAGCACGTCGAGCAAGATGTGCGACAGCAGCACCAGCGCCCCGACCAGGCTGAGCACTCCCACGATCAGGGGCAGGTCTTGAAATTCGATCGCGTTGAAGAGGACCTGTCCCATCGCCTGCCAGAAGAAGACCCGCTCGATGACCAGGCTGCCGACCAAGACGAAAGGCAGGCTGAGCAGCAGCCGGCTCAGCACCGGCAGCATCGCGACCCGCGCCACGTGCCGATCCCGCAGAATGGACTCTGGAAGCCCTCGGGCCCGGGCCGCGGTCACGTGATCGGCGCCCATCGTCTCCAGCATCGTCGCTCGCATCGTCAGCAGCGTCTCTCCAAACGACAGCAGCACCACCGTGCCCAACGGCAGCACCAGGTGGGCGGTGACATCCAGGGCCAGACCGGCGTGCCCGGAGCGCGCCCACCAGGCGAAGCAGGCCAGCGCGGTAGCGAAGACGATCGTGGTACGCGCACCGATGCGCCGGGCTCGGTTCCGCACGCCTCGAACGATCAGTCCGGAACCCAGCCCGGCCGCGAAGAT
>JAHFAU010000135.1 GCA_023250385.1 Anaerolineales bacterium
CGGTTCGCCAGCGCCGGCGAGCTGGCGGAGGCCACCCGGGCGCTGTTCGGCGCGGAGCGCCGGGGCACAGGGGCGCCGGCGATGACCGGGTTGGCGCGACCCCCGGCCTGCCGGCGGGTGTTCAAGACCTTGCTCCCGGGCGGCTTCGCCAGGCCGGTGTTCAAGACGCTGCTCCCGGAGAGCCTGCTTGGGCCGGTATTGAAGTGGCTTGCCGCGCTGCCGCCCAAGAGCCGAGCCGCGGTCGGGCTGGCGGCCCTGGCGCTGCTGGTTACAGCCGGAATCCTCTCCTTCGGGAACCGGGCCCAGACTGCGGGAGATTCGCTGACTCCGGCGGCCGAGGCAAGCCTACCAGCCGCCGGAAATCCCTTGGCAAGCGCAACCGCCGCAAGCGCCCGAAGCGCGGCCCTCTCACCGACCGCGCAAGCAGCAAGCGCAACGCAAACGCAGTTGGTTACAGTTACGCCGAGTTCGACATCGGAACCACCTAGTCCGACACCCGACTACGTTTGGGTCGTGATCTCGTCCCCCGCCCGCTGCCGGTTCGGTCCGTCCCAGGGATTTGCCACGGTGGACTTTATCCAGCCGGGCGTACTGGTTAAGGCCTTTGGAAAAAACACCGAAGGCACCTGGTGGTGGGTGGATCTGCCCGACGGCTCTGCGCGCTGCTGGGTGTCCGGTGCGTTGGTAAGCCAGCCGGTGTCGCCATTCCTGACTCCAACCGTGATGCCATCGCCGGCACCGCCGCTGGGCGCAACCCAACCCTAGCCTCGGATTGCCAATCGAACGTCGCGTGGATTTAGCTGGTGGGCGCCGAGAGAAGTGCCTACCGGCGCAGGTGTGAAGCGCCCGCAATGGGGCACTAGGTCAAGCTCGAGCCATCGCGACTAACCGCTTTCACCCCCGTAGGGGGATCCGGCGCGCCTCCCCGGTTGGCGGGGTCACGACAATTTCGCGAAGGTCCAGATCGAGGCGGACAAATACTGACTGGCCCTCGAGGTCTCGGCCGACTTGGTAATGCTGCCCACCGAGGGCAATCATTCCCCCGCGCACTCTTCTGCGCAATTCCCTATCCACCAGATGCGCTGTCCAACTCCGCAGATCCTCTTCCTCTTCCGAGAGCCGGTCGATGGTCATCTTGAGGCTAGTCCGCATCCGCTCCACAGCCTGAGCCAGCTCTCCCACCTCTCCTCGTGATCCTACTTCGACCCTGGCGTCCAACTCTCCGAGGCTGATCGCCGTCGCTACTCCGGTGAGGCGGACGATAGGGCGGCTGATGGCACCGGCGATGACTCGAGAAAGAAGTAGGCTCACCCCAATCGCTAGGGCCACCGCGGCCGCCAAAAACGCAATGGTGCGGGCAGACGTGGCATCGGCCGATTCCCGGCTCAACCGCACGTCCCTCATGCCCACCTCATGCAGGCTCTGGGCGAATGCGGACATGCGCCCGGCCATCGGCTCAAGCGAGCGCAGGTCTTCCAGGGCCTGCTTGTCCCCGATGGGATCCTCGACGGCGAAGACCTGTTCCGCGCCAGCCACCAGCTCGGACCAGGAACGCCCCAACTCCTGGAGAAGGCCTAATTGCTCGGGAGAGAGGGTGAAGCTCGCCATGGATTCCATCTCAGTTGAAGGGGCCGGTGTTGCTAAGACGATCTCTGCCGAAGGTGCCGGCGTTCCCATGGCCATCTCGGAATTGGGACTCGGCTCGGCGGAGGGCATTGCACTCACCGCAACCCCCATCTGGCCCAGGATGTCCTGGAGATTAGCGGCAATCTCATTGAACCTGCCTTTGGCCGCGGAATCGCCGGTTAGGACGTAATCCTGGACGGGGACCAAGGAAGTCTCCGAGAGCCGCTGTAGATGAGCCGCCTGCATAGCGAGCATGGAGTCGGCCTCCATCTCGGAAACATCCCTCTGCACCGAATCAAGGCCCAGGTACGTGACGGCGCCGTATCCGGCGAGGATGACAAGCAGAAGGAGGAAAGCGAAGGTGAGTTTCTGGCCGATTCGCTCTGGCCGCCAGAACGGAGGCCGCGGAGGGGAGGGCAGTGGGGCGGTCGTCGAGGCGCGGGAAGCCCCCGGGGGAAGCGTGGAAATATCAGGCTCCGTTGCTGGACACTCGCCCCAGTGGGGCGGCGGAAGCGATCGAATAGCCCGTATGAGGCAGAGTCCGAATTCTCAAATCAGCCCTTCCACGAGGCGGCGGATCTCGGTCCGTTTCTCACTATCCGTGATTCGATACTGGGTCGCCAGCCGATCCAGCAATTCAGGAATCCGCCGCGTAGGAAATGCCTGCGGGTCCTCGCCCATTGCGCGCGCAATCCGAGATCCGTCCATGATCGCGCCGACCGGCCCGAGGATTTGAGTTAGCACGCCGGGCAGAAGGCCCAATGAGATCGAGGCCTCCACCAAGCCAGGTGCAGTCGTGCTTCCTCTCATCGCCGCTAGCGTTTCTTGGACTTCGATGGCCGATAGGCTCACTTGGAGTGCGGCAGCAAATTCACCGCAGTACTGATACCGTCCCACTGGATCCTTGGCCGTCGCCTTGGTGATGATTGCGTCAAGGGCCTCCGGGACCAACGGATTGATACTTCTCGCCAATGGCAAGGGCTCATTGACGTGTTTCATCATGATGCTGAGGGGAGTGTCTCCGTCAAAGGGCGGCGCGCCGGCGAGAAGCTCAAACAGCATCACGCCGAGGGAATAGATGTCGCTGCGCGCGTCCCCCGGCTTGCCATAACCTTGTTCGGGGGACATATACATGGGCGATCCCAGGATGGTTCCGCTGATCGTATTCACAGTCGACCCGATCATTTTCACCAGGCCGAAATCGGTTAGGATCGCCTGCTCCCGAGAGTTAAACATTACGTTTCCCGGCTTGACATCGCGGTGGACCACATTCTCCCGGTGGGCGTACTCGAGGGCGCCGCATAAGGTGATCGAGAGACCCACGGCTTCCCGCTGCGAGTACGGCTCCCCATGGCTATGAAGTGCGCCGAGTCGGTCAGCCAAGGTCTGGCCGTCGATATACTCCATGACCAGGTAATAGACCCCCTCCTGATTGCCGGAGTCGAAGACTTGGACGATGTTCGGGTGCCGTAACCTGGCGAGAGAAACCCCCTCTTTGCGGAACCGATCCAGAAACCCCTCTCGATCGGTCAGATGAGGGTGGATCAGCTTGACGGCGACATCCCGCTCCAGGCCTGGGTGGCGGCCGCGATAGACCTCGGCCATTCCGCCTCGACCTACCAGCGGTCCGATCTCGTACTTTCCTAGATTCTTGCCCGACCAAGGGCCAATGGCCTCTTGCGTCACTTCGGCTTTGGCGAGGTGGAAATCCGGATGGGTCTCCAGGGGAAATCGTACAGGATGAGTCCTGAATCTAGGTCAGTTTAACACAGCCATCATCGGCCAGCAATCTGCGGATCCCGGGCTGCGCGCAACAACCAGAGGAATCGGTCAGGTCATTCACGTTGACGGTTCGCCTTTTACGGCTCTTGCCGGGGGGGCACGGCGAAGACGCGCACGGCCTGGGCTTTACCCCGCAGCTGGATCGGTTCAAGTTCGTCGGAGTGGATCTTGCCGTTGAGTCCGTGTTGGGTGTTCTCGTCGATCAGGATCGGGTGGCCGAGCAGTTTGGTCTGGGCTTCCAGCCGGGCGGCCAGGTTGACCGTGTCGCCGACGCAGGTGTAGGTGGCGCGGGTCTGAGTTCCCGTGAAGCCCGCGATCACCCGGCCGGAGGCGATCCCGACCCCAATCTGAATCTGGACCTTCTGCCGGGCGGATTGTTCGGAGTTGAACAGCTCGACCATCTCCAGCATCTCCAGCGCGGCGAGGACGGCCCGCTCGGCGTGATCCACGCTAGGCACCGGCGCCCCGAAGATCGCCATCAATCCATCTCCCACCATTTGATTGACCACTCCGCCGTGCCCGCTGATCGCCTCGAACATCAAGGTGTAGTAGTCGTTCAACAACTCGATGGTGTCGGCCGGCGATTGGCCCTCGGCGATGCTGGTAAAAGAGCGGATGTCCGAGAACATGGCCGTCGCGTCCACGAACTTCCCTCCAAGCTCGAATCCGGTGGTCAGCAGCTCCTCGGCCACCTCGGCGGTGGCAAACTTGCTGATCAATTCCCGCTGTTGATCGCGCAGCCTCTTCTTCTCCAGGCTGGCGCCGATGCGGGCTTTGAGCAG
>JAHFAU010000136.1 GCA_023250385.1 Anaerolineales bacterium
GCTCACCGACCGATTGATCAAGGGCTACAACCAGGTCCGGATTGGCGACCCGCGGACGGAGAACACCCTCATGGGGCCCCTGGTTAGTCAGGCGGCGGTCGAGGAAATGTTCGCGGCGCTCGACCGAATTCAGCGGGATGGAGGCAAAGTCGTGGTGGGAGGCAAGCGGCGGCGCGACCTGGGGCCGAACTTCGTTGAACCGACCATCGTGCGGATGCCGGCTCAGACCGACATCGTGAAGGAGGAGACCTTCGCCCCCATCCTGTATCTCCTGGAGTACTCCACGATCGAGCAAGCGATCCAGCTGCACAACGATGTGCCGCAGGGCTTGTCGAGCGCAATCTTCACCGACAACCTGCGCACCATGGAGACCTTCCTCTCGGCCCGCGGCTCGGACTGCGGGATCGCCAATGTCAATATTGGGACTTCGGGGGCCGAGATCGGGGGAGCCTTCGGAGGCGAAAAGGAGACCGGGGGTGGGCGAGAGTCAGGTTCCGATGCCTGGAAGGCCTACATGCGGCGCCAGACGAACACGATCAACTGGTCGAAGGACCTTCCGCTCGCGCAGGGGATCGAATTCGGCAGCTAGGCCAGGGGTCGGAATCGGGCAGCCAGGGCGGTGTCGGAAGCGGGTATCCCATCCTGCCGAAGCTGGGGCAGGCTTCTCCCTCCGCCAGGCGCGTTTTCCAATTCGTCGGGCTAGGGGGTGTTTGTGGGGGTGAGCGTCGGTGTCTTGGTCGGCGTGCTGGTTGGCACCGGCGTGGGAGTCGTAGTCGGAACTGGGGTGAGGGCCGGGATCCCGAAGTCGCTCCCACTCAGGGCGACAGCCCCGGACCACACCCAACCCGTCTTCCCCCCGGCGATTGGCCGGACGTACCACCAGGTGCCGATCGGGGAGTTGTCGTAGCGTCCGAGCACATCCGCCTGGTTACCGCCAATTAGGAAATCCAAAACCTCGTAATTCTCCCCAGGCCCCCGCCGGATATTTGCGTTGTAGTTGGCAGTCACGACGGGCGAAGCCGGCGTCAGGGTAGCGGCCGGCGTCGGGGTGTTGGTAGGCGGTGCAGGGGAGGGCGTAGGCGGCAGCCGAGTCGGGGTGGCCGTGACCGCGGCCAGGGTGGCCTGGGCGATGGCCTGGGCGGTCTGCACAACTTGGTCGCTGGAAAGGGTCGGGGTGGCCGCCACCGCACTCGGGAAATTGCATCCGGCCAGCAGGCCGAGCAGGAGCGCCGCAACCGGCCTCCCCCACCACTGGTAACCGTGATCCAACCTGCCGCCATTCCTCAGCACCGTGCCTCCCACCGCTCCGCTTGCGCTTGGGCTCCCACCCTTTGGATCTAGGCCGGCATGTGCTCGATCAAGGCCAGCCCCGCCAGAGTATAACCCGGGCGACGGCTGGTACCCTAGTCATCTGATCGCCATTCGGCCGAGCCTGTATGATGGGGCCATGCCGAGGGGCCAGCCCGATTTCGAACCCGAGGTCGCCGAGACCGAGCGGGAGACCGCTGATCCGGCCGTCCAGCGAGCCCGGGAACAGCTCGCCATCGCCCGCGAACGGATGCTGTCGGCCGCTCTGGCGTTCTGCGACGGCACGATCAGTGCCGGGCAGCTGCGTGCAGTCCGTGAGTTGCTCCGGGAGAAGGACAACCATCTGGCCAACCTGGAAGGCGCCACGGCCCCGGTATTTGTCGAGGACCCGCCGGCTCAGGCCGAGGTTGAATTGATCGGCGAAGAGACGCTCACCGACCGTTCGATCAAGGAAACCCTGCGCTTGCAACTCGAGACCGAAGACGCTCCTGAGCTGATGGAGATGCTCACCGCGCTCGATGAGAAGCTCGATCGTTTAGAGGACGATTTCGAACACGGCCGGATCAACGCCTCTCAGTACCGGGCGATTCGGCGGCACTACCAGGAGCAGCGGGAGGTCGCCCTGCGGCTCAAGCAGGCCCACCCGCGCAGTGATCGTTGGCGGGTAGTCCTGGAAGAAGGACGCACGACCTTCCTAATGCAGCTCAATGAGGCGTCGTGTACCTGTGTGTCATTGTTCGATCTCAACTCGCGTGAGAGGATTTTTCTACAGGGAGATATGCCTCCGGCGGCCGAAGAGGCCATGGGCCTGCTTCGCACCTTCGGGCCACCTCGCCAAGAGTCCGGCCCCGGCCGAATGCTGGCAACTCACCTCGATGATGGTTCCTGCCTGCTTCTGATCCCCGGCCGATTCACGGCGGTACTGGCCATCTTCTCCCAAGACCCGCCTGGCTGGCAGGTTCGGGCACTGCGCGAAGTTCTGCTGAACTTCGAAGCCGCCAACCGGACCGGCCTGCGCAAGTCTCAACCCGAGAAGCTGGTCTTCCCCGATCTACGCCGGTTTGTGAAATCCTGAACTAACCAAGTTAACGCCCGCCAACCCGGCCTGTCAGGCCGCCACAAGCAGCATCGCTAGGATGGCCAGGCCAACCCCCACCCACTGGCGAAGCTCGAGCCGTTCCCCCAGCAGCAGCATTGCGAGCAGGATCGTCAGAGCCGGGTAGAGCGCCGTGAAGGCGCTCACGAGGCCCACCTGGCCCCTGCGGACCGCGAACAAAAACGAGAGGGCACCCAGCATCCCAAGCAACCCGGTCAGGCTGGCGAGCAATATGCCCGTGGGATGGACCTCGGGCCTGAACTTCAAAACCGCCAATACGACGATCGCTACCGGTATTCCGACGAGTGCTTCGAAGAAGATCGTGCTGAGCGGACTTATGTAACGAATGGTGATCTTGGGGAAGAATCCGTACAGTCCCCAGAAGAGGAAAGTTCCCATCGCAGGCAGGATCCAGTCTCTCATGCGAATCTCCTCGATTTGGATATAATCCCGCTCCCAATTCCGGCAGTTGGGGCACGGGGAAGACCGGGTCTACGGCCACAGCCCGATGCACCTGGCAGGTACGAAGCCCAAGGAGGAAAGCTATCGAGAGTGGCTCAAGGGAAGTCCTGTCTACTCTCCCTTCCGGGAGGACGGGGGCTCGGTAGCCTCCGTCTCATAGAACCGCCTACCGATACGTTCCAGATGACGGGAATACATCCGGAGGTTGCGGATGGCCAGAGGCTACTGCCCGGAGTGCGACGGGGAAATTAGTTTCGATGGGCCGCCGAGAAAGGGGCACGAGGTGACTTGCCCAACCTGTGGAGCAAGCTTGAAAGTTGTAAGTGAATCCCCGATCGAACTCGATTGGGCGAATGGGGACTTGGAAGAACCGGCCGACGTGTCATACGATGATGAAGACGAGGACGACGACGACGACACCGATTTCGATTGACTTGAACTTGCTTCCATAAGACTGATCAGGGGCACACGCCAGGCGTGTGCCCCTTCGCTTCACCAGTGCGTGCCGCGGGTAAAACGTGGGATCAGCTTTCGACCGGCGCAGCCCGCAGAGCCGCATGGGCGGCGGCCAGGCGGGCAACGGGAACTCGAAACGGTGAGCAGCTCACGTAGTTCAACCCATACTCGTGGCAGAGCCGGATAGATTGGGGATCCCCGCCGTGTTCGCCGCAGATCCCAACCTCTAGGTCGGGGCGAACCGCCCGCCCCTCGTCCGTAGCCATCTTCATCAGCCGACCCACGCCCTCCGGGTCGATGGATTGGAAAGGATTGCCCGGGAGGATTTCCTTCTCGATGTACTCCATCAGGAACCCGGCCTCGGCGTCGTCGCGGCTGATTCCGTAGGTGGTCTGGGTGAGATCGTTCGTCCCGAAAGAGAAGAACTCGGCGTACTTGGCCACCTCGCCGGCGGTCAGCGCGGCCCGCGGGATCTCGATCATCGTCCCGAATTTGTACACCACCTGAACCCCCTGCTCCTGCATCACCTGTTTGGCGACCTCTTCCAGCGCGAGCTGCTGGGTTTTCAGCTCATTCACATGGCTGATCAGCGGGATCATGACTTCCGGGTGCACATCGCCGCCCTCTTTGGTCACGATGCAAGCGGCTTCCATGATGGCCCGCACCTGCATCTTGGTGACTTCTGGCATGTGAATCCCGAGCCGCACCCCCCGCAGACCGAGCATCGGGTTCGCTTCCCGCATTCCCTCGACCGCCGCCAGCACCCGCTCTTGCTTGGCCAGCCGGGCGGCGTCCTTGCCCGTGATCCGCAGCTCGGTAACCTCCACCAGCAGTTCGTCGTGGCTGGGTAGGAATTCATGCAGGGGT
>JAHFAU010000046.1 GCA_023250385.1 Anaerolineales bacterium
CCTGCGCTCGCGGCGCGTTTCGCCGCGAAGGAGGCCGTCGCCAAGGCGCTCGGCACCGGGATCGGCGACGTTGCCTGGAAGGAAATCGAAGTGATCAACGGCCCGCGCCGAGAGCCTCAGTTGCGCCTGCATGGCCAGGCCCACGAGCTGGCCGTCTCCATGGGCCTGACCGATTGGGCCATCAGCCTCAGCCACACCGAGCAACATGCAGTGGCCGTGGCGGTAGCCTTCAACACTCCGGAAAGTTAGCCGGCGGTCGTGATATACTGCTGAGCGCTCCCGCTTCGGGCTGCCGACAGCCTGGCGGGAGAGTTTCTGCCCGCCGAGTGGACAGACGAGTTCGGGCCCGCGTAGAACGCAAACTTAGTGCCTGCGGGTCCTGGTTCCGAGCCTGAGGAGGCCAGATGCCTGTCGTGAACATGAAGGAGCTCTTGGAGACTGGGGTGCACTTTGGGCACCGCACCCGCAAATGGAACCCGCGGATGAAGCCCTTCATCTTCACGGAACGCAACAGCATCCACATCATCGATCTGCAGCAGACCCTCGACTCGTTAGACGAAGCCTTCAGCCTGATTCGGGACACGGCGGCCAATGGAGGCTCGGTGCTCTTCGTGGGGACCAAACGCCAGGCGCAAGAGTCGATCGAACAAGAGGCGACCCGCTGCGGAATGTCCTATGTCAATACCCGTTGGCTAGGCGGAACGCTCACCAACTGGCGCACGATCCGCAGCCGGATCGACGAGCTGGATGAGTTGGAACGCCGGCGAGACGAGGGCGACTTCGAGCGGCTGATCAAGAAGGAGGCCCTCACCCTCACTCGTCGGATTGCCAAGCTCGCAGACCGGTTGGGAGGGATTCGCAACATGAAGGCGATCCCCCAACTGCTCTTCGTGGTAGATGTGAAGCATGAGGAAACGGCAATCCACGAGGCCAATCTGCTGGGCATTCCGGTGATCGCTCTGGTTGACACCAACTGCGATCCGCGAGGAGTGGATTACGTCATCCCTTCCAACGACGACGCGATCCGGGCCATCAAGCTGCTCTCGGCGACGGTCGCCAACGCGGTGCTGGAAGGGCTCGAGCTGCGCAAGGATCGACCGGAGGCCGGCGAGGCGGCCGAACCTTCTCGCGCGCAGCAGGCAGTTCCTGAAATGGCAGACGAGGAGCTGCTCGGTGAGGCCACCTTGGCCAAGCTCATGAGCGGAGAGTTCGATGAGGAGCAGGAAGCCCAGGCCGCCAAGGCCGCGGCCCCCGAGCAGCCGGCCGCCGACAGCGGCGCGCAACCGGCAGTTGAGCCGACGGAGGCCACGCCGAAAGAATGAGCATCCCGGCCGAACTTGTGATGCAGCTTCGCCAACGCACCGGCGCCGGTGTCCTGGACTGCCGCAAGGCGCTGGAGGAGGCCCAGGGCGAGCTCGAGCGGGCGGAAATAATCCTGCGCGAACGGGGATTGGCCAAGGCCGCTAGCCGGGCCGGCCGGCTCGCCCAGGACGGAATCGTCGACCAGTACAGCCATGCTGACGGCCGGCTCGGGGTGATGGTCGAAGTCAACTGTGAGACCGACTTCGTTGCCCGCACACCGGAGTTCCGCCACTTCGCCCATGAGATCGCACTGCAGGTCGCAGCCAATGCGCCCCGCTGGTTGAGTTCAGCCGAGGTACCGGCACAGGTGTTGGAGCGGGAGCGCGAGCTCGCCCGCCAACAGGCGATCGGCGCCGGGAAACCAGAGAATGTAGTCGAGCAGATTGTGGCGGGTCGGTTGGAGAAGTTCCTGGATGACCACTGCCTGCTGCGCCAGGCTTACGTGCGGGACGAAGAAAAGAGAGTCAGCGAGATTGTCCAACAGATGATCCTCACTACCGGGGAGAATGTGACCATCCGGCGGTTTCAACGCTGGGAGGTGGGAGAGGCACTGGGCTGAGCGAACGGGCCAACCAAGAGTTGGCTCGTTTCATGAATCAGCCCGACGACGGCATGCCCGAACCAGCCTACAAGCGGGTGCTCGTGAAGCTCGGAGGAGAGGCGCTGGCGCCGCCAGAGGGCTTCGGGGTCGATCCGAAACGGGCTGAAGCAGTGGCCGAGAAGATCCAGGACGTGAAGGCCCTGGGAATCGAGCTGGCGATCGTCATCGGGGCCGGCAACATCTGGCGGGGTCGGGTCGGGATCGAACGCGGGATGGAACGCGCCACTGCGGACTACATGGGGATGCTGGCAACCGTGATCAATTCGTTGGCGCTCATGGACGCGCTCGAACGGGCCGGAACAGTCACTCGAGTGATGAGCGCAATTGAGATGCGGGCGCTGGCCGAACCCTACATCCAGCGCCGCGCCAGGCGCCACCTGGAAAAGGGGCGGGTGGTGATCATGGGGGCCGGGACCGGCAACCCCTACTTCTCCACCGATACGGCCGCGGCCCTGCGGGCAATGGAGATCGGCGCCGAAATCGTCATCAAGGCCACCAAAGTTGACGGGGTTTACAGCGCGGATCCGGCCAAAGACCCCTCCGCCGAGCGCTTTGAACGCCTGACCTATATCCAGTCGCTGAACCTGCGCCTCGAAGTTATGGACGCCACGGCCATCTCCCTCTGCATGGACAACAATCTGCCGATCCTGGTGCTCGATATGTGGCAGCCAGACAGCCTGGTCAAAGCGGTGCTCGGGCAGCCGGTCGGAACCCTGGTCAGCGCGTAGTTTCGTAGTTCGGGTCCGCGCAGCTTCGTCCTCGACGGACCGTCGTTGAGCGCGGCCACTCAATCCGGGCTTGCTTCGCAAAACTCTCGTTTTGCGCTATGCTATCTTGAGCTCACGATCCTAGGCGAATAGACTGGAGCGAGGGGATGATCAAGGATGCCTTGGCGGAGGCGGAGTCTCGGATGGCGGGCGCAGTCCGGGCCCTCCAGGAGGATTTGGCCGCCGTCCGGACTGGGCGGGCCTCCCCCGCCTTGGCGGAAAAGGTCCTGGTCGACTACTATGGGAACCCGACCCCACTGATCCAGCTCGCCACGATTTCTGCCCCTGAACCGCGCTTGCTTACGATCCGGCCATTCGATCCCGGCAGCATCAAGGAGATCGAGCGGGCGATCTTTACCTCTGAATTGGGCCTCACTCCGAGCAACGACGGCAAGCTGATCCGGCTGAGCATTCCTCCGCTTACCGAGGAGCGCCGCCATGAATTGGTGAAACTGGTGCGGGCCCGGGTCGAGGAGGCCCGGGTGGCGGTCCGCAACGTGCGAAGGGACGTCCACAGCGACTTGCGTGAGTTTGAGCAGGAGAAGGTGATTTCGAAGGACGATCTGCGTCGGGGCGAGGAGCAGCTCCAGAAGGTCACCGACGGCTTCATCGATCAGATCACAGAGACCAGTGAGCGCAAGGAGAGCGAAGTCCTCGAGATTTGAGGTTCCCCGGATGGACGAAGGATTGCCGGAAGCTGTCCCTACCCACGTCGCCATCATCATGGATGGGAACGGTCGCTGGGCCCGGGAGCGGGGGTTGCCTCGGCTGGCTGGTCACCGGGCGGGAGTTGAGAACTTACGCCGGGTGCTGCGGGCGGCTGCCGACTTTGGGATCGGCTATCTCACGATCTATGCGTTCTCGACCGAGAATTGGGAGCGCCCGACCGGCGAGGTGCGCGGGCTCATCAATATCCTTGAAGAAGTCATCGATCGCGAGTTGAAAGAGCTGCAGGCCAACGGAGTGCAGCTCCGTCACATTGGCCGGCTGGAGGGATTGAGGCCCCAGCTGCAGGAGAAAGTTCGGCAGGCCATCGAACTCACCAAGCACAACACTCGGCTGGTGCTGAATGTCGCCTGGAACTACGGGGGACGGGATGAGATCATCCAGGCGATTCAGCGCATGCTTGAAGATGGCCTTAACCCGCTGAGCATCGACGAGGCGGTTGTCAATCGCTACCTCTTCACTGCCGGGAGCCCCGATCCGGACCTGGTCATCCGGACTTCGGGGGAGATGCGAGTCAGCAATTTCCTCATCTGGCAGAGCGCCTACTCCGAGTGGTGGTTCACCCCGACCTACTGGCCAGACTTTGGCCCGGAAGAGCTGCGCCAGGCGCTGTGGGCTTACGCTCAGCGCGAGCGGCGATTCGGCACCGTCCCGGCCTTACGCTAGATGCTGCGCGAGCGGCTGCTCGTCACCCTGTTGCTCCTCCCGATTCTGATATGGATCATTGCCAGGGGCGGTTGGTTGTTTGCCGGAGCAGCTGCGTTGGTTCTGGGGTTGGCGGCAGCCGAGTATGGAGCGCTGTTCCGCAACGCCGGGCTGCGGCCCTCGCTCCAGCTGTTGGTCATTGGGGCAGCACTGCTGGTCCTCGCCCGAGTCGAACTGCCGGCAGAATGGCAGGCGCTGACCCTTACCGGGCTTACCCTGATCGCACTGACCTGGCACCTGTTGGACTATGAGCGGGGGGCCCTCCGCTCCGCCACCGACTTTGCAGTTAGCCTTTCTGGAATCGTGTATTTGGGGTGGATTGGCGGTTACCTGGTGTTGCTGCGCGGGCTGCCAGAAGGTCAGTGGTGGATCTTGATCGCATTGCCGGCCGTCTGGATTGCCGACTCGGCGGCGTACTTAGTGGGCAGCTGGAAAGGGAAGCGCCCGCTGACGCCGCGACTAAGCCCGAAGAAGACCTGGGAGGGCTACCTGGCCGGAGTTGTGTTCGGGGGGGCGGCCGCGGCTGGCCTGGCCGGGCTGTGGCGAATCGCAGCCGGACCCGAGTCCAACCTGACCGTCGGGCGCGGCTTGATCGTGGGCAGCATCATCTCCCTGCTCAGTCCACTGGGCGATCTAGGCATCAGCATGCTCAAGCGGGAGATGAAAGTAAAAGACACCGGCACCCTCTTCGCAGCTCACGGCGGAGCGCTGGACCGATTGGATTCCTGGCTGTGGGCCGGCGTGCTCGGGTATTACGCGGTCGGCTGGCTGACCTAGGGAGCGGGGTTGGGCGAGAAACCCTCCAGGAACTTGGCGCTTGAGCTGGCGCGGGTCACCGAAGCCGCCTCTTTGGCCGCCGGGCGCCACATGGGCCGCGGCGACAAGGAGGGTGGGGATCGGGCAGCCGTGGACGCGATGCGGTTGGTTCTGAACTCGATCGACATCGATGGAGTGATCGTCATCGGGGAGGGCGAGAAGGATCACGCACCCATGCTCTACAACGGCGAACGGTTGGGCAGCGGCAACGGACCGCAGGTCGATATCGCGGTCGATCCGATTGATGGGACCCGTCTGCTGGCGCTGGGCCTGGGAAACTCCATTGCAACGGTGGCCCTGGCCGAGCGAGGGAGCATGTTCCGGCCGGGCCCGTTCGTGTACATGGACAAGATCGCAGTCGGACCCGGTGCAAGTGGCCGGGTCGACCTGGACGCTCCGGTGGCGGACAACCTCAAGGCGGTCGCCAAAGCCAAAGCTGCGGACGTTGATGACCTGACGGTCGTTATCCTGGACCGGCCCAGGCACGAGCAGTTGATCGGCGAGGTGCGCCGGGCCGGGGCCAGGATTGCGCTGATCACCGACGGGGACGTCGCCGGCGCCCTGATGACGGCCTGGCCGAACTCGGGAATTGACATGTTGGTCGGGATCGGTGGGGCCCCCGAGGGGGTGCTGGCCGCCTGCGCGCTGAAGTGCATGGGAGGCGAGATCCAGGCCCGGTTTCGGCCCCGTTCATCCGAGGAGGCCGAGCTGGGTCGCCGCCAAGGGTACGACCCCGATCGGCGCTTGGGGATTGACGACCTGGTGGCAGGCACGGACGTCTTCTTCGCGGCGACCGGCATTACGGATGGCCAGCTCTTGAACGGGGTCAAGTACAGTGGGACGGGGGCCACGACCCACAGCCTGGTGATGCGTTCCCGCAGCGGGACGATCCGAGAGATCACGTCGATTCACAAGTGGGAAAAGCTGATGACCTTCAGCCAGATCGACTATGACCTTAGAACCTAGGTCCGCTTGCGCCGCTCTGGCTCGGGTGCTATAATCGGATTGCACAATTCGTGCTTTCCCCAGCTACGCAATTGAGCCTGGTTTAACGATCGCCCTCATTCGTTGAGATTCTGTCGCTTGTTCTGAAAAACCCGCTGGACGGGGATAGATAACTTTCCCTAGGGAGAAAATCCATGAATATCGGTGAGTTGGAGGCCTTGAGTCTTACCGATCTGCGCGCACGATCAAGAGAAATGGAGATCACCGGCGCGACCCGCATGAAGAAGGAAGACCTAATCCTGCAGTTGATGCAGGCCGAAGCACAGCGCAAGGGTCTGGAGCTGCGCGGCGGGGTGCTGGAGGTCATGAACGAAGGCATGGGCTTCTTGCGCGCCGAGCACTACCTGCCGGGTCCCAACGACATTTATGTTTCCCAGTCCCAGATCCGCCGATTCGGCCTGCGGACTGGGGACATGGTGATCGGCCAGATCCGGCCCCCAAAGGACACCGAGAAGTATTACGGGCTGCTGCGAGTCGAGACCATCAACGGGCTCGATCCCGAAGCGATCAAAGACCGGCCCAAGTTCGAAGCCTTCACTCCGATCTTCCCGGAGGAGCGCTTCGATCTGGAGACCGACCGCCATGCTCTGGCGAACCGGATGCTCAACTTGATCGCGCCGATCGGCAAGGGACAGCGCGGGCTGATCGTCTCGCCACCAAAAGCAGGCAAGACCACCGTGCTCAAGAGTGTCGCCAACGCTATCTCCACCAAATACCCCCGGGTGCACTTGATGGTTGCCCTGATCGGCGAGCGACCGGAGGAAGTCACCGACATGGATCGCTCCGTCGATGCCGAGGTGATTTCATCGACGTTCGATGATCCGGCCTCCTCCCACGTGCGGGTCGCCGAGATTGCCTTGGAGCGGGCGAAGCGTTTGGTCGAATGCGGCCGGGATGTGGCAATCTTGCTGGATTCCATCACCCGGCTGGCGCGGGCCTACAACCTGATGGTGACACCCTCCGGACGGACGCTGTCCGGGGGCCTCGATCCGGCAGCCCTCTATCCGCCCAAGCGCTTTTTCGGAGCGGCCCGCAATTTAGAGGAAGGCGGATCGCTGACGATCATCGCCACCTGCATAGTGGACACCGGCTCGCGGATGGACGACGTGGTTTATGAGGAGTTCAAGGGCACCGGAAACATGGAGCTGCACCTTTCCCGCCGCCTTCAAGAACGGAGGGTATTCCCGGCCTTTGATATCGAGCGGTCATCGACTCGCCGCGAAGAGCTCTTGTTGGGCCCGGACATCACCCAGCGGGTCTGGCTGTTGCGGCGGATGTTCTCGCAGATGGTCACGTCGCCACCCAACGGTGCCGGAATGGACATGGTCAACGCCACGGAAGCGATCCTCGAAAGCATGCGGCGCACCGAGGACAACCAGGAGTTCCTCGAGACGCTCGTGGAGCAGAATCAGTAAAGGAACCTAGCCAGCCACCGCCAGCGCTCTCATTCGACCGGGAGCGCAAACCGTTCGGCCGATACGCCGAGCATGTTGGATTCTTGCTGGTCGTCGCGGCTGGGCTGATCCTGGCCCGGGTCGGGCTGACCGGTTTGCCGGCCGCGGCCCAGCCGGCCCAAATCGCCGAGGCCATCCAGCCCGCGGCGGCCGAGCTCAGCTTGCCCGCATTCGAGTTCGGACCTCCCCTGGGGATCCAGCGGCTGCCTGAGCTGAATACTCTCATCCCGACCCGCCCCCGGTTGGACGTCTTGAAATATGTAGTTCAGCCGGGCGATACCCTCTTTGGGATTTCTGATCGATTCGGGCTGAAGCCAGAGACCGTGCTCTGGGGAAACTTCGAGGCGCTGGAGGACAATCCTCACAGCCTGCAGTCCGGCCAGGAGCTGAATATCCTGCCGGTCGACGGCACCCTCTATAGCTGGACCGAAGGAGACACCCTGGTCTCGGTTGCCGGATTCTTCGGGGTCACCACTCAGGACATTCTCGACTGGCCGGGAAATCGGTTGGCCCAGAATGTCGACCTGCTCAATCCGGACATCGCTGCTGGGACCGTGCTGGTGATCCCTGGTGGAAAACGGGAAACGGTGGATTGGCGCGCCCCCCGTATCACTCGGGCGAATCCGGCCTCGGCCCGGATCCTCGGCCCGGGGTACTGCGGTTCGGTGGTGGATGGCCCGGTTGGCTCCGGCTTCTTCATTTGGCCGGCACCTGGCCGCTACATCTCGGGTTATACATATGATCCGGTGGTCCACCCCGCCATTGACATTGGCGGCAGCGTCGGGAACGCGATCTACGCGGCCGATGCCGGAGTGGTCGTTTACGCCGGCTGGCACAACGGGGGCTACGGCAACGTAGTCGTACTGGATCACGGCAACGGCTGGCAAAGCCTGTATGCGCATCTGGATACCGTGGCAGTAGGGTGCGGAGACGGCCTCTTCCAAGGCAATGTGGTGGGGGCGATGGGCTGCACCGGGAACTGCACCGGGCCGCACGTGCACTTTGAGCTGATGAGCGACCTCTATGGAAAAGTCAACCCCCTCAACTTCCTCCCCTGAATTCGGTTGGCCACGGGGTGAACCGATTTGCCGGAGTGCTGGAATTGAGACGGCCGGTCTATAGCGTGGTGGCCAGCCTGATTGCGATTGGGCTGGCCGCTGCGGCGGTTGGTGCCCGAGCGTCGGCACCCGCTGATGCGGTTCCGACCGAAGCGCCCAGCGAGCCGGTTATTCAATTGCAGGAGCTGCCACCCTTTCTGATTCTTGACACTACCCAGGGCGCAATAGCCCGGCTCGGCGATGTCCACACCATCATTCCCTCTCGGCCGCGAACCGGCTTGCTGCAGTATCAGGTCCAGCGGGGGGATAGCCTGTTCGCGATTGCGGAGAAATTCGGACTCAAGCCGGAATCGATCCTCTGGGGCAACTGGTATGAGTTGGGAGGAGACCCGCACTCGCTGCAGCCAGGCCAGGAACTGTTCATCCTCCCGGTTGACGGCGTATTGCATCGCTGGTCCGAAGGCGAGGGTCTAAACGGTGTGGCGGAGTTTTACGGGGTGACGGCCCAAGACATCATCGACTGGCCGGGCAACGAGCTCGATCCGAATCTCGAGCCCGCTCGACCGGACATTGCGGCCGGAACTGACCTCATCATTCCGGGTGGGCGCCGCGAGCCGCCCAGCTGGCAGCAGGTGCGGATCACCCGCGCCAATCCCTCGGTCGCCAGCATCCTCGGCCCGGGGGCCTGCTCGGCGGTCAGCGGGGGGTCCGTTGGGGACTCGGTCTTCGGCTGGCCGACCACCGGCCAATCGGTCACGGGTTACGGCTACATTCCGGGCGTGCACGAAGCGATCGATATCGGCGGAAGTTCGGGGAGCAGCATCTACGCCTCCGACGATGGGGTCGTAGTCTACGCCGGCTGGAACGACTGGGGGTACGGTTACACGGTCGTGATCGACCACGGCACCGGTTGGCAGACCCTGTATGCCCACCTGAGTCAGATCAATGTCGGTTGCGGGCAGTCGGTCTCCCAGGGCAGCGTGATTGCCGGAATGGGCTGCACCGGAAACTGCTCCGGCACTCACGTACATTTCGAGGCGCGGAGCGACTCCTTTGGGCGGGTAAATCCGCTGACCATTCTGCCGTAGACCGGCAAAACGCCGACTTTCTGCCATCGAGGAGTTGCGTGAGCCGCATGTACGACGTAATCGTAGTCGGTGCCGGGCCGGGCGGATCGGCCTTGGCGACCTGGTTGGCTCGCGAAGGCCTAGACGTGCTGCTACTGGACAAGCAGGTCTTTCCCCGCGACAAGACCTGTGGCGACGGGCTCACTCCCGGAGCGGTGCGAATCCTCCGCGGCCTTGGCGTTAGCGACTCGCTTTCCCGGCGAGGCTATCGCGTCGACGGAGTTTCGGTCACGACTCCGCAAGGGATGCGGATCGAGACACCCATCGCCACGGACGGGCATCCGGGGTACGTGATCCGAAGGATTGATTTGGACGAAGGCTTGCGTAACGCGGCCGTTGGCGCCGGGGCTGAGTTCATCGGGGATGTCCGCGTGACGCAGGTGATCGAAGAAGAGGAAAAAGTCATCGGCGCGGGACGGCTAGGTCCGCTCGGGTGGCAGGGCCGGGTAATCGCACTGGCGGTCGGCGCTAATGTTGGGTTACTTAAGCCGTTGGGGCTGCTACCGGCCCGACCTGACTTCGCCTATGCCGCACGGTCGTATGTCGAGGGCCTGCGAGGGCTTCGCCATCAGATTCTGTTTCGCTTCGATGGCGTTCCATTGCCTGGATATGGATGGTTGTTTCCGCTGTCTGACAACACTGCGAACGTCGGAGCACTGTTGTTTGGCCGTGCCCGACGGACGACCTATGAGGTCCTGCAGGAGTTCTTAAGACACGCGCCAATTGTGGAAATGGTGGGCGATGGCCAGGTCATGCTGCCGGTGAAATCCTACCCACTGCGGACCGACTTCCATAAATCCCGAATCCGGCGAAGCCGCCTGCTGCTCATTGGTGAGGCGGCGGGGCTGGTCAATCCACTCTCGGGTGAAGGAATTCACTACGCCCTCGAATCGGGCGTGCTCGCAGGCGAGTCCTTGAGGGACTGCTTTGACCGGGGGGATTTCTCCGAGCAGGCGTTATCGCAATATGAGCGGCGGCTGCGAGCCCGCTATCAGCGGGTGTTTGTTTTAGCTAGCTGGATGCGCCGGATCTACATGAGGGAGAGTCTGCTGGACGGCTTGGGCCGGGCCTGCGCCCGCTGGCCTGACCTGGCCCAGCTCCTTGTCGATATCTTGCTCACCCGGAAGGACCCCCTCAAAGTTTTCGGGCCAAAGGTCGTCTGGCGGGTACTTCGCTCCCTGCGGGGCCCATCCTAATCAGGAAATCGAGCCAACCTGCCCATCGCAGCGGGCTCACCACCTCCGGACCCAACCTCCGCAACATGCGATCCAGTGGAAACAATCCCTTGAGTTCTCGCTCAGGCTTTGTCGGCACGACGGATTTGGCCCAGTCGGGCTAACTTGCCCGCGACTGGCGTATCCAGGCGTAGGCGACCGCCGGCAGGTATAGCACGGAGAGGAATACGTACAGCCACATGATCGCGGGCACACCCGGCTTGACAGCGGTGATCAACGCCACGATCACCGACATGACGATGTAGGGAAAGGAGAAAGCGAAATACACGCGGGCTCCGATCCACCTGCGCTGGTAGAGCGCGTATGCCGCTGCGATGGCGGTGGCCAGGTAGTTGATGAAGGCGAAGCGGGCCACCTCATACGGCCATGGCGCCAACGGGGCCGTCCAGAACAGACCATTCCAAAGGTCGGTCAGGAACAGACCCACTACGCCAAAGATCAACTGTACCACCGCCGATACGCCCAAGACCAACTTGGTGAAGGGCAATAGCGAATCAGGAGTAGAAACGTCCGTTGTCATGTAAGTAATCCTTTCGTCTTTCAATTACTTTGGACATTTGCGGCAACTGCCAACCGTTCATAGAAAGGCAATAACGGGTAATCGGTTGTGTCCTTTGAATGGGTTTCTGATACGGAGTCGTCCGGGCGCGCGATTGACGGTACATCAGCCCCCTAGCGTTCGCCAGACCAAAAGGTGATCAATCTTTCTTCATTTCTTCCCTCCAGGTAGGCCGAGGGGAACGCCACCAGCCGGGCGCGTCGCCCCCCCTGGTTGAAGTGGCGGCTAGGCATGCGCCGATTCTTGCCTCCAGGCCGCCACCACGACCGCGACGTAGATCACTCCCAGCACCACAAAGAGCCACACAATCAAAGGCACTCTGGGTGTTCCAGTCACGACCGGGATAGTGAATAGTACGTCCAGTGCGTTGTAAACCGCACCGACGATCAAGGCGATGCGCGCCGCGCTCCAATTGTCTTGCCGGAAGGCGTAGGCCGCTCCCGTGGCCAGCGCCAAGTAAATCGCAGATGTGTACCGAATCCAGGTCAGCGGCGGTCCTTCAAGCGGCGGCGGCCAGAGAAGCGTGTTAATTAGGCCGGGGGCTAGTAACCCGGTCAACGCGAACACGGTTGGTACGATGGCTGTCAGGGCGAGCGCAAACTTGGTGAGCGGCAAAAGTGATTTCTTCATGATAGGACTCCTCTAGCGAATGGAACTTGGGATAGGTGCCGGAACCCGGGCTTTGGCAATCAGTCACGT
>JAHFAU010000137.1 GCA_023250385.1 Anaerolineales bacterium
GCATTCGGGCCCGCACCGGCCTGCAGGTAGGTCTGGAAGGCATCTACCGCTGGCTGGCCTTCCTACCCTCCCGCACCGAACCGCGGGTAGCGGTCGCCAATCGCTACTTCGGCGCCTTCGAAGACGGCTCGCTTAAACTGCGCGGGATCGAGGCCCGCCGCCACGACACGCCGCCTTTCATTGAAGACACTCAGCTCGAGATCTTGGCCATCCTGGCCCAGGCCCGCGGCGTGCAGGAGTTTCGGGCAGTTCTGCCGCAGGCCGTGGCCCATGCTCGGGCCAAGCTCCGCGAACTGCAGGCCGGCCGGGTGCCGGCCAAAGAGCTGGTCGTCACCCATCGGCTGTCCCGTCAGCTCGAGGAGTACCGAGTCCGCACCGCCGCCGCCCGGGCCGCCGGGCAGCTGGCCCGGGCCGGCGTGGGGCTCAGCCCGGGGGAAATGATGCATTTCATTTACGTTTCGGGGCCAGAAAAAGTCCGGGCCTGGGAAGCGATTGAAACACACTCGAACGAGGAGCCGGCGCGGGAGGCCGAGCGGGCATGGCCGGGGGGCGGCGGTGCCGGACAGCTCAATTACGACAGTCAGGCCTACACCGAACTGCTGCTGCGGGCCGTGGAAAGCCTGCTCGCTCCGGTCGGCGTTGACCGAGCCACCCTCGAGACCTGGCTGCTGGCCGACGCCGGGTATTGGGGACCGCCCGGCATTCTTCCCCCAGCCGGGGCTGACATCCGCACGCCTTTAATGGAGAGCCCGCGGCTGCCCGCTGCCGGATTGGACCTCTGGTCCAGGCCAGCCGCCCGTCGACCACTTCATATCCCGCTGGCGGCAGACTACAAGACCCCGATTGCCCAAGGAGCGGCTGCATGAGGCCCGCGCTGGTGATCCTGCTGCTGGTCGCCACGACCGCTCTATTTCAGACCCGCGCCTCGGGTTCGCAAGCGACACCCGCGATAGTTGCCGCACTGTCGCTGCTCACCCTCTCGGGCGCGTTGGCCGGCACTGCCGGGCTGATCGCCGCCTGGCGGCCGGTCCGCCGCAAGACCCGCATCCGGCCGTTCTTGCTTAATGGCCTGACGGCCCTGACAGCCCTGGCCATCTGGCTGAACTATGTGCTTAACCAGTTCGTCGGGAAGCAAGGCTCGCCGCTCCAGCGCGGACTGCTGGCCCTGGCACTGGCTTGGATGCTGTCGCCCTTCGCCGGTTTGGCGCTCACCTCCCTGGGAGAGCGACTCACCCGACGCTGAGCCCTGACCCTTACCGCGGCTGAAGCAACGTTTCGATCCCGAAACCCACGATCCGTGGGCACGGTTTGACTCCCCAAGCGGACGCATGGTATGATGCCCGCAAGCCGCCGAGGAGCGGCTTCGATTTCCTCTTTGGGAGGTGCAGGACATCAGCGCATCGGACTTCCGGATAAACGGGGCGATTAGGGTACCTGAGGTCCGCTTGATCGGTGCGGACGGCGTGAATGTAGGCGTAGTGAAGACTGCCGAGGCGATGGCCGCGGCCCGAACAGCCGGGCTGGACCTCGTCGAAGTCGCACCAAACGCAGAACCCCCGGTCGTCCGGGTGCTGGATTTCGGAAAATTTCTTTACGAGCGGGCCAAGAAAGACCGGGAGGCGCGCAAGTCTCAGACCAAGATCGAGATCAAAGAGATCCGGCTGCGCCCCAAGACCTCCGAGCACCATCGATCCTTCAAGGTCCGCAATGCCAGACGCTGGTTGTCGGAAGGGAAGAAGGTGTTGGCCCGGATTCGCTTCCGGGGTCGTGAGATCACCTATCCGGAGATTGCGCTAGAAGATTTGAAGCGAATCGCGGAGGATCTCGCAGACGTTGGAATGATCGAGCAGGCCCCTCGGATGGAGGGGCGGACCATGTTCATGGTGATCGGTCCGAGCAAGAAGTAGGACGCAGCGTCGGGTTCAGATCGCAGCCACGCCGTCCGGGCTATTCCCGGCGGCTTTCGTGAATGGTAGGCAGGAGCTTTCGGGTGCCGCGTAAAAAGAAGGCCAGAGGCAAAATCAAGCTCAAGACCCACAAGGCGACCTCGAAGCGATTCCGCCTGACCTCCACCGGCAAGCTGGTGCGGACCAAGGGCAGCAAGAGCCACCTGCGCCGCCACAAGTCGAAGCGGACCAAGCGCCTGTTGGCTGAAATGCTTCCGGTCGAGGGCGCCGGGATTCGCAAGCGCGTGCATCGCCTGGCTCCGTATCTGTCGAAATCCAGCGCCAAGCCCATCGCTCGCAGCGGAGGAGCAACGAAATAACATGACCCGAGTCAAGGGCGGCACTGTTACTCGCCGCAGGCACAAGAAGGTCCTCAAGCTCACCCGCGGATATTACGGAACCCGCGGCCGGCTCTTTCGCCGCTCGAACGAGGCCAAACTCAAGAGCCTTCCCTACGCCTATCGTGACCGACGTAACCGGAAACGCGACTTTCGCCGGCTGTGGGTCGCCCGGATCAATGCAGCAGCCCGGCAGAACGGCACCAGCTACAGCCGGCTGATCCGTGCAATGGGGCAGTCCAACATCCTGATCAATCGCAAGATGCTGGCCGAGCTTGCCGTGCGGGATCCCAACGCATTCTCTTCTGTCGTCAAGGCCTCCAAGGCCGGCTCCTGACTTTTTTTCCCAAGAGCCACAGCCTGCGAGTTCCCCAGACACTCAGCCGAATCGGTAAGGAGGCGGGGGCCGAAGCTCGATAGGGCCCTCAGTAACCCTGGTCTTTCAGCCCGACAGCTCGGGGAAGTTGTCACGCAGCCACGCCTCAAGCTGCACCTTGAACGCTGTGGCTTCCTTCATGAGTTCGTTGGCTTCAGCTTCCGATAATTGCCCGCCCCGATCATAGGTGCTCACATTCCGCTTCGTCCTACAACTGTCGAAATAGGCTCCTAGGTCTTCGAACTCCTTACCCATGCTCGCAGGAACCGCCTGGAATGTTGCCCAATGGTGCCCTTTTCCATGCGTGCTCGTATCCCGCGCAATAGAGTGCAATCGTCGCCAGGTTCAGCGCGGCCTCATAGGCAACTAGAAAGCGCCTGTCTGTCGAGAGTCCCTCCACGGCCGCGTCAGCCAAGGCTCTCCCTACCAGTTGGAGCATGGCGCGAATCTCCGATTTCGATGTCTTATGGGGTCTGAGATAGCCCTCTTCCAGCAAGCTTGCTAAGTTCATCCTCGTCTCCGATCAGGAAGATCTTGGGCTGTTCCAATACGTCCCTTATGAAAGTGCTGTCCTGCTCAAACCGGCGTCTCAGTTCAGCAAGTGGGATTGTTACTGCGTTGATCTCTCTTCTAAGGATCTCACGAGCGGGCGCGATCACCCTGGATACCGCTCGCCCGGTGATCTCGCCGATTACCATGAGGTCAATGTCACTGGTGGCATCCTCTTTTCCGCGAGGGTATGAGCCAAATAGGAAGGCGACCGTGATCGAGCCCTTGCTGTTGCGGAGATGCTTCCGCAGCAGATCTCCTAGTCCAACCGTCTTGACCAGCATGGTTTTCAATTCCGAGAAGACGGGCGACTCGCGATTCGCTTGGAAGTATTTTCGATTCCCCTCCACTGTTACGGTCAGCAATCCAGCAGCTTCGAGTCGAGCCAGTTCCCGTTGAATGGCTCTAACAGGCTGTTGGGTTAGACTTGCTACCTCACGAAGGTAATATCTCCGGGGCGCGTTCAGCAGCAGAAGTTCCAACACAGCGACTCGCGCCTGCGATGTAAAGAGTGCCTCGAGGATCGAGTCTTGCCGTATACTTTTTGTAGTCATTTGTATACAGAATATATACGCAGTATCTGCTTAAGTCAAACTCCTCACTGCGCTTCCGCCGTACACGGACCGCACACGACAGCGATCCTGCTCAGGGCGCTCGAGAACCGATGAAGGTCCGCTCCATCACCGGCTTCCTGGACCCCGGCTGGCCACTCGAGCCGGCGAGAATTGCATCTCTGGCCGAGTGTCTGAGGGCTATCCGGGATGCCCTCGGCGAGGCCGGCTACGAAACTCAGACCCTGCGGCTGGCCACCCCGCCTCCCTCGCAGATGGATAGACCAGTCGCTCCGCGCCAACGTCC
>JAHFAU010000138.1 GCA_023250385.1 Anaerolineales bacterium
GAACGATAGCTCGGCCACGTAGCGCAGTTGAAGGATCTCCCGCTCCTCGTCGGACAGGGAGTGAACGCGTTCAGCCAAATCCTGAAGCTCCTGGGACCGAATCATGCGGGCGGGGGGGGGTCAGGGCCATCGGCCTGCAGCGACAGGTCGTCGAGGTAGACCTGAGGGCGACCCTTTCGGAAGTAATCGACGGCCTTGCGACGCGCGATCGTGAAAAGCCAAGCGGCGAAATGCCCATGGTGGCGGTACCGCTTCGAGCGCACTTAGGAACGTCTGGGAGGTCACGTCTTCGGCATCGGCGGTGTCACCGATCTGGCTGTGCAGATAGCGAAAGACTGGACGGACGTAGCGTTCGTAGATGCGGCCGAGCGCGGCTGGATCCCCAGCGCGGGCGGCGGCCAGCGTCCCTTCCTCGTCATTTTCGGCGTTCTTGACCTCGGAAGGGCCAGGTAGTTCCGCCATCGCCATCCTGTCTTTACTCCCTGCGATCACCTACCCGTAAAACGCAAACCTGCCCCAAAAGGGACAGCCAGCTTTGCGGAAAATTTGGAGGGTGCCGAGGGTGGGTTGAGAACCCGGAGCGAATGGGAGCCGCCCAAGAGGCAAGGTCTCGCTAATCGACAGCCCCGAAACAACCCCCTTTGCAACTGGACTCGGGGCTGATGCCCGATTTCGTTGGCCGACGTCGCTTGCTATTGACTCAGGAGGCGACGGCGGGATTCGAACCCGCGCATAAGGGTTTTGCAGACCCCTGCCTTACCACTTGGCTACGTCGCCATTTGGGCGTAGGACCCAGTGGCCCTCCTACGCCACTCGCAAAAATGCCTACCGCCGCGACTGCTGCCTCGGCGATAGGCCGCCTACTCAGAGCGGGCGATGGGATTCGAACCCACGACCTTCTCCTTGGCAAGGAGACGTTCTACCACTGAACTACACCCGCGTAGCATGGAGGATATCGTTAAGCTCCGGCATAGTCAAGCAGGGCCGGAGTCGGACCGGGCTCAGCGTACCTCCTCCTGAGCGGGCCTCCCGCTCCTCGGCAGTACTTTGTGTGTAGCGCAGTTGCCCTGACGCGCCAACCGAGTAGACTTCGCGTAACCGCGGTCGCAGATCGGCAGGGAGGTGTTGGCTGCCCGCGCTCGAATCAGAACAATTCACCCGCGAGCCGGAGAGCAAACTGCCCTTTCCACCCGCGGTCGGATGCCTGCTCAGCATCGGGATTGGGCTGCTTGGGGTGGGAGTCTTTACCCTGATGGTAACGATGGCCGTCCGAGGGGAGATTCGAGTTGGGCGAGGGGAGTTGGGCGAGACCCGAGTCTGGCTGATTCGCGAGGCTGGGGAACAGGGGCTGGGGATCTCCGGCACGCGGATTGTTAGCGGCAGCGAGGCGACCGGAGCGGCGTGCGTCGAGACCCGGGTTCGCTTTCTGATACTGGGCGGCCCCGAAGGGTCGCCGCCGGTGAGTTATTGTGAGTGCCTGGAAAAAGTCGGAGAGACCTGGACCTCGACCGGGGATTGTCCGCCGAACTGATCGGCTGCCGACTGAAGGGTGCGCATAGCCGAATTTGGCTTGAGGTCCGCAAAGACCGAAGGATGAGTTAGTTCGAAGCGCGAAGCCGCCGGGTGTTCGCATCCCACTGAAAGTGCGGGCTGCCCGGCAGGGAAGGGCGTGATGACGACGAAACGATTGCCGCTCAATCGCGTGGTTGAAGGCGATTGCTTGCAGGTTATGGAACGCCTGCCGAAGGGTTCCATCGATCTGATCTTCGCCGATCCACCCTACAACCTGCAGCTCAGCCAGGAACTCTGGCGTCCTAACCTGACCCGGGTGCAGGGAGTCGAGGACGCCTGGGATCGCTTCGAGAGTTTCGAGCAGTACGACCAGTTCAGCCGGGGCTGGCTCACCGCCTGCCGCCGACTGCTCAAAGCCGACGGCAGTCTGTGGGTCATTGGGACCTACCACAACATCTACCGGGTCGGCGCCATCTTGCAAGACCTCGGATTCTGGATCCTCAATGACGTGCTCTGGATCAAGACCAATCCGATGCCCAACTTTCGCGGGGTCCGTTTCACCAACGCCCACGAGACCCTGATCTGGGCCGCCAAGTCGAGCCATGCCAAGTACACCTTCAACCACCACGCCATGAAACAGGTCAACGATGGGAAGCAGATGCGCAGCGACTGGGTCCTGCCGCTATGCACCGGCAAAGAGCGGATCAAGCTCAACGGCAAGAAAGCCCATTCCACCCAGAAACCGGAAGCGCTGTTACAGCGTGTGCTGCTGGCCTCGACGGAACCTGGGGACCTTGTGCTGGATCCTTTCTTCGGCACCGGCACCACGGGGGCGGTCGCCGAGCGCCTGGGTCGGCAGTGGATCGGTATTGAGAAGGAGCCTCGTTACGTAGAGATCGCCCGCCGCCGGATCGAAGCCGTCCAGCCTGATCCAGCCGGTGGACAGTTGCTCGATGCCCGGCCTCGCCGCCAACCGCGGGTTCCATTCGCCTCACTGCTCGAAGCGGCCTTGATCCGCCCCGGCCAGAAGCTGTATTTCAAAAAGGATCGCGGGCGGTCGGCCTGGGTGAAGCCCGACGGCCGGTTGCGGCTGAACGGGGTGGAAGGATCGATTCATCAGCTGGGCAGCCGGCTGGCCGGCGGCAGCCCGTGCAACGGATGGGAGCATTGGTACTTTGAGGATGCGCAGGGCCAGCTGGTGGCCGTAAACGAATTGCGCAAGCGCTACAGGCAGACCGGCCGAGCCTCGCCATCCGAAAGTCGAACCCGCCCTAGCTAATCCCCGAGCAAGGGCCCGACCTCGAGGATCGCCACCCGATGCTCGCGGTCTTCCACCGGTCCCAGGAATTGGACCACAGCAATCCGCCGGCCATCGGGTGACCAGCGCGGCAGCCCGAATTCCCCCTCAGCAATCTGACTCACTCGATTCTGTTCCAGGTCGAAGAGCCAGAGGCCGGAGTTCTCCACATCTCCTTCCCCGAACGTAGCTGGGAAGGCCAACCAGCGGCCCTGGGGGGCCCAGGCAACTCCGCTCGCAACACGAAACCCTTCCAACACTGGATGGACATCCTTACCACCCGCACTCATCAAATACAGTCCAAGATCCGAAAAGGTGAGAGGGGACCCCTTCTCTGTGGCCCCGATGAATGCGACTTGGTCGCCACTGGGCGACCATGACGGCCCGTACGCCTGAGCCAGCCCGACATCGAGCTCTTCCCAGCCTTCTTTCGAGAGCCGGTACATTTGCTCTGAAATCAACCGGTTTGCATTCCCCATTAGGCCGATGGACATGGTTGGGTTCCATTGGAATCCACCGGTCCCGACAATGCTCTCCGGCATTGGATAGTCCAACAACTGCGTGACCTCGCCAGTCCGATTGTCGAGCCCCATGAGGTAGTACTTGATGTTAAAAGTGTCTCCTGCGGGCCGGCACGCCACGAAGTAGCCCATCCGGCCGTCGGGCAGGCGCTCTGGCGCCTCGTATCCGTTCTCTCCATCCGCACCGCAGGAGGGATGCTTCGGCAAATCCATCATTTCAAACGATTGGCCGTCGAGTGCGAGCCGCCAGATTCTTGGGCTAAGCGCGCCTAACAAGCCAGTCCGGTATTGGACTGCGAGCGTTTCATCGTCTAGCCAAGCGATATAGCCATACAAGCCCTGGGGGCTCTGGATGTACTCCAGTTCGGCCAACTGGCTAGGCTCGGTCATCCCGGTCTGAGTCAGCGATCCAGCGGATGTTGTACAGCCCAGTGCGGTCAGCAGCGTCAGGAGTATTAGCAATTCCAGGCGCGGTAATGGGTTCAAAGGTCTCACCATCGGTCCGCACCGGCTTCACTTGGGCGGTGGCCCAATGGCCTTCTCAACAGACGCTTGGACGGATGCGAGGAAGGCGTGCGCGGTATCGCTGTCCCCCGTTAACAGCATGTTCTCAACCGTCATCGAGA
Organism: Anaerolineales bacterium; assembly: GCA_023250385.1. Classification (GTDB taxonomy): domain Bacteria; phylum Chloroflexota; class Anaerolineae; order Anaerolineales; family E44-bin32; genus JADFRG01. The sequence continues at coordinate 3,957 of JAHFAU010000138.1, forward strand.
GGTGATAGAGCGGACCTCTGAGCCCAACTTCAAGGTCTGCTTTCCCTGTGGCATCCGAAACCTCAACCGATATCGCCCATCGAAGGCGAGG
>JAHFAU010000139.1 GCA_023250385.1 Anaerolineales bacterium
CGATTGGATCAGTCTGCCACCGGCACTGGTGGCGGCCCTGCTCTTCGGATTGCGGGCAACCGATCTCACGCTTGCGACTCTGCGGACCCTCGCCATCACCCGCGGCCGTCCGCTCGTGTCTTGGGTGTTGGGCTTCACCGAGTCAGGTCTGTTCTTGCTCGGTGCAGTGGGGCTCTTGACTACCTTGACCCATCCGCTCAACCTGTTGGCGTACGCCGCCGGATTCGCCACCGGCAATGTCATCGGCCTCAGCCTCGAGAGCCGGGTCCTCCCGAGCCATGCCCTGGTCAGGGTCTACAGCGCGGCTCGCGGACCGGCCATCGCCGATGCGCTGCGCACGGAGGGCTGGGGCGCCACCGAAATATTCGGGCAAGGATTCGGCGGGAGTGTCGAGCTGGTCCTCTGCTTCGCCCCGCGGCGAGCTGCCAATCGGCTCCGGGACCGGGTCATCGCGCTCGATCCGGACGCGGTAGTCACCCTCCAAAATGTCCGCTCGCTGCTCGGCGGGTGGCGGCCTTAGTTCTGTAGAGCGCCCATACCAAAGGCCTGTTTTGTCGCTCAAAGGCCCTAGGGTATAATCGGCGGACTCTATCCCGGGGGTCGGGTCCAGAGACCGTGAATGGCACTCAAAGGCAACCTGCGCGATTTCAGCGTCGTGCAAATCTTCAATCTGGTCAACCTTGCCCACAAGACGGGGACCCTGACCCTTGAAGGCCCCAATGTGGCCGCCTGGGTGTCCTTCCGAGAAGGCAAACTGATCCACGCCCAGCTGGGTAACGAAGATGGCACCCTGCTGGGCGTGCTCACGAAATCCAGCAAGGTTCGCCCCGAACAATCCAAACTGATCAAGAAACATGCGGCGGATAAGTCCGACAAGGAGCTCGGCTTGCTGCTGATCAACGCCGGTTATCTTTCGCAACAGGACATCCTCGCCAGCATTCAGCACTACGTGCTAGAGGTCGTCTACCGCTTATTCTCCTGGATCGACGGGTTCTTTCGATTTGATAACGACGTCCTGCCGCCAGACGATCACATCACCATCCGGCTGGATTTGGAAAACGTCATCATCGAGGGCTCCCGCCGGATCAAGGAAGTTGAGGCCCTCGCCGACGAAATCCCCAATCTGGATATGGCCTTGACTTTTGTGGAGCGCCCAGGAGCAAACATCCGGAATGTGCACCTCAATACCATGGAGTGGAAGGTAGTCTCCTACATCAATCCCAAGAACAGCATCCGGCAGATTGCGCGGGCGAACAAAATGTCCGAAGTTGAGATTCGAAAGATCGTGTATGCGCTGCTGGAGGCCGGTCTGGTCGAAGTTGTGCGGCCCGAAGGGATGCCGCTCCCGAGCCAGGCTGCATCCTTCAAACCCGTCGATGAGAAGCAGCGGGCCACGCTGGTGAATCGGCTCATCGATAGGATCCGCTCACTGTAGGCGCGAGGAAAGCATGCAGACGGTCAAGATGGTGGTCACCGGGCCGTTCAACTCAGGCAAGACTGAGTTCATCAAATCGGTGAGCGAGATCGACGTCGTATCCACCGAGCGCAAGATCAGCTCGGAGGCCGAGCGAGTCAAAGAAACCACCACGGTCGCGATGGACTTCGGCCGAATCACGGTCGATGACGAACTGGTACTCTATCTGTTCGGCACCCCCGGCCAGAAGCGGTTCGACTTCATGTGGGAGATCCTATCCGAGGGAATGCTGGGCTTCATCGTCATGGTCGATTCGGCCCGCCCCGAAACCTTCCGGGAGGCCCGCGGGATCTTGCAGACTTTCCGGGCCTATGCCCCGACCCCCTATGTCGTGGCGGCCAACAAGCAGGACATGGAAGATTCGTGGGAAATCGAAGACTTGCGCATTGCGCTCAAGCTCGACGGCCGGGTCAAAATGCTGCCCTGCGTCGCGACGAAACGGGACACCGTAAAGAACGTGCTGCTCGAGCTGCTCTACAGCATCTTGGAAGAGATGGGGGAAAAGAAGAAGTAGCTCCCAGCCGCACTCGCTCAGCCTGATCCTTTGATAGATCAGTACTTCTACCCCAACAAAATGGGGCGTATCCTGCTGCTGGCCATGGAGGAGGTGCTTGGCCGAAGCGGGCTGAACGCCGTGCTGCGGCTGGCGAGCCTCGATCGGCTGATCGGGGACTACCCGCCCAACACTCTCGATCGGGCCTTCCCCTTCGAGCAGCTGGGCGAGATCCACGATGCGCTGGACCGGCTATTTGGGATCAAGAGCGGGCGCGGCCTGGCCTTGCGAACCGGCCGGGTCTGTTTCAAATACGGCCTGCAAGAATTCTCGCCCAACCTCGGCGATGGCAACCTCGCCTTCCGACTGCTGCCGCTGAACATGAAAGTGATCACCGGCGCCAAGGCCTTCGCCGATCTATTCAACCGCTATTCGGACCAGCTGGTGCATGTTTCGGAAGCCCCCGACCGGATCTGGTGGCACGTCGAGCGCTGCCCGATCTGCTGGGGCAGGCAGACCGAGGCGGCCTGCTGCCACCTGGTCGTGGGATTGATCCAGGAGTCGCTCTACTGGGTCAGTGGCGGCCGAAATTTCATGGTCGAGGAGACTCAGTGTCGGGCCCGCGGCGATTCGCTTTGTTCGATCCAAGCCACCCGCGTTCCGCTCGACTAGCCGACCCTCGCGACTTGACCGCCGGCGGGTCCTCCCGATACAATAGCTTCTAGCATAGACGCAACGGGGAGCCCGGAGCAGCCGGGCTGAGAGGAGGGCCACCCGCCCTCGACCCGCCAACCTGATCCGGATCATGCCGGCGGAGGGATTGCAAACACACGCAGCCCGCAAAGGCCCCTCTGCCAGGAGGGGCTTTCGTTTTGCGAGCGATCGTCGTTGCCAATGGAGAGTTGCAAGACCCGGCCAAGCTGAAAGCGCGGTTAGCCGGCTGGACGACGGCCCGAGTCATCGCCGCCGACGGGGGACTCCACAATGCTCGGAAGCTCGGGCTGGTGCCGGACACGCTCGTCGGCGACTTGGACTCGATCGATCCTGCCGAAGTCCCCCAATTGGAAGCTGCCGGCGTCCGCTTGGTGCGCAGCCCGCAGCAAAAGGATGAGACCGACCTCGAGCTGGCACTGCTGCACAGCCTGGAGCTGGGAATCACTCAAGTACTCCTACTTGGCGTACTGGGTGGGCGGTTAGACATGAGCCTCGCCAACCTGTTGTTGTTGGCCCACCCTCAATTCGCCATGCTGGAGATCCGGATTTGGACCGGCAATCAGACGGCCTGGCTGCTGCGTCCGCCCGGAGGCGCAGTGAGCGGCCAGCCTGGCGATTTGTTGAGCCTGATTCCACTGGCCGGGGAAGTCAGCGGAGTGGTGACCCAGGGCCTCGAGTATCCACTGCGCGGCGAAACCCTGCACTTTGGTCTGCCGCGCGGGGTGAGCAATGTGCTGACCGAATCCACCGCACAGGTGCAATTGCAGTCCGGCTTGCTGCTCGCGGTTCATACCCACTCACAGCCCGGCCGGGACGAGCGGAGCTAAGGATGGCGGCCGCCAACCGTACGGTCAGAGTCGCCGCGCTCGGGCTGCCGTCCGCAGTCTTGCTCGCACTGGTCCTGATGGTTTGGAGCCTGCTGGCCGGCGGCCTCTCCGCATTCATCTTGCCCTCGCCCATCGAGGTGGCGCGGGCTGGTTGGGAGACTCGAAGCCTGCTGGTCTCTGCCGTCGCGACTACCTTGGTCGAGACCGCGATCGGCCTGGCGGTGGCAGTCTTGCTGGGCGTCGCGCTGGCGGCCGTCATGGACCTCTTCGGTCTAATTCGGCGAGCCGTGTACCCGATCCTGGTCGCCTCCCAGACGGTTCAGATCCTGGCTATTGCGCCGCTGCTCATCATCTGGTTCGGCTTCGGGCTGCTGCCCAAGATCATCATTGTGGTGCTGATTTGTTTCTTCCCACTAGCAGTGAATACTGCGGATGGCCTGGCTTCGACCGATCCCGATCTGATCGCGCTGCTGCGCTCGATGGGGGCCCGGCGCAGCCAAATCTGGCGGATTGTCCGACTGCCGGCCGCGCTGCCT
>JAHFAU010000047.1 GCA_023250385.1 Anaerolineales bacterium
GGTCAGGTGGTCGCCGGTGAAAACCCCTTGCTATAATGCCTCTGCCGGGATAGCATGCGGCCAGCCATGTCCAGGCGTGCGGCAAGCGAATCCCGTCGCTCCCCCAACCCGACTCATAGCCAAGTGCCGCGGCAGCTCGCCGTCACTTTGGGGGTTGCGGCAGTCGTGGCCACGGTGCTGACGGCCTGGCGACCGGCGAGTCTGGACCCAGGTGAGCTCGTCGGAAACCTGATGGCAGCCGTGGAAGGCGGGCAGGTGGTCCCCCCGCTGCAGACGCCGGAGACCACCGGGGTCTTACCGATCGGCGTGGTTGCCGGGCATTCCGGCCTGCATCCCGCCAGCGGCCTGGAAGACCCTGGCGCGGTCTGTCCAAACGGGCTGCGCGAGCTGGACGTGAACACTCGGGTCGCCAATCTGGTGGTACAGGGTCTGGAGGCGGCAGGTTTGAAGGTGGAACTGCTGGAAGAGTGGGACCCCAGGCTGAACGGGTATCGAGGCGCGGCCCTCATCTCGGTGCACACCGATTCCTGTTCCGCGATCAACGAAGAGGCAACCGGCTACAAGGTCGCCGCAGCTGTGGATACCGCCGTTCCGGATCGGTCGCAGCGGCTGGTGGCCTGTGTGGCCGACCGCTACGGTCGGGCGACGGGCCTGCGTTTCCATCCCAACAGCGTGACCCTGGACATGACCGAGTACCACACATTCTACGAGATTCACCGCCAGACCCCGGCCGCCATCATCGAGATTGGTTTTCTCTTCCTGGATCAGCGATTCCTCGTGGAAGAGCCCGATAAGGCGGCGCGTGGAATCGTGGACGGCCTGCTGTGTTTTGTAAATAACGAGCCAGCCACCCTTCCGCTCGAGAGCCTGCCTTGAACCGGCTCTCGATCGCCGACTCACAGGCCGCCGCGGCGATTCACGCGGCTCACCAGGCCCTCGCCTCCGGAGATAAAGCGTCCACCCGGCGGCACGCCCGCCTGGCAGCCAAACTCGCTCCCCAGTCTGAAGAGCCCTGGCTCTATCTGGCGGCAACCTCCGAACCGAAGGCTGGGCTCGCCTACCTGGCCCGGGCCCTGGAAATCAATCCCCGGAGCAAACGAGCACGAAAGGCGATTCGTTGGATGGTGCGGCAGCTCCCGCCGCGCAGCCGCAGGGCCGCGCTGCGTGAATTGGATATTCAGCCGCTCCCGTTCGAAGCGCTCAGCCCGCGCCGGATCCTCTCCTGGCGAATCGCCTTGCCGGCTCTGGGATTGGCAGTGGGGATCGGACTCTGGCTGGGCGGCCAGCCGGCCGATGCCCGCGAGCCGCATTCGGCTTCCGCCCCGCTCGACAAGGCGACTTTGACCCCGACCCCGACTCCTACTCCCACGCCGACTCCGACCCCGACTTTAACTCCCACTCCGACCCCGACCTTCACTCCGACCGCGACCCTGACCCCAACCCAGCGGCCAGCAGTCTCGCAGCATTACAGCATGGATCCGGCGGAGTTGGCGGACGAAGGGCGTTGGATCGACGTGGACCTCAGCAGCCAGAGCGTTACGGCCTACGAGGGAGAAACCGCGGTCCAGAGCTTCATTGTGTCCACCGGCACGGCAATCCATCCCACGGTGACCGGGCAATTCCGGGTCTACATCAAACTGCCGTCCGCTCCGATGGCCGGACCCGGCTACTATCTGCCAGGGGTACCCTGGATCATGTATTTCTACCGCGGCTACGGCCTGCACGGGACCTACTGGCACAGCAACTTCGGCACCCCCATGAGCCACGGCTGTGTCAACCTCACTATCCCCGATTCGGAGTGGCTATATAATTTCGCCCCCCTCGGGACGCTGGTGAACGTTCACCCGTAGCGGTCCGAATCTTGCAGACAATTCGGGGGAAGGGGTAATTCCGTGCCAGACGGAATCGAAATTGGCGTTCCGCTCTCCAGGCGAGAGTTCGTTCGGCTTTCAGGGACGGGCCTGCTGGCCCTGGGGATTCCTTCGCAGTGGACCCGGGCCGCGGTCGAGGCCGAGCCGGGCCTGCTGGGACGCGTGGTCGACCCGACCCTGGACATCTTCAGCCGACCCTCCTTTGCCAGCGAGAAGCGCAAGACGCTGTGGCGGGACGACGTGTTCGAGATCGCGGCGGCTTGGGTCGGAGACCCAATCCCGGAGCATAACCGGACGTGGTACGAGGTCAACGGTCTGGGCTTTGCCCACTCCGCCTCGGTTCAACCCGTTCGGGACATGCCAAACCTGCCGCTCGAAAGCATCCCCTTCGGTGGAGTACTGACGGAAGTCTCCGTCCCCTATGTCAATGCCCACTGGAGGCCGCGGTCGGATAGCGAACTGGCCTACCGCTTCTATTATGGAATGACGTTCTGGGTGACCGGGGTCAGCCAGGATGTCAGCCTGCAGAAGTGGTATCGTATCTTCGATGACAAGTACATCTATGTCTACTACGCGCCGGCCTATGCCTTTCGGCCAATTCCGGTGTCGGAGCTGATCCCGATCTCATCGGAAGTCCCGCCGCACGAGAAATTAGTGGAAGTCGACCTGGCTAATCAGTGGGTGAACTGCTACGAGGCCGGACGGCTGGTGTTCACGACCAAAGTATCGACCGGCCGAAAGTTCGGCCAAGACCTGTACGCGACGCCGAGCGGCGAATTTGAAACATTTCGCAAACGCCCCTCCCGTCACATGGCGGCCGGCAACCTGGCCAGCGGCTTTGACTTGCCGGGTGTGCCATGGGTCGCGTATATTGATGAAGAAGGTGTTTCCTTCCATGGCACATTCTGGCACAATGATTTTGGTGTGCCGCGCAGCCATGGCTGCATCAACATGACCCTCGACGCCGCCAAATGGCTGTACCGCTGGACCAATCCGGTGGTCCCCAAGGCCGAACAGGAAGTCTGGAAGGGCCACGGAACCTCGGTCCGAGTCGCCTAAGCTGCTACCGTATGGCGAAACATGCGCTGTTTGCAGGGCTCGTCACCGACCCGGTCGGCGGGGCGGTCGAGGTCGCGACCATCGGGGGCGAGGCCTTCTACGTTCTCGACGATGATGGCTTCAAGCGGCACATCGAGAGCGAGGGGGTGGACCGGCAGGTTCTGGCGAAGTTCGCAGAGTTCATTCGCGGTAACGAAGACCTGATAAGCGACGGGACGATGAAGGCCATCGGCCAGGAAGATATCTTCACCAAGGCCATTATCGACAACTCACTCAAGAATCTGGACCGCCAATTCGATCGGCTGATTGAGACCGGTCTCCCGGAGGAGGTTCGGGCCTGGATGGGGATGCTGGGGTTCCAGGTGCGGATTGATAACCACGGAGACGTGATCGAGGTCCGCCAGCCGACCGGCCCGGAAAATGGCGACAACTGAGTGTAGAATCATAGTCCACTAGAGTTTGGCATGACCCTCTCCGAATACATTCTTGACGTCAACGAGGCCACGTTTGAGACCCAGGTCGTACTCAAATCATTTGACGTTCCGGTCGTGGTGGACTTCTGGGCCCCCTGGTGCGGTCCGTGCAGGGTCTTGAGCCCGATTCTCGAACGGCAGGCCATTGAGGCCGGTGGTGCGTTCGTGCTGGCCAGAGTCAACGTGGACGAGAATCCGAACCTTTCGATTCGATATGGCGTGCACGGGATTCCGGCGGTGAAAGCATTTCGCAATGGAGAGCTGGCGGCTCAGTTCCATGGCGCGCAGCCCGAGCGGACCGTCCGCCGGTTTATCGAGCAGCTGACTCCGAGTGAAGCGGAGCAGGCCGTGGAGCAGGCTCACAGTCTGCTAGCCACCCGCCACTACCCGGAAGCCGAGGCCGCCTATCGGGAGGTGTTCGAGCAAGACGAGACGAACTCCGAGGCGGCCCTTGGCCTGGTCGAGTCCTTGCTTATTCAGGGGAAAGGGTCGGAAGCGCGCAGTATTCTGGAGAACTTCCCACCGGGCATGGCCTGGGTCAAAGCCGAGAGTTACCTTCCGCTGGCTACCTTGCTCAGCCAAGTTGAGACGGCTGCTCCGAATCTTGATCTGCCGCCGCTCGAGGCCAGCCTGTACCAGGCAGCCCGGTTGATCGGACGGGGCAATCTGCCGGCGGCTATGGACGGGCTGCTGGACGTTCTCCGGCAAGATAAGTCCTACCGGGAAGGCCTGCCCAAGCAGGTGCTGCTCGCGCTCTTTGCCCTGCTGGGCGACCAGGACCCGCTGACCCGCAGGTACCGAGACGAGCTCGCCTCTGTCCTGTTTTGATCGAAGCGGGAAATCGAAGGGGCCGGATGGAGACCCCGGCCCCTTTTTGTTTCCTGACACGGCGCCTACGGTTGGTTACTTTAACACAAGCGTGCCCCAGGTTGTGGGATTGGTCAGAGTGCGGGTGCTCACGCTGGACACCATCGATTGCTGGACGGGCGCCCCACTCAGGTCATCGTCAGAAATGGAGAGCGCGAATCCAAAGCGGTCGCCCACCTCCGGCGTTACCCCAAAGACCGTCCAAGGAATCATCGCCTCCAAGCCGTAACCCTCGGCAGTCGTAACCGCTTTTACGCTCACTCCAGACAGCGGCCCGGCCAAGCCAATCGGATACCAGCGCCAGGCTTCGCTTGCCAGGGAACCAAAGTTCCCCGGCGACAGGCCAATCTGGTAATCATCGCTCGTCAGTGAGTTCGAAAAGAAGTCGCCGGTGAGATCGCTATCAAGCTGGAGTTCAACGATATCGCCTTTGAACATGTTCCGGCCGCTGGAGACCTGCACCCGTTTGTCATCGGTCACTTGCAGGCCAAGGTACAGCCCCTGCTCGGTCCAGCCGATGTGATATTTGGCAGAAACGTCGCTGGCACCGGTCCAGTTGCTGGCCCCGAACACGATCTGCCCCAGCTCGCGGCCGAGGTCGGTCCAGTCGGCGAGAGCGCCATCGATCGTTGGCGGCGTCTCGAGCAGGGCGGCTTCGACCGGAGAGCCGTTCGGGCGGGTGTCGAGCGTAGCCGGAGCGGCGGTACCGGTTGCTTCGGAGGTTCCCGACGGCAGGACTCCGGTCGGTGTCGGTGTCTCGGTATTGGCCGGCGGCAGGGTTCGGGTTGCAACTGGCGGCGCAGCCGTGGGCACGAAGGCCGCAGTCAGCGTGAGGTCAGGAGTTGGGAAGGCGAACGGGGTGGGAGAGGTTGTGCCGGGGAGCGTGCAAGACAGCAGCGTGCCGGCCAGGACGATCAGCGGCAGGTATCGGTGGGGCATGCGGCGGGCGATTGTACACCTAAGGTCTATTTGGGGAAATCAATTGAGCCGCAGCCGGCCCGCCGACAGTCCATCGCCGGAGGGGACCCGTGCGATTGCGGCCTGGAGCAACGGGTGGGGCGGGTGGGACTCGAACCCACACGAGGTCACCCTCAGAGGATTTTAAGTCCTCGGCGTCTACCAGTTCCGCCACCGCCCCGCCTGATTCTAGCTTAGGTCGCTAAACTCCGGCGATACGCGGCGGCCGCGACTCCCCGCAAGAACGGCCAACCCGACCGGATGCTATAATCCCGCCGATTTCCATGTTAAAGGGTCTGTCGAAGCTGCTTGGGGGCGATTCGCTGGGTCGGGACCTAGAGCGCTATGAGGCGTTGGCCCGCAAGATCAGCTCGCTCGAGCCCGAAATCCACGCCTTGGCCGATTCAGAGCTGCACGCCAAGACCGGCGAATTCAAGAACCGGCTGGGCTCCGGAGAATCGCTGGACGACCTGCTCCCGGAGGCGTTTGCGGTTGTCCGGGAGGTCTCCGTCCGCACCATTGGCTTACGCCACTTCGATGTGCAGCTGATCGGCGGCGCTGCGCTGCATGAAGGGCGAATTGCTGAAATGAAGACCGGGGAAGGCAAGACTCTGGTCGCGACTATGCCGCTCTACCTCAATGCGCTGACCGGTCGTGGAGTTCACCTGGTCACGGTCAACGACTACCTGGCACGCCGCGATGCTCGCTGGATGGGGCCGGTCTTCAATTTCCTGGGAATGGACGTGGGCGTCTTGCAAGAGGCAGCTCGGACCGAACATGGCCGGAAAGCATTCACCTTCGACCCAAGCCGGACGACTGGGCAGGAGGATGTATATCAGCTGGAATTGGTGGATCGCCGGTTGGCCTACCAGGCGGACATCACGTATGGGACCAATAACGAGTTCGGATTCGACTACCTGCGCGACAACATGGCCCCCACGCTGGAAGCCCGCTCGCAGCGCGGCCACTACTACGCGATCGTCGACGAGGTGGACAACATCCTGATCGACGAGGCCCGCACCCCCCTGATCATTTCCGGCCCGGCCGAGGAAGACCCTGCGCTTTACCAGCAAATGACTGGGGTGGTCAGACAGCTCGAGCCAGAAGACTACGAGATCAGCGAGCGGGATCGCACAATTTCGCTAACGGAAATCGGCGAAGACCATGTTGAGAGGTTGCTGGGCCAGACTCTGCGCGATCCAGACCGGCCGGAAGACATCACGCCCGAACAGGCTCGATTGCTTGGCTACCTGGAGCAGAGCCTGCGGGCCCAATACATCTTCAAGCGGAATAAGGACTATGTCGTCCAAGGCGGCCGGGTGATCATCGTGGATGAATTCACCGGGCGAATGATGCCGGGTCGGCGGTGGTCGGACGGCCTGCATCAGGCAGTGGAGGCCAAGGAGGGGGTTCGCATCCGGGAGGAGAACGTCACTTACGCAACGATCACGCTTCAGAACTATTTCCGGATGTACGAGAAGCTGGCCGGGATGACTGGGACTGCACTTACCGAAGCCGAAGAGTTCAACAAGATCTACCGGGTGGACGTGGTGCCGCTGCCGACGAATCTGGAGTACATCGCACAACAGCCGGATTCCGAGCTGGTGCAGCTCCAAGCTCAGGAGAATGGAAGCCGCTTCGGATACTTCGCCCGCCGCGGCGACTCGGAGCAGATGCCGGTTTTCTGGCGACGCAAAGACCTGCCGGATCTGGTGTATCGGACCGAGGAGGCCAAGCTGCGCTCGGTCAGCCTGGAGATCTTGCGGCGGCATGTGCTCGGACAGCCGCAGTTGGTAGGAACTACTTCGGTGGAGCTTTCGGAGCGGTTGTCGGGGCGGCTGCGGGCCGAGCTGCTCCAGCGACTGGCCATGATTCAGCTCTTGCGCGAAGCGTACATGCTGGCGCACGAGATCCCCGACGACGGCCGGCGGGTGGAGGAGCTGCAGGAGCTGTATGCGCCGCTCGATAAGCTCGACACCGGGCGGTTGCGGCAATTTGCCCGTGAACTCGAGCTCGCCCTCAACCCCAGCCGCCCCGAGAATCTGGAGCGGCTGTCGGCTCTGCTGGAGTTAGGGCCGGAACGTCAGGAGCGCCTCGCCAAAGCACTCCAGGCCGGCATTCCGCACAACGTGCTGAACGCCAAGAAGCACGCCGAAGAGTCGCAGATCATTGCCAGCGCCGGCGCATTTGGGGCGGTCACAATTGCCACCAACATGGCCGGGCGCGGGGTCGACATCAAGCTTGGGGGAGAAATTGCAGAAGAAGTGCTGGCGGGCGTTAGTCGAGTGCTGCGCCGAGTTGGAAACCGGGATCCAGAGACCTTGAATCTTCAAGAGCGGGTAACCGCGCTCGAGGGGGCCGACCCAACCGCGGTTGGAATCTACGAATCCGAAGTGGAGTTGTTCCGTCGATTCATGGTGGAAGAGAAGCTAGTCCGGGAGGTTGGCGGGCTGCATGTGCTCGGATCGGAGCGGCACGAAGCCCGGCGGATTGACAACCAATTGCGAGGCCGATCCGCTCGCCAAGGCGATCCCGGATCGTCCCAATTCTTCCTCTCCCTGGAGGACGAGTTGATGCGGTTATTTGGCGGCGCTCAGGTCTCCGGCCTGATGGAAAAGCTCGACATTGATGACGCCACGCCGATCTCGCATCGGATCGTCAACAAGACCATCGAGCAATCCCAGACTCGGGTCGAAGGCGCGAACTTCGACCGGCGCAAACACCTGCTTGAATACGACGACGTGCTCAACCAGCAGCGCGAGATCTTCTACAACCAACGCAATCGGGTCTTCATCAAGGACGACTTGAGTGAGGACATCCGCGCAATGCTTCGGGCCGAAGTCGAGTCGCACGTGAGCACGGCATTCGCCGATCCGGAGGGGCCCTGGCGACTGCTGGCGTGGTTGGAGGAGATCCAACCGACGCTGGGCGCGGACACCATTCAGCCGTACCCCTCCTTCATGCTGAAGCTGCTTGCCGGGTCGCTGGAAGCAATTGATCGGGGGGAAGCCCTCGGCTCGGCCCTGGCAGACCTGGTCCGGAGCTCATTGCAATCCCAAGCGGAGCACCTCAATCGAGCCGCCCAGACTCAGCTCGAGCGGGCCCTCTCGGGCTTGGAGACCCAGGTCCGGGAGCGAACCGACTTGGCCGAGATGGCTATCGAGGGCGCCTACCTGGAGGCCGAGCAGTCAGAGGCTGCGATCGACCCGAGTGCCCTATTGAGCGCGGTGGAGTCAACCGCCGGACTGAGCTTGCAGGCGAACGGCCAGGTCCGCCAATTGATTCGGGAAGACCCGGACCGATTCCGGGATTCGGTTCCCGAATTGATCGAGGCCAGCATGGGATTGCGGGTCTGGTCCGGGCTGGTCCAATCGCTGGAGAATCGGGTAGGCGAGAGCCTCAATCTGCAGGTCCAAGCCCCAATTGATTGGGACCAGGCCGAAACCGAGCTGTTCTCGGCGCTGGGGCGGGTTCAAGAGCGCAGGGCAGCCCAGGCGGTAGAAGATATTTCCCGCGAGCTGGAGAGCGTGCTGCAGCGAGGCAGTTTGGTTGATGAACCGCTCAAGATCCGGGCTCTGATCCAGCTCAGCTACTCCCGCCAGACCCTGTTCGATTCGCGGAGCCACCAGGCCCGAGAAGTCATCATCCCGCGGCTGTCGTACGCCTATCACGCTGCGGGCCTGTTGCAGAGTCGAGATCCAGCTGAACTGAATCAGGCCATCCTGTCCCACCTGGATGGGGCCCGCGAGTACCTGCAGCAGGCGATTGGCGCCAGCACCCTCGCCCAGCTCCACCGACAACTGTTCCTCGGCGTCGGCGACCGCCTGTGGGTCGACTACCTGACTCAAATGGAAGCCTTGCGGACCTCGATCGGACTCGAGGCCTATGGCCAGCGGGACCCGCTAGTCCAATACAAGAGCCGGGCAGTCGATCTGTTCCGCGCACTGCTCGAGAATATTCGGGCCGGAATCGTCGGCCGCCTGTACAGGATTCAGTTTGGCGCACCCCAGCCGGCCGTCGCTGCCCGACCCTCGGCTGCGCAACCGGCTCCAACCCAAGGGACCAAGTCTCGGCGCCGCCGGCGTCGAGGTCGTTAGACCAAGCGTGCCTCCCAGCTCGCCGTTCGAACTTCAGCAAGAGCTCGCAAGCTTGCCCAAGGTGGACCTGCACCGGCACCTGGAGGGCTCGCTGCGGCTCAAGACCCTGCTGGAGGTGGCCCGCCAGGAGGATCTCGACCTGCCCCAAGAAGAAGCTGAGCTGAGGGAACGGGTCCAAATCGCGGGGGAACAGCCGAAGACACTGCCAAATTTCCTCTCCAAGTTTCGCACCTTGCGTCAGATCTACCGGTCGCCCGAGATCATCCGCCGGGTGACTCGGGAGGCGATCGAAGACGCGGCTGAAGATGAAATCCGCTACCTGGAGCTGCGTTTCACCCCGGTCGCTCTCTCCCAGGCAAAGGATTTCCCCCTGGCCGAGGTGGTGGATTGGGTAGTCGAGTTCGCCAGCGAAGCCGCAGAGCAGCTCGGGGTGCGGGTGAGCTTGATCGCGAGCGTGAATCGTCACGAGCCCGTTCGGCTGGCGGAGCAGGTCGTTGAATTGGCCGTCGCACGGATCGGGGATGGAATCGCAGGCTTGGACCTGGCTGGAAACGAAGTTGAGTATCCGGCCGAGCCTTTCGTCTCGTTGTTCCGATCGGCCCGGGCCGCCGGCCTCGGGATCACCGTGCACGCCGGTGAGTGGGCGGGCGCAGGCTCAGTTCTCCAGGCGGTGAATGGGATGCAGGCCACCCGGATCGGCCATGGGGTGCGGGTGGTGGAGGATCCGCAGGCCGTGCAGGTCGCCCGAGCCGCCAGGACAGTTTTCGAAGTCTGTCTGACCAGCAATCTGCACTCAGGCGTCGTATCCGGCATGGGCAACCACCCGCTGCCGCAGATGATCGATTCGGGTCTGCAGGTGACTCTGAACACCGACGACCCCGGAATCTCGAACATTCGACTGAGCGACGAGTACTACACGGCGGTCGCCGAACTCGGGCTCTCCATCGAGAGTCTCAAAGGGCTTATCCTGGCGGCTGTTCAGGCCGCCTTCATTCCGGACCGCGGGAAACACGAATTGGAGCGCGAGCTCAAGCAGGCGCTCGGGCTCGCCTCGGTCCCCGATGCACAAGGGTGAGCTGGAGTTCCAACTCGTCAGTGACGGAATCGTCTGGGTCGACCCTGGCGGTCCGTTCGGCCTGGTGCCGCGGGTTCTTTACCGCCGGATCGTCGAACCAAACCAAAACCACCTGATTCCACAAACCCTGACGTGTATGCTGGTCCGGTCGGAAGGCAAGACGATCCTCATCGACACCGGCCTGGGCCCAAAGCTGGATCAGAAAGAGGCGAAGAATTGGGGCCTGGTTCGGCCCGGCGGCGGGCTGGTCAACGGCCTGCAGGGTCTTGGGGTCTCACCCTCCGAAATCGACCTGGTGCTATGCACCCATTTGCATGCCGACCACTGCGGAGGCAACACCCGCCTGGAATCGGGCGGGCTCGTGCCGACCTTTCCCAACGCAACTTATCTCGTTCAGCGGATGGAATGGGCCGATGCCAGCCACCCCGATGCGCGCACCCGCGGGACCTACTTCTCGGAGAACTTCGGCCCGTTGGTTGCGGATGGTCGGATGCGGCTGTTGCACGGCGATCAGCCGATAACCAGGCATGTCCGCTGTGTCGTCACACCGGGACATACCCGAGGCCACCAGTCGGTGCTGCTGGAGTCGGAAGGATGGTACGGACTGTTTGTTTCCGATATGGCTACGTTTTCAGTCCACATGGCCCGGGCCGGATGGCTGACCGCCTTTGATGTGGAGCCGCTTGAAAACATCAGGACCAAACAACGCTGGCAAAGATGGGCGGTGGAACGGGATGCCTGGCTCTTCTTTATCCACGACCCAGTTAAACCGGTCGCCCGGCTGCAGGAACAGGACGGGCGACTGGAAGCGATTCTGATCGACGAAGCTCAGCCGATTATTGACCCGCTTCCCACTCCGCAACCGATTCTCGAATCAGGCGCTTGATGTCTTCGTCTGGCACCTCGTCCAAAGCATAGCTCTTCACTCCGATCAACACTTTGACCCCGCCGGCCGCATCGGGGATCAGCTGCACGCCTTTGGCTTTGTCGCCCGCCGCGGCGAGCGCCCGCTGCAGGATGGAGTTGATTCCTTCCAACATGCTCCGGCTGCCCGGCCGGGCGGCCGGCCGCGGCGCCGAGGGTGCGGCTGAAATTCGCAAGCCCTCACCGAACCAACTTGACAGATCGGAGGCGAGCGCACTCAGCTCCATGCGCAGCTGCTCATCCTCGATCTGGGAGGGTGATCGGAATTCCTGGTCGGCTGCCCGGACAATCAGCGCCCCGCTGCTCCGCTCCCGGTAGATCTCGGCCACCAACTGCTTTTCAGCTGAGCTGCTGGATTGCAGAGCCGG
>JAHFAU010000140.1 GCA_023250385.1 Anaerolineales bacterium
GGATGGGAGCTCTGGTTGGGGGGGTAATGCTGTTTGCGGTGATGAGCATCGGCGAGCAGCGGCGGATGGAGTCGTTTACCCGCTCCTACAACTCTCGCCGGATCGAAGAGGGAGCAGCCATCTTCGAGAGCAGTTGTAAGCGGTGCCACGGCCCGCAGGGCGAGGGCAGCCCGCTGGCACCTGCGCTCAATACCCCCGAGCTTTTCAACGGACAGCGCCTGGCAGCGGTTGGATATGCCGGCACGCTGGAAGATTACCTGCGAAGCACGATCTCGAGCGGCCGGCCGGTACCCTCGGCGGGCACGGATTATGTTGAGCGGATGCCGACCTGGAGTCAAGAATTCGGGGGACCGCTGCGCGTTGATCAGATCGAGTCAGTGGTGGGTTTCATTATGAACTGGGAAGAGCGGGCGCTGGCGGGCGCCGGGCCGACTCCGGTTGCGGGAGAGATGATGGGCACCGACATGCGCGTCGAACTCCCACCGGGCGATCCGGAGGCCGGCCGGGCGTTGGCGGAGGGCATCCTTGGCTGCGCCGCCTGCCACATTCTTTCGGAAGTGGGGCCGTCTTGGGCTGCCAAGGACGGGCTCCCCGGCTTGGCGGTGAGGGCCGAGATTCGCTTTGGGCAAGCCGACTATCAAGGGGAGGCCACCACAGCCGCGCAGTACCTGATCGAGTCGGTGGTCAGCCCGAATGCCTACGTGGTGGAAGGCTACGAGCCGAACAAGATGCCCCCCAATTTCGGGGAGCGGATCACATTGCAGAACATGGCCGATCTGTTGGCCTACATGCTGACCTTCCGCTAACCCCGGGAGTTCGGATAGGCGAGACTACCAAGACGCCGCGGCCTCCTACGAGGCGGCGGCGTCTCTTACAGAAGGTGAGTGGAGAGGGGAGGATCGTCACTAGTTGACGATCCGACCGCGCCGCTAGAATGGATCAGACCGGCCGAGCTGCTCCAGGAGGCCAAGCATGCGCATACTAAGGGCGATCGGGATCTCGTTGGCAGCTGCGCTGTTGGGATGGACCGCGGCAGTCGCGCAGACGGAAGGCGATCCGGAGCGGGGGGGCCAGCTCTATGTAGAGAACTGCGCCGTGTGCCACGGAGTGGATGGGAAAGGGCGGATCGGGGCCCGGCTGGAGGCCTTCTCCGGAATCGACCCGAGCGCGGTCATCGCCCAAACGGTCACCCAGGGGATCGACGGAACGGTCATGCCGGCCTGGGGGGCGGCCAACGGCGGGCCCCTGTCGGATCAGGACATTGCCGACATCGTCGCTTATGTTGTAAGCGCCTTCAACGGGACGGAACCCATACAACCACTGCCGGAGTACCTGCCGCCCGAGATCGCTCGGCTTCCGGATGTGGAGGGCGATCCGTCGGCTGGGGCGGCCGTGTATCAGGCCAACTGCATTGTCTGTCATGGTGAGCAGGGGCGCGGGCGCATTGGCAAGGCGCTCGCCACCTCCTGGCCGGGCGAACACCCAGAGCTCTTTATCCGCCAGGTGGTCACCGACGGCATTGGGGGCACGAAGATGCCGGCCTGGGCGCAATCCAACGGTGGACCGCTGAGCAATGAAGAGATTGCCAACGTCGCCGCCTATGTGCTCACCCTGGCCCCAGGCAGCGTCTCGCCGGAGCCAACCACTCAGGCAGGTCCAATCAGCCTGAGCACCGGGCTGCTGGTCTTGGCCGGGCTGGTCGTGCTGGCCGTCGTGATTGGAATCGCCTACTATCGACGGGCCTGAGAGGCACGCCGCCGACCGGCCCGCCGTTCGGGGCTGTGCGACCCGATCGTGCTGGCGGACCGTATTTCCAGGACTCATTCCATTCGAAATAGGTCGAGGGTGCTGAGGGCTCGCAAATTGATCGTGGCGGCCGGTCTGTGCTGGCTCACGCTTTGGCCGTCACAAGTCCAAGCCCAAGTGGCAGCTGCGGATCTGCAGCGGCTTGAGATCGCCTTGTGGCCGGAATACGACCGAGCCGAGACCCTGGTGATCTATCGCTTTCAGTTGAGCGCAGATACCGCGCTTCCGGCGGTGGTCGAGTTGCCGATACCGGCCTCGGTCGGGGAGCCCAACGCGGTAGCTTGGCAGGACGCAAATCAATCGCTCTTCGACGCCGCCTATACGCTTGAGGCCGCCGGCGAATGGGCGACCGTCCGGATCGAATTAGAGCAAAGCCGCAGCGGACAACTCGAGTATTACGCCGACCTGAATATCGTCGCTGACCTCCGGAGCTTCCGGTTTGATTGGCCAGGAGGAATCGACATCGGGACCCTCGCCTATGAGATTCAGCAACCGGCCACGGCCAAGCAGCTGACAGTCAGTCCTGAGCCGGATCGTCAGGGTTCCGGCCCCTTTGGGCTCACCTACCAATTTGCCGAGTTGGGACCGCAAGCGGCGGGGGTCAATTGGGCGATCGAGCTCAGCTATCGCAAGCCGGATTCGATCCTGACCGTCGAGGCACTCCAGCCGCTCGGCGAGCCAGCCCCGGCGACAAGCCCGGCGAGCGAGTCAACCGCTCTGCTGCCCTGGGTGCTTGGCGGGCTTGGGATCGCGGCGGTTACCGGAGGGATCGCGTACTATCTCCGCTCGCGACCCGCGCCGGCCGCGCCGCGCCGGCGCGGAGGCGCCTCTGTGGAGCCTGCCCTCGAGGCCTCCGCGATCTTCTGCCATCAGTGTGGCACCAAGTCGCAAGTTACCGACAAGTTCTGCCGGAATTGCGGGACTCGGCTGCGCACTTCCCCCGATCATCCGGTGTAGCTACCGTCGATCCTGCCTCCCGGCGGCCGGATCACCAAGTCACGAACAGTTCTAACTCTGCAACCGGATCCAAGACGAATGTCATATGACGGGCCAAATGGCGCTTATCTGCCTGGCCGCCCTTTGCTACCTTGATGGCAATAACCCATCCCTGGAAGGGTTCCGTAGTAGTTAGTGGTGCTGACCCAGTCGCGGTGATCAGAACCAGGGCAGAGGAGTGTGTCGGATGGCGACCCAAGCGTTAACCACGAAGGCGCACATGGAGAAGCGCAGGAGGGAAACGCGGCGCAAGCGGGGCCTGGCCGCCGCGCTGGTTCTGGTCGGCGGTCTGTTGGTTGGGTTAGCGCTCTGGCTATCCTCCGCAGGACGCGATTCGGTAGTCGCCGCCTTCGATTATGGTCCGCAGGATGTCGCTCGCGAGCAGCCCTTCCAGGCGGTGCATGAAATGGAGCCAGGGCCGGCGATCCCCCTCTTGCCAACCGGAGGGCCGCAGCCGGAAATCGCGGTCAACGAGCGCTTCTTTGACTTTGGCAGCATCGGCCCCACAGATGTTGTCACCCGGGAATTTGTTATCGCAAACCTGGGTGATGGCCCGCTCACAATCAGCCGAGCCTACACGACCTGCGGTTGCACGACAGCCGACTTCACATCTGCCGTGATTCCCCCGGGGAAGGTGGTCCTGGTCACGCTGCGGTTCGATGCAGGGTTCCATGACACGGCTGGGCAGACCGTGCGCCGGGGAATCATCATCGAGAACAACGATCCGGACCGACCCTCCGCTGAGATCTGGATCCAAGCTTCTGTCCGAACCAACTCTTGAGCGAGTCCAATGCAGGGCCTTCGGACCCGAATCGGGGCCGCCGCGGCTGGGTTAGGCCCGTGGCGTATGGCAGCCTCTTGGCGCTGTTCGGACTTGTCGGCTGGGGGTTAGCGCGGGCTCAGGCCGGCCGCAAACGCGGGTTGGCCCTGGCTATGCTCGGCGCGGCGACAACCCTCTTAGCGGCCTGCAGCGCTGGGGAACCCGACATCCAGTTGGATCAGGCGCAGATCGACCTGGGGCAGGTGGTAAATGGCGAAGTGCGCAGCTTTGAAGTTTCCGTCCTAAATCAAGGAAACGGCGACCTGGTGATCGAGGCCGTGTCCACATCTTGCGGCTGCACGTCGGCGGAGGTTGTCCCAACGACCCTCAAGCCGGGCGAGCGGGGTTCACTGCAGGTGACCTTCGATTCGGGGGCTCACGGTCCGGAGGAACGCGGGC
>JAHFAU010000141.1 GCA_023250385.1 Anaerolineales bacterium
AGGGCGGCGGCGCCACCGGGGGCCTGTGCTTTCAGGAGGCCTGGAAGTCGGTCGCCTCCGGGCATATGGAGATCTGCGTGGCGTATGGCTTCGAGACCATGAGCCACGTGGAAACCTGGAAGGGCAACGAGTTCATCGCCCTGGCCTCCGACGTCTCCTGGGACTACCCGGTCGGTGGCTTCTACTCGGGATACTACGCCATGATGGTCACTCGCCACATGGCGGAGTTTGGCACCACCGTCGAGCAGATGGCGGCGGTATCGGTGAAGAATCACATCAACGCCTATTACAACCCGTACGCCCAGAAACGCAACCGGTACTCGATCGCGGATGTACGCAATTCGCCGATGGTAGCTTGGCCCTTGACCCGGCTCGATATCTGCGTGATGTCGGACGGAGCCGCGGCTGCGGTGTTGGCCTCAGAGGAAGGGGTCCGGCGTCTGGAGCGGGCCGGGGCCGTAATCCAGCGGCCCTTGGTGCAGGTCACCGGAATTGGGCGCGGGACGGACGCCATGCGAATGTCCGACCGGCCGCACCTGGACTATGACAGCTTCATGCGCGACTACGCCACCGAACAGGAAAAAGGATCCGACGACACTCAGGCCTACTACCGAAAGCTCTGGGATCAGGGAACCCGCTACCCCGGAGTGCACTCTTTCCGGGCGGGACGGACTGCCGGGAACATGGCATACAAGCATTCCGGGATCACTGATCCGCTGCATGAGTTGGACTTCATCGAGCTGCACGACGCCTACACCTCGAGCGAACTCCAGACCTACGAAGACCTGGGGCTCTGCCGCTACGGCGAGGGCGGGAGTTTTGCGGTCTCCGGCAAAGCCTTCATGCCGGGAATCGACTACGGGTTGGAATTGCAGGCCTCGCCGGTCTGCCCGGTCAACCCCTCCGGCGGCTTGATCGCCTGCGGCCATCCGGTCGGGGCCACCGGGCTGATGCAGGGAGTCTTCGCACTCTGGCAATTGCAGGGTCGAATTAGCCACCACTTTCACGATGCGACTCTGCAGCTCAAGGATCCCCGGCGGGGTGCTATCCACTCCCACGCCGGCACCGGCACATATGTGACCGTGAGCATCCTCGAGCGAGAGCAATAGCATGGCGAACCCAACTGACCAGCGGTTTACGTGGCCGTCGGCATTCTCAAACAAGAGCCACAGAAAGATGGCGCCCATTGGTGGGCGGAGCTTGTGCCAAATTTCACAAATCGTGTTCGCGAGGGCTCAGCGTGGCTAAGTTGCCTGAACAGCGCCCGGAGACGTTGGGCGGGTATGTCGTCCATGGCCTCCCCTTCCCGAAGGAGACCGATCCCGATTCGCTCGCCTTCCTCAAGCAACTGGCTCCGATCCAGATCGAGCAGGAGTACCAGATCACCTATCTACACTCCTACGGCCAGGACAGTCCTTGGTTCGCGGCCGCCTCGAACAAGCGCCTGCTGGCCACCCGCGAGTCGGAATCGGGCTACACCTACGCCACCCCGCGCGGCCACGACATGTACAGCGGCGAGGAGACCGAGTGGATCGACATCACCGCCCGGGCGGCCCGCATTCACGCATTCACGGTGTGCCATTTCGGCTCGGAGGAGTTTCTTCCGGAAACTCCCTATGTGCTTATCCTAGTGGAGTTCGAGGGAGTAGACACCCTGTTCTTGGCTCGCCTGATGGGGGTCGAGCCGGAGGCGGCCTCGCTCGAGTGGATTGGCATGGGGGTCCAACCGCGCTTCCTCCGTAACAGCAAACTCAAACCGACCGACGTGTACTTCGTGCCGACTGAAAGCTAGCGGGCCCCTCCACGCACTCCGCGCTCGCTTGAGACCGGCCTTACCCGGAATCTCCCGGTGCCCCGCTCCCTCTCTCCCGAGCATCCCAACCTGGTCCGGGCCGCCTCCCGGTTCCGGCGCATCTCGCTGGCCTGGGCGGCGCTCTTCGCCGGAACAGGCCTGCTCAGCCTGATCGGGCAACCTGGCGTGGCACCCGTGCTCTGGGTGATCGGCGCCGTCCTGCTGGCCGTTGAACCGCAACCGGCCCTGCTGGCGATGGTAGCGGTAGGTTGGGGCCTGACTCTGCTGGGGGTTGCACCCGATCTCAACCGGGTGATCGCGCTCGATCCGGTCGGGGCGCTCTTCTCCGCCGGGTGGTTAGAGAGCCTCTCGCTCGGGTTCGTCCGGCTCATCCTGGCAATCATGGCCTGGAACCAATTCCTGTTCTACCGGCTGCTCTACGGGACTCGCTCAATGACCGGCCTGACCGAGAATCTTCCGGATATTCCCGAAGTGATCCCGAACCGGACCGGACGGTTGACTGGCTACTCCTGGGCTGCTGGGGTGGTCGGCGGGTTGGCCTTGCTCCTGTCAGCCGTGCCGGAGGCCCTACCCATCGAGCGGCCACTGCAAACCGCAGCCCTCGGATTCGCCGCTCTTTCGATCGGCCTGGGAGTGGGCGTCGCATTCTCCCCGACCCACCGCCGGGGAACCGCCCTGACCGCGGTTGTGCTTGGGGGCTTCCTATTCCTCGGCTCAGTGGCCGCGTTGCGCAGATGACGGATCTCGGACAGCCCATGATGGAACATCGGGCCGAGCGGCGCCTGCGGGTCTTTCACACTGCGATGGCGATTGGCGGACTCTTGGCCGGCGGCGGGCTGACCATTCTTGGGCTGGCCCGCTGGGAGTTTGCGCTGCGCACGTTTGGCCCTGCAGTCGTCCTGCGCTGGAGCGGCCCCTGGTTAGTGTTCGGCACCTTGCTGCTTCTTATCGGCCTGGCAGGAACCGGCTGGCTGATACGCTGGAACTGGCTTCGGGTGACGACCTTTCAGAACGGTTTAGAAGTTCAAGGACGGAGGCGGCTGCGAACGATCCCCTGGGGCGACATCCGGGGAGTGTTGGTTTCGGGTGTCCGGTACGGAATGCTCGGTCTGGCCTGGGGATCCCGCTCCAGCCTCCGGCTCGATCTGAATGGCGGCCAGCGGGTCCAATTTACCGACACACTGGTTGGTCTGTCGCAGCTCACCTCGCTCGTCAAGCGCCGCACCTACCCGCGGCTGCTCACCGAGTCCACCGCCTCGCTGCGGGACGGCCAGCCGATCCCGTTCGGCCCGCTGTCGCTTCGACCGGAAGGCGTCCAACTGGGCCGGCGCAGAGTAGTCTGGCCTGAAGTCGAATCGGCCGAGCTGCGCCAGGGCCGAGTTGTCATCAAGCTCCGCAAGCCGGGGGCGCCGCTTCGGCTGAGCGCCGGAAAGCTCCCCAATGTCGAAATCTGCCTCCAGTTGATACAGCACTATGCAGCCCAGGCCGCGCCGCCACCCTCCTGAGCCCGGTCCGATCTTTTTGATACTATTCCGCTTGTCACAACAAGCACATGCCAGAGCCGTTTAGTTTCGGGGGACCGATCGTCTGGGAGCCAGATCCCGCCACGATTGAGCGCGCCCATCTGACCCACTTCCTGCGCCAGCACCGGATTCCCGATTTCGTTACGCTGATAGAGCGATCCACCCAGGATGTCACCTGGTTCACCGATTCCGTGCTCAAGTACCTTGAGATTGAATTCGCTCAGCCATACACCCAAGTCGTCGATCTGGCCCGCGGAATCGCCTGGCCTCAATGGTGTGTCGCGGGTCGAATGAACATTGTCCACAATTGTTTGGACAAATACCGTGGAACCCCGACCGAGAACCGGCCGGCCCTAATCTGGGAGGGTGAGGCCGGTGACCGCCGCAGCCTGACATATGCGGAGCTCGACAAACTGGTGTGTCAAACCGCAAACGGGCTGCGGGGACTGGGCTTGGAGCCCGGAGACGCGATCGGAATCTTCATGCCGATGGTCCCCGAGATCGTGGTCGCCCTGCTGGCGATCGCCAAAATCGGTGGCATCATCCTTCCCTTGTTCTCGGGTTACGGACCGGGCGCGGTCGCCAACCGGTTGATCGATTCGCAGGCGAAGGCCCTATTCACAGCCGACGGATTTCCACGGCGGGGGTCGCTGGTTCCCATGAAGCCGGTGGCC
>JAHFAU010000142.1 GCA_023250385.1 Anaerolineales bacterium
TTCGGGCCCGAACGCGCCGCCCGTGACCAGCTCAGGCCCGCTAACCACATGCCGAATCAGCGCGGGCGTTGGATTGCCGCTCACTTCGAAGCCGAAGACCGGACCCTCCAGGAAGTTCCAGCCGATATGCAGCCCGATGGGGAGCCACAGGGCCCGAGTCTGCAGCCAGGCATAGGCCAGGAACAGTCCAGCCGCGAAGATGCCCAGGGTTGAGATCAGGGAAGCGTGCAGGTTCCCGAGATGGGCCAACCCGAAGGCAGCCGAGCTCGCGAACACCGCGACCGTCGGATTGATACCGTCCTTCAGGTTTTGCAGATAGTAGCCGCGGAAGAGTAGCTCCTCGTAGAAACCGACCGCCACAAACGCGAGCAAAGCGAGCAGCAACCCTGCCCCGGTTGCGAGAACGCCGCGATCCACCCAGCCCCAACTCCTAAAGTCGAGCCAGCCGATTCCCAGCTCAAAGAGAAAGATCAGGCCGAACAGCGGGATCGGAATTGCGAACCCCACCAGGAGATCGCGGAGCCACCCGGCGAATGGCTCCAGCCCGAGCGAGCGGAAGGAGCGGCGGTCGAGCGCCCTTCGGGCAATCCAGGTCGCGAGCGTGATGGCCGGCAGCGACACCAACGCGCTGATCGCCAGAACTGCGCCGGCGAAATTTTGGCGGCTGAAAAGGTGCAGCAGCGCCAAAGGAATCGCGAGCAGTACCGAGAACACCACCAAGAAAGTCAACAGCAATGCGGTGTGACCCAGCAGTCGCCAGCCGGCGCGGAGCCGCCCCTCGCCGGGGGACACGAACAAACGCGAGAGTGCGCTAGCGGGCGCTAGATTCGCAGACATTGGATCCTCAGGATTGCGCTCGGAGTGCGACGTTCGAGGCTACTGGATCAAGGTGTGGATCTGCTCGTGCAGGTACAGCTGCAGGTAGTGCACGCCTCCGGCATTCTTGCCGGAAGAACCCGAACCCTTCCAGCCTCCAAAGGGCTGGAAACCCGGCCAGGCGCCGGTGGTCGCGCCCTGGGGCCGATTGGCGTAGCTTACCCCGGCCTCGATGCGATCAAAGAACCACTCGGCCTCTTCTTCGCTGCCGTAGAAGCCGGCGGTCAGGCCATAGCTCACGTCATTGGCCAGCTGCATGCCCTGTTCGAGGTTCTCGATGGAGTGAACCATCGTGATCGGCAGGAACATCTCGTGCTTCCACAGCCGGTGGCTGGGGTCCACCTCGGAGACGATCGTGGGCTGACAAAAGAACCCCTTCGCCAGCTCGCCCTCCGCAAGCACATGCCCGCCGCTCAAGAACTGACCGCCCTCAGAGAGCTCTTCGTTGTAGTCTTTGAAATCCTGATAGGCCTTTTGGTTGATGACCGGACCCATGAACACGGTCCGCTCTGTGGGGTCGCCTACCTTGATGGCTTGGGTGGCCTCAACGAACTTGCTCACGAACTGATCGTAGATCGGCCGCTCGACGTAGATCCGGGAATTGGCCGAACACTTCTGTCCCTGCAAACCAAAAGAGGAGCGCAGGATCCCGGACACCGCCCGGCTCAAGTCTGCGTTGCGCGAGACAAGCGAAGGGTTCTTTCCGCCCATCTCAAGAATGCACGGTCGGGGGAATTTCCCATGGGCAAATCTCCGATAGATGTGAATGCCGACACTGAATGAACCGGTGAATGTGATGCCATCCACCAGGGGGCTCTTGACCAACGCCTCTCCGAGCGTTCCTCCCGGGCCGGTCACATAGTTCACTGCCCCCTTCGGCAGGCCGCCCTCCAGGAAGCACTCGGCGAGCAGCCGAACCGTCCACGGGGTGTCGGAAGCCGGCTTCATGACCACGCAGTTGCCGCCCACCAGGGCAGCCCCGGCCGGTCCGGCAGTCAGGGCGGCCGGAAAGTTGAACGGGCTGATCACCACCCAGACCCCATACGGCCGCAGGACTGAAACATTATGGGCGGTGTAACCTTTCAATGGGTCGGTTCCCATCTGTCGGATGAAACCCTCGTTCGCCTCCATTTGATCGCAAACGTAGCGGATCAGCGCCGCCGCTTCGGCTACATCGGCTACCGCTTCCATCCGGTTCTTGCCGACCTCGAGCGCGGTCGCGGCGGCCAGTTCATACACCCGTTCGTCGATCCGATCGGCTACCCTGCGCATTGTGGCGACCCGCTCCCTCCATGGGGTCCGCGACCAGAGATGAGTCGCTTGACGAGCGGCCTCCAGCGCTCGGGTCGCCTCGGCCTCACCGCCGTTCTGGAACTTGCCCAGCATCCACTCCTGGTTGATCGGTGACCGGTCCTCGAATTGCTCCGAGCTGTGGATCTCGTCGCCAGCGATGAGCATCCCGTACGAACCCCCAAGCTTAGCCTTCTGCGTCCGGAGCGCGGCCTCGAACTGGGTGTGAAGCTCCTCCGGCGGGTCAAACATCGTCGCGTACGTGAGCTTGAACGCTCCATCACCTTTGGGTTTGTCAGACATTGGGTCGACCTCCATCGAGAAAACGCTGAGGCAGCGGCAGAATCCAGGCGCAAACGGAGGGGTCTGAGGGATCGCCGCCGCTTTCAGAAGTATACCTTCCGTGCCCGGCCGGCTGGAGATTCTGGGACGGCGCCTGGCCTAGATTGACTGGCCGCGGTGAACGATCAAGACTCCGGCGAGTACCGCGGCGCCGCCTAGGATCTGCACCGGAGCGAGCGTTTCTCCAAGCAATGGGACTGCGAGCACCGCCGTGATCAGTGGTTGGCCAAGCAGGGTGGGTGCGACGATCGAGGCCGGAAAACGACCGAGGGCGTAGCTGACCGCGAGGTAGCCGAATACCTGGGTGACAATCCCCATCGCTAGGAAGGTCAAGTACGAAGTGGCTGGGTAGCCGGTAAGCGGCAGCCGGAATCCAACCGCGAGCACCAGCAGGACCAATGCAGAGCTGGCCGAGGCCAGCCAAAAGTAGGTGAGTGAGTCCAGCAGATCCCGCCCGCGCTGCGTGACGAGGAAGTACCCGCCGTAAAAGACCCCGGCCAACAGACCCAATGCCGAGCCGGTAGCCTTATCGCCGGTTTCGATGCCCAGCACCAGGCCGGCCCCCACCAGCGCCAGCAGCGTACCTATCCAGAAGCCGATCCGCAGTGGTCTGCGGAAGATGAGCAAGGTCCCCAGCCCAACCCAGACCGGTGCTGTATTTGCGAGCAGGGTGGGGGCGGTAGCCCCGCTGAGGGTGACCCCGGTCGCCCAGGTGGCGAGGTCGGCGGCGAATAGGGTCCCGCCCAAGAATGCGATCCAGATCGCACGGGGGGCCGGAGGATGAGTAGTTTGAATGCGCCGATAGAAGGGAACCGCAAGCAGCAGGGTTGCGATCAGCATCCGGTAGAAGCTGCTGATCACTCCGGGAGCGCCGGCCGATCGGACCAGAATGGCGGAGATGCCCAGGCTGAGGGTCCCGGCAGCCAGCGCGGCGTAGCCAGGAAGGACTTCACGAGAGTCCGCCCGGCTGCGGGGATCGGGTTGCGGCCTACCTACGGTCGATCCTCAAATTGGGGGCAAGGTTCTGGGAAGCAGTGAAACTGGAAGTAGAAAGGAGGGAAGTCCTCCCCTCGCATCGGCCCTTCATGCATGAAACTGCCCGGCCGTCCGGCGAGTTCGACCTCCACCTTATGCTGCCGCTGGCCGTGTAACACCAGGAGCTCGATCCGGTCACCGGCCTGGTGGGCGTTGATCAGGTCCGGCAAAGGGTGATTGTCATTGACCTCCTGGCCATCGACCGCCAGGATCACGTCACCTTCCTGCAGTTCCGCCTTATCGGCAGGACTGCCTGGCACCACCTGGGTGATCCTCGCCCCATGATCTACCGTGAGATCCTGCTGCTGAGCAAGCTCTTTGTTGATGGGTTCGAAGCTGACGCCGAGGAACGGCCGTTCCTCGGTCCTCGATCGCGGGGGAATGAGCTGCGGCATGAGCTGCTCGGGCAGCAATCGCTCGAACGAGCGCGGGAATCCGCTGGGAGGTTGGGCGAAGG
>JAHFAU010000048.1 GCA_023250385.1 Anaerolineales bacterium
TACAGGTGAAGGCCGTATTCCACTTCATGCGGCTCTTGCTGGACCGGGGGGAGCCCGTCTCGATGGCGCGCCTCGCCCACTCGATTCAAATCCTGCTTGGGCAAGCCGCCAGCCTGCGGCGCCAGCTCGAGGAACGCGGCGGGGAGTTTGACGCAGCAGGCGATATGGTCGGATTTGGTCTGACCTTGATTCCGACGCCGCACCGGTACGCGGCCGAGGGACGCGAGTTGTTCGTCTGGTGCGCGAGCGATGCGCTGATCTTTCCCGCCGTCTTCGGACACTCCGCCGCGATCGAGTCGCCCGATCCGATCACCGGCAAACTCATACGCCTAAAGGTCTCAGCAACCGGCGTCCAACAGCTAGAGCCCGAAACCGCCCTCGTCACTCGAGTTATTAATACAGCAGACATTGGCGATGTGCGCGGATCAGTATGCTACTATGGCCACTTCTTCGCTTCCGGCGACAGCGCGGCCGAATACGCGGGACGCCACGAAGGAATCGGGTTGCAGATTGTACCCGCCAGCAAGGTATTTCAGATGGCAAAGATCCTGGTCAGGCGGGATCCACTGTTGAGAACCGCCCTAACCCAACTGCGCTCGTCTTCCTGAACCGCCGGAAGGCCGCGAGCGCTCGCGATCCTCAGGGCAAGATTTCGGGATACAGACTCAGCGGATCCGCGCCAGGATAGTGGGTAGCGGCACGCCCACAGACCGGGCCCGCGATCACCGCTTGTCGGCCAGCGTGCCCGAGCCTCTGGCGAAAGAGACGCACCCCGCACAGCCGCAAGGCGAGCGACGTGCGCTCGCGGCAACTGGTTGCGCGTCCTATGCAAGCGGCCATGTCAGGCGATACATCCCTCCGAGAAAGACGTGACCTTGCTGAGTTGCTGCGCCGGCTGAAGGGGAGCCGCCCCACGAGTCGCCCGCAAATTCGCAACAGGGGCCTGTCAACAAGCCGACCTGACTCTTACCCCTTGGTCACTTTCCTCTCCAGATCGTCCAGGATACGCTTCCGTTCCTCCGGATCCTGAACCGACTCGGCCAGGCGGCGGGATTCCTCTAGATACCCTTCCGCCTGCTTCCGATTTCCAGCGACCGTTTCGGCCCGCGCTAGTGCCTCGTAGGCGTAGCCCCGGTAGAAAGCTTCACCCTCGCGGGTGTATTCCAGGCTGAGCTGCGCGTACTTGCGGGCTTCGTCAGCTCGCCCCAACAAGGCGTAGATGCGGGAGGTCTGCCAGTAGCCGATTGACAGGTTGCGGTAGGTTGAGTTTGATCAGGCCTGGGAAGGTCTTATCACAAACACTGAGACGGGCTCTTCGCGCCCCTTCAACTCCAGCTGGCGCGGCCGGAGCCCGGCGGTGGCCAGCTTGGCAGACCGGGCCGCGTCTTGCGACACTAGGATCTCGCCAATTGCTGCTTGGGAGGCCAGCCGGGCAGCGATGTTCGGCGCGTCGCCCAGCACCGTGATATCGGTCAGCCCCTCCTTGGACCCCACCGCTCCGACAAATGCCACTCCGGTGTGCACCGCCGCGCCGAGCGGTATCCAGGGCCCGGCTGGATCGGTGTGCCCGGTAACCGAGAGAAGCTCCTTGGCAGCTTCTACCGCGATTCGACCGTGCTCGGGCCCGGCGATTCCCGGTACATAGAGCCCAGTCACCTGATCGCCGATCAGTTTGTCGACCAGCGCGTCCGTCCGGATCAACACCCCGGTCCCGACTTTGTAAAAGCGGTCGATCAAGCGGCTGAACTCGGCCGGGCTCATGCGCTCGGCGATGGAGGTAGAGCCGCGCACATCGGCGAACAACATCGACAGCTCGATCTCCGCCCCTCCCTGGTGTTTCGCGGCGAACGCCTCGCAAACATTGCAGATCCGAGGATTCATTATGGAAGGGCGCTTCCCATAGGCCGCCCTGGCGAAAACTGAGCCGGCACCGCGAAAGGGAGCATTACAAAACTTGCAGCGGGGGTCGGTGGGAAGCAATCGGAAGAGCCGCCGCTGAGATTGGTGCTCTTTGGCGTCGCCCCGCTCCAGGAAGCCGCGCCACACGTCTTCAATAATGGCTGCGTCCGGGAGATTGTCGGGCATCGGGGCGGAGGGCTGTTGGCCTAAATGTCCAGGTTGCGGACTTCGTGGGCGTGGGTCTGAATGAAACGCCGGCGGGGCGGGACGGCCTCGCCCATGAGCATGTCAAAAGTGCGATCGGCGGCAGCCGCGTCCTCGATCGTCACCAACAGCAGGGTGCGCTTGTTGGGATCCATCGTCGTCTCCCAGAGCTGGATGGCATTCATCTCTCCCAGGCCTTTGAACCGGCTGATCACCGGCTTTCGCCGCCCAAGCTCTTTGAGGATCCGGTCGCGGTCTGCCTCCGTATAGGCGTAGAGCACATCCTTCTTCTCTGAGATCCGGTAGAGCGGAGGTTGGGCGATGAAGAGGTGACCGGCCCCGATGAGATCCGGCATGTAGCGGAAGAAGAAAGTGAGCAGCAGTGTCCGGATATGGCTCCCGTCCACATCCGCGTCGGTCATGATAATCACCCGCCCGTAGCGCAGCCCGGCCAGGTCGAAGCTCTCCCCGATCCCGGTCCCCAAGGCGGAGATCATGGTCTTCACTTCGTTGTTCGACAGCACCTTGTCTAGCCGGGCCCGCTCGGTGTTGAGGATCTTTCCCCGGAGCGGCAGGATCGCCTGGAAATTCCGGTCACGGCCCTGCTTGGCCGTTCCGCCGGCCGAATCGCCCTCCACGATGTACAGCTCACACTTGTTGGGATCTCGCTCCGAACAATCCGCCAGCTTGCCCGGCAGAGTCAGGCTCTCCAGGGCGCTCTTGCGGATCACCAGGTCGCGAGCCTTGCGGGCCGCGTCGCGGGCCCGAGCCGAGGTCAGGCACTTCTCCACGATGGCCCGGCCGGCCCGCGGGTCGCCCTCCAGGAATTCTCCGAATCGCTCCCCCAAGACCTGTTGGACCTGGGTCTGCACTTCGGCGTTCATCAACTTGACTTTGGTCTGGCTCTCGAACTGCGGGTCGCGGTGTTTGATCGAGACGATGGCGGTGAGGCCCTCCCGGGTGTCTTCTCCCGAGAAGTTCGGATCGGCCTGCTTGAGCAGGCCGCTCTTGCGGGCATAGTCGTTGATGGCTCGAGTCACCGAGGCCCGCAGCCCCGTGAGATGGGTCCCGCCATCGATGGTGTTGATCGTGTTGGCAAATGAATACACCGACTCGGCGTAGGCATCGGTGTACTGCAGGGCGACCTCGATGCCGGTGCCATTCACCTGCCGGTCGGCGTGAACCACCGGGTGCAGCACCTGCCGATTACGATTGAGGTACTTGACGAATGAGACGATGCCGCCTTCGTAGTAAAAGGTCATCTCCCGTTCGGCGCGCTCATCGAGGAAATAAATCATGACCCCCCGAGTGACGAAGGCCATCTCACGGAAACGCTGGACCAGCGTTTCGAAACGGTACTCTAAGTTCCCCTTGAAGACCTCCCGATCGTAGAGAAAGGTGGTCGTGGTTCCGGTATTGCCTTTCGCAGCCTTGCCCACCACCGCCACCGGCCCGGCAGGAATACCCCGCGCGTAGCGCTGGGCGTGGATCTTGCCATCCCGCCTGACCTGCACTTCGCACCATTCGGAAAGGGCATTGACGGCCGAAACGCCGACCCCATGCAGCCCGCCGGAAACCTTATAGCCGTCGCCCCCGAACTTGGCGCCGGAGTGCAGCATGGTCATCACAACTTCCAGCGCCGGCTTCTTGATTCGAGGGTGGTTCTCGACCGGTATGCCGCGTCCGTTGTCCTCCACGGTGACACTGCTGTCGGGGTGAATCGTGACGTTGATTCGGTCGCACGCCCCGGCCAGAGCTTCGTCGATCGAGTTGTCTACCACCTCAAAGATCAGATGGTGCAATCCGCGGATGTCCGTGCCGCCAACGTACATTCCCGGACGGCGCCGAACCGCTTCCAGTCCCTCCAGGACCTGGATGTCCTTCGCGGCGTAGCTGTTGGTCTTCTTGACCGTCTTCTTGGTTGTCTTGCGGGTCGTCGTTCTTGCCAAAGGGAAGCTCCTCAGTCTTAAGCAGTCGGCGGGCGGCTGCGCACGGCCCGAGCCTGCTCCAGCCATTCCCGCCGGCCTTGATAGTAGGCGTAGCTGCCGGCAACTAGGGTCGTGCTGACAAACCCGTGCCCGATCACCGCCAGCGCCGAGAACCAGGAAGTCTCGGCCGGCAGCGCCCAGATCTGGCCCATGATCCAATAAGCGCCGAAGCCGATCAGCAGGAATCCGACGGTGCTGAGCAGGTTCCAGCGCACCAGCACGATACTCTCCAGCATCGCTCGGATCACGCCCAGGTTGTAGCGGACAATCCCATGCGGCGTGAAGGCCAGGTAGACCGCAAGCCAGAACATCAGGATCAGCCCCAGATAGAGCACCCCGACCCCGAACAATGGGAGAATCAACGAGGCGACTCCGAATGCCAGCCCGACCGTAGTGGCGGTCACGATCGCCCCGATGAAGAGTATGAACCCGAATCCCACCATCCGCAGTGCGGCCCGCCAGGTCGATCCAAGCTCAGCCCCCGACGCAATGGCCTGGGCGATCCAATGCTGGTAGTAGGCCCCTAAACCCAGTCCCAGCGCCGACAACGACAACCAGAGCAGAATCGCGAGCGCGGGTTGAGCGACTTCGAGCGGATTCCCCTGCCCCAGCGGGTTTTGAACCGGCATCCGCCCGGCCATCAGACTTGGGACTCCAAAAGGAAGCGTGCTGAGCGAGGACAACAAGTTGAATCTCTCGCTCAAGGAGCTGAGGCTTTCGCGCACCAGGGCTGCCTGCTCATCGGCCAGGCCGCCGGCCCGCAATACTTGGTCTTGGACCCAGCCGAAGATTCCCGCCGTCCGTAGGTGGGGCCCCAGCCAGAGCAGCAGATCAAGAACCAGTGGCGGGATGATCAGCAGCGGGCGGGAGGCCACCCGATCGAAGCCCGTGGCGAAGGCAGCCAACACCCCGATGGGCTTCGAGCCGGCTTGCGAATCCACGAAAAATGATTCTACCATTACAATCCGCCCACTGCTGTGGCCGGCCCTTGGATTGCGCTGCTTACGGATTTCGGCACTCAAGACACCTATGCCGGCGTGCTTAGAGGCGTCCTCGCCACCCTTGCCCCTCAGGCCTCGCTGCTCGACTTGACCCACGATGTCCCGCGGGGAGACGTCCGAGCCGGCGCCTTCGCCCTGTGGCAGGCCACCCCGTATTTCCCGCCTCAAACCATCTTTCTCTGCGTTGTCGATCCTGGAGTCGGGTCGGCCCGCCGGGCTCTGGCGGTTGCCTGGAAAGAGCGGATTTGCGTCGGACCCGACAACGGCCTGTTCAGTTATCTGATCGCCCGAGATGGCCCCCCGAATGCGGTCGAGCTCGCCGCGCTGGATTACCAACTTCCGGACCCAAGCCCGACGTTCCACGGGAGGGACATTTATGCGCCGGCTGCGGCCCATCTGGCCGCAGGAGTCCGGTTCTCGGATCTTGGCCCGCCGGCCGGGGATCTCGTCCGCTTCGCAACCCCGCGGCTGCAGCCCGTCGATCCGGATGGGATCGAAGGGGAGGTCCTGCATGCCGATCGGTTTGGCAACCTGTTGACCAGCATCGGAGTGCTGCGCCGCGAGCCGGCTGCGCTCACTTTGGAACCCTGGCTGGGACAGGGACCGGTCCGGCAGGTGGTCGGTCGGGATCCACACGTACTCCTGGCCTCCGGTGAGGAGTTGGAATTGCTCCGAACTTACAGCGATGTGCCCCCAGGCCGTAGCCTGGCCTACATCGGGAGCAGCGGCCTGGTTGAAATTGGGATCAATCAGGCCTCGGCCGCCTCCAGGCTCCGACTCTCTCCCGGGGAAACCGTTCAGCTCCGAGTCAGGAACTAAGGATGCCGTCTTTCCGGATCGAAGGTGGGCACCCGGTGAATGGAGAGGTCACTCCCTCCGGAAACAAGAATGCGGCCCTCCCGCTCATGACCTCCTGCCTGATGACCGACGAACCGGTCACCCTGCACAATGTGCCGGACATCGGAGACGTGGACACCATGCGGAGTCTGCTCGAAAGCCTGGGGGTCGAGCAGGAGCCGCTGGGCCGAGGCTCGCTCCGGCTGCGCTCCCACGCCGCTGTACCTGGCCGGCTGGATCCAGAGCTGTGCCGCCGCATCCGGGCTTCGATCTTGCTGGCCGGCCCGATGCTGAGCCGCTTCGGCGGGATCGACCTGCCGCCGCCCGGCGGCGATGTGATCGGCCGCCGACGGGTCGACACTCACCTGCTGGCGCTCGAGAACCTGGGCGCCGAGGTGGGATACAACGAGCGCGAATTCCACATGCGAGCCCCCGGGCGGCTGCGCGGAGGCAAGATCCTGCTGGACGAAGCCAGCGTCACAGCGACCGAGAATGCCATTATGGCGGCCGTGCGGGCAGCGGGTACCTCCGTGATTCGCAACGCGGCTTCCGAGCCGCACGTCCAGGAACTCTGTCACTTCTTGAACGGCCTCGGAGCCAAAATCCGGAATATCGGATCGAACACCCTGGAGATCGAAGGGGTCGAGCAGCTGCACGGTGGCGAGTACACCATCGGGCCCGACTACCTGGAGGTGGTCAGCTTCATTGCAGCCGCCAGCGTGACCGGCGGCTCGGTTCGCATCCGGCAAGCCGCGCCTCAGCACCTCGACATGATTCGATTGGTTTTCAATCGCCTGGGAGTCGACTGGGTCGAGAAAGACGCAGACATCCTGGTAGCCGCCCGACCTCCTCTCGAGATCCAATCCGATCTGGGCGGATTCGTTCCCGAGATCACGGTGATGCCGTGGCCGGCCTTCCCGACCGATCTGGTCAGCATCGCGATCGTGGTAGCGAGCCAGGCCAAGGGATCCGTCCTCTTCCACGATTGGATGTACCCGAGTCGGATGTTCTTCGTCGACAAGCTGGTCTCCATGGGCGCCCGGATCATCCTGTGCGACCCGCACCGCTGCATCGTCGAGGGGCCCACCCAGTTGATCGGTGAGCATCTGGATAGCCCGGACATTCGGGCCGGAATGGCGCTGGTCTTGGCGGCCTTGGCGGCCAAAGGGACTTCGACCATCCGGAACGTTGGACAGATCGAGCGCGGATATGAACGGATCGACGAGAAGCTTCGTCAGCTCGGTGCGCACATCGAAAGGGTGGACGATTCGGCGGCTGACGATGCAGCCGATTGACCCGCTCTCACCCGTTGCGGTATAATCCAGCGGCGGTTCAGCCAAGAGCGAAAGTCGAACCAACGAATGCCCAAGCGAACCTACCAGCCAAAGATCCGCCGACGAGTGCGAGTCCATGGCTTTCGAGCCCGAATGGCAAGCAAGGCCGGCCGGGATGTTCTCCGGCGACGCAGGCGGAGAGGCCGCTACCGCCTGGCCGTCCGCAAGAACGCGCACGTTAAGAAGACCAACTGGAACGCCTGACGACAGGATCGGGGTGCTGAGCGAGCCCCCGGTGGACCGCAAGTTCAGGCTAACCAGCGCGACGGATTTCAAGCGGGTGCGGCGTACTGGGAAGTCCTATGCCCACCCGCTCGTTTTTTTGATCGCCAGCCCCAACGGCGGACAACAACCCCGGATTGGGGTCAGTGCAAGCCAGTCGTTTGGGAATGCGGTCAAACGCAATCGGGCCAAGCGGCGGATGCGGGCGGCCGTCCGGGAGCACTTCGGAGTCATTCACCCGGGTTGGGACTTGATCCTGATCGCCCGGGCCGGGCTCGATCGAGCTGACTGGCCGCAAGTGCTCGATGCCATCGGCGGCTTATTGCGCCGGGCCCAGTTGGCCAGTGGAGGTAGCGATCCGTACAATGAGTGAACCGGTTGAAGGGGCATTCGCCGCGGTGGCTCAGTCCCCCGGCGGGGAAAATGGACACCGGCATTCGGACGAGCCTGCCCTCCGGGAGATCCCGATCACTCTCGCCACTCTTCCGCGGCTGCCTGCACTGGCGGTAATCCGGCTCTATCAGGCCACCCTGTCCCGTACTCTACCCTCCGGGACCTGCCGCTTCACACCGACCTGTTCACATTACAGCTATCAAGCCATTGCCAAGCACGGGTTGCTCAAGGGCTCTGCTCTCTCGGCATGGCGGATCTTGCGCTGCCAACCCTTTAGCCAGGGTGGCTACGATCCGGTCCCGTGAGGTACGCTCGCGCATGATTGCCAAGGATCCAGTTTCCATACTGCCGACCTCCCTGCTCTTTGCCGCGGCGCTGCTGCTCGCCGGATGCGCGGGGGCTGCGGTCCGAGGAGCGACCAGCTGGCCGGGTCTCGCCAGTGACGGGGACCTGGCGTTCGTGGCCTATAACCAGGCGGTCTACGCGGTCGATCTCGAGTCCGGGGCATTGCGCTGGAAGTACCCGGCTGCGCCGGAGCGAGGGCGGGTCTTTTACGCGCCGCCGGCAGTCTCGTCGGAGGGGTCGTTGATCGTCGGAGATTTCTTCAATCAGATCACCGCGCTCGACCCGGCAAACGGCTCGGTAAAGTGGGGTCCGCTCCAGCTGTCCAAACCCACTCAGCGGATTATCGGCGGGCCAACAATCGAAGGCGAGGTCCTCTTGGTAGTCTCCAGCGATGGCCGGCTCTACGCCCGAGACGTGAGCACGGGGGAAGGACTCTGGGAATTTCCCGCGGCCTCGAACGAGCCTCTGGTGGGCGGACTGTGGTCGGGACCGGTCGTGAGCGGAAATCGAATTTTCTTGTCGGCGCTCGACCACAACCTGTATGTGCTCGATCTAGACACCGGCGATCTGATTTGGAACGAACCGCCAAACCTCGGCGGGGCCATCGCCGATTCGCCGGTTCTGTCGGACGGTCTGATCTTGGTTGGAACGTTCAGCAATCAACTGCGGGCGATGGCGGCCGATGGCGGATCGATCCAGTGGTCATTCGAAGCGCATAACTGGGTCTGGGGTTCGCCTGCGGTAGGCGACGGGTTAGCCTACTTCGGAGACCTGTCGGGAACGCTGCACGCCGTGGCCTTAGACAATGGAGCCGAGACCTGGAGCGCGGCCGTCGGCAGCTCGATTTCCGCTTCGCCCGTATTTTTCGAGGGGCAGGTGTTCACCGTCACTCAGAATGGCGTAGTGAGCGCACGAGAAGCCTCGACCGGGAGCGAACTCTGGCAGCGGACGCTGGAAGCGCAACTGCTGAGCGATCCATTGCTGGCTGGTGACACCCTGCTGGTGGCTACAACTGCGGGGACACCGTTGCTGACCGCATTTCTTGTCGAGTCGGGCGCCACCCGCTGGAGCTTCACTCCCGCTCAAGGACAATAGAGCATGTGGGACACACTGATCCTAAATCCGATGGTGAATGCCCTGCTGTTTATTTACAACCTGCTCGGCCCCCAGCTCGGGCTGGCGGGTGCCTTCGGGTTCGCGATCATCCTCTTCACCATCTTGATCCGCCTGATCACCCTTCCGCTGACCGTCAAGCAACAACAGAGCACCCAGCGGATGCAGGAGCTTCAGCAGGACAAGCGGTTCCTCAAGCTCCAAGAGAAAAATAAAGGAAACAAGCAGAAGCTGCAGGAAGAGCAGATGAAGCTCTATCGGGAGCTTGGGATCAATCCCTTCTCCGGTTGTCTGCCGACCGTGATTCAGTTTCCGATCATCTTCGGACTGTACGGCGCGGTCATCCGCGCCCTGGCCCACGCGCCGGTCCAGCTGCTTGAGTTTTCCAAGCACATCTACAGCTCCATCCCTTCCACCCTGATCCCGCTCGACAGCCGATTCCTCTGGATGGACCTTGGACAACCCGAGCGGCTCCAGGTGGGTGGGTTGAGCGGTGTGCCGTTTCTGGCACAGGGAATCCCCGTTTTGGCCATCATCGTCGTCATCACCACCTACCTGCAGACCAAGCTCACCACTCCACCCAGCCCCGGCGGGCAGGGCGCACAGATGACCCAGGTGATGAACGTGTACATGCCGCTGTTCCTGGGCTACTTCGCCTATAGTCTGGCTTCCGGCCTCGCGCTGTATTTCATGGTCAGCAACTTGCTCGGCATCGCCCAAGCCATCGTGCTGAAGCGGATGCGGGCGAATCGCACAGTCGGAGCGAAGGTCGTCAAAGAGAGGGCGTTGCCGAAGGGGTAGATGGGCCTGAAGCGAACCAGCCTGGAGGTCATCGCTCCAACGGTTGAAGAGGCGATCGCTCGCGGGGCGGCCGAATTGGGGATCCCGCAGGAAGACCTGCAGGTGGAAATCCTCGACGAGGGGGGTAAAGGCTTCCTCGGGCTCTCCGGACGGCAGGCTCGGGTGCGGCTCAGCGTTGCGCTCGAGGACCGGCCCGGGAAGCTGGCTGCCGATTTGGAGCCGGAGGACGATCGGCAAAGCCGGGAGGGCTTCGCAGCAGCCGCGGCGGTCGCTGCGCCCGGTGCTGACCCGCGCTCGGTCGGAGTGGCGCAGGATACCGTCGAAGAACTGATCAGGCTCCTGGGTCTCGAGGCCCGAGTGAGCGCCGGCTGGGGTCCGGCTGATCCGGAGGCTCGCTCCCAGCCGCTCTTGGTTGACGTGCGGGGCGAGGACCTCGGGATCTTGATCGGCAGGCGGGGCGAGACCCTGTCGGCCCTCCAGTACATCACCCGGCTGATCGTGGCCAAAGAGCTCCAGCAGCAAGTTGCAGTGGTCATTGACATCGAAGGCTATCGGGCCCGCCGCGAGCAGCAATTGCAGCGGTTGGCACTCATGATCGCCGACCAAGCGGTCGAGTTGTCGCGAACCATGGAACTCGAACCGATGCCGGCAAACGAACGCCGGGTCATTCACATGGCGTTGCGCGAGCACCCGGCGGTTCGGACCGAGAGCGTAGGCGAAGGTGTCAACCGGAAAGTCACCATCATTCCGAAGCCCTAGAGCCGCGGAGCCGAATCCCTCTGGCTGATGCCCCGCGTTTCGGGTCCGAACTCCCCCCCGTCAACTATCTCCTGATCGGGCACCTTTCGGAGGACACCACTCCGGAAGGTCCAACTCTCGGAGGCACGGTCGCCTACGCCGGACTGACCGCGCATGCCTTGGGGCGTTCTGTCGGCATCGTGACCTCTGCTTCCCACGGGCTGGACCTCGCCCCGATCCGGGAACTTGCGCTCTCCCTCAAGCCCGCCACTGTTTCGACCTCCTTTGAAAACCGCTACACTTCCAAAGGTCGAGTGCAAACGCTGCTGGGAAGGGCGTCGGATCTGGAGCTCAGCGACGTGCCGCAGTCTTGGCGGAATTCCAAGATCGTTCACCTCGCTCCGCTCGCCTGTGAGATCCCGGCCGAGCTGGTGAACGCCTTCCCGAGCTCGTTCCTTGGAGTGACGCCCCAGGGGTCAATGCGCGAGTGGGACTCCGCAGGGCTGGTGAGGCTGCGATCCTGGGAGTCGGCGCGCGAGCTGCTGCCAATGGCGGATGCAGTAGTGCTCAGCAATGAAGACTTGAAGATGGACTACTCCGCGGCGCAAGACATGGCGGCTCACTGTCGGGTGCTCGTCGTGACGGAGGCGCCGCTGGGTGCCCGGGTATACACGCAGGGGCGGTCCGACTCGGTGCCAGCCCCAGCCACTCAGGAAGT
>JAHFAU010000049.1 GCA_023250385.1 Anaerolineales bacterium
AGTTCCCCTGAGCAGGGGTGATGCTATCGTGGCTTGGGGTGGGCTGCCGCGCGTTCCAAGTGTGCGACCCGTGCTCACCCCATGATCAGAAACGGCCTATGAATAAGTTGCTCAGGGATCGCGTCTTCCGCCTCGCCCTCATCGGATTCCTGCTGACGACGGCCCTCGGCCTGGCCGTCGCAGGGTATCTGTCGACCCGCTTCAAAGGCGAAATCATGGGGCTGCAGGAGCTCGGACAGTCGGTATTTGGCTCCACCCAATCTCCGCCGGAAGGTCTGCCGCTGCCGATCCTGGAACGCTTGGTCCTCGAAAACCAAAAGGCCACCTACGCCTCGATTGCCGGAGGTTTTGTCCTGCTGTTCGTCAGTCTCACCGCAATCGCGGTGCACACCCAACGCTCGGTCGGCCGGGAACGGGCCGAGCTGCGCGACAAAAACGGCTCGCTGCGCACTTCGGTCGAAAAGCTCAAGCAGAACCATGAGGTACTCAACCAGGTTTTGAATTCAGCCGGCGAAGGCATTTGCAGTCTGGATTCGCAAGGCCGCATCACCTACGCCAACCAGGCCGTGACCCGCGTTACCGGATGGAGTTACGCCGAGCTCATTGGCCGCCCACTGCACGTTACGCTCCATCAGCCCAAGGCCGACGGCTCGCCATACCCGGAGGAGGACTCGCCGATCACCAAGACCTGGCGGGAGGGAGTCGAGGCGCGGGTGATCGACGAAGTTTTCTGGCGCCGCAATCTGGCCAGCTTCCCGGTCGAATACGTCAGCACTCCGATCTACGATAATGGACAGCTTACCGGCGCGGTGGTCGTGTTCCGCAACGTCAGCGACCACAAACGGGCCCGCGACGCGCTACGAGCTTCAGAGAACTTCGCGGCCACAATCCTCACCAGCGTCAACGAAGGCATCATTGTCTACGATCGTGAGCTGCGCTACCGAGCCTGGAACAAAGTGATGGAGGAATTCACTGGGCTCCCGGCGGCTGAAATCCTCGGCAGCTCGGCCCTCGACCTGTTCCCGCAGTTCATGCTGCCGGGGATCGACCGCTTGCTGCTGCGCGCGATGCGCGGCGAGCGGGTGGTCTCCGAAGACACTCGCTACCGCGTCCCGCAGAGCGGCAAGGAAGGCTGGCTGGTCGCCACGTTCTCCCCCCACACCTCGCCCGACGGCGGGACGATCGGAGTCGTGGGGATCGTCAGAGACATCAGTGCCCGCAAGCTGGCGGAAGAAGACCTGCGGGAGAGCGAGGAGCGCTACGCCCTCGCCGCCAGTGCGGCCAACGACGGGCTGTGGGACTGGGATCTCACCGGCAAGGATGTCTATTACTCGCCGCGCTGGAAATCGATGCTCGGGTACGTGGACGGAGAGATCTCGCACTCAACCCACGAGTGGTTCAGCCGGGTGCACCCCGAAGACCTGGCCGACTTCAACGCCTCGATCGGCAAACACATTCAAGGCGAGACGCCGCATTTCGAGAGTGAGCACCGCATGCTGCACCGCGACGGCTCGTACCGCTGGATGCTGACTCGCGGGGTAGCCATGCGGGATCCGCAAGGCAACGCCTACCGGATGGCCGGATCGCAGACCGATATCACGGAACGTAAGCGGGCTTCGGAACAGCTGGTCTACGACGCATTCCACGACGGCCTCACCCGCCTGCCCAATCGGGCGCTGTTCACCGATCGACTCGAGCGGGCGCTTGAACGGGCCAAGCGGCGGGAGGATTACACCCTGGCCGTGCTGTTCCTCGACTTGGATCGCTTCAAGGTGGCCAACGACTCGCTGGGGCATCTGACCGGTGACCAGCTCTTGATCGGGGTCGCCCGCCGGTTGGAGACCTGTCTGCGGCAAGTGGATACCGTGGCCCGCATAGGCGGCGACGAATTCGTGGTCCTGCTGGAAGACATCGAGAACGTCGGACACGCCACCGCGACCGCAGAGCGAATTCAGGAGCAGCTGCAGGAGGCCTTCCGGCTAGACGAAAACGACGTGTTCACCAGCGCCAGCATTGGGATCGCGGTGAGCAAGACCGGCCAGGATCGGGCGCAGGACATCCTACGCGACGCCGATATCGCCATGTACCGGGCCAAATCCATGGGCAAGGCGCGCTATGCCCTCTTTGACGAGACGATGCATGGTCGGGCAGTCGAGCTGCTCCAGCTGGAAACGGACCTGCGCAAGGCGGTGGATCGGGAAGAGTTCCTGCTGCATTACCAACCGATCGTCTCGCTGCTCTCCGGCGAGATCGTTGGATTTGAAGCGTTGGTCCGCTGGATGCACCCGGAGCGGGGCTTAACTTTCCCGGCGGCCTTCGTGCCGCTGGCGGAAGAGACCGGGCACTCTATCCCGATGGGCGAATGGGTGCTGCGGGAGGCTTGCCGCCAGCTCCAATCCTGGAGAGCAGCCTTACCGAGCGAGCGCAACCTGTGGGTGAGTGTGAATCTCTCCAGTCGCCAGCTGCTGCAGCCCGGCCTGCTGAAACTCGTGGAGAGCTGCTTGCAGCAGACCCACTCCGACCCTTCCAGTCTGCATCTGGAGGTGACCGAAGGCGTCATCATGGCAGAGCCGGAAGCTGCTACGGCCATGCTGGTCGGCCTGCGGGCCCTGGGGGTCGAGCTGCCGCTCGATGATTTTGGAACCGGGTATTCCTCATTGGC
This sequence comes from Anaerolineales bacterium, assembly GCA_023250385.1. GTDB lineage: Bacteria > Chloroflexota > Anaerolineae > Anaerolineales > E44-bin32 > JADFRG01. The sequence continues at coordinate 2,663 of JAHFAU010000049.1, forward strand.
TTACCTGCACCGCTTCCCAATCACCTCGCTCAAGATCGACCGCAGTTTCGTCAATCGGGTCGCCTCCGGTGGGGAGGACGAGGTGATCGTTCGAACGATCGTGAGCCTGGCCCATAATCTTGGGATGGATGTCATCGCCGAGGGGGTAGAGACTGCGGAGCAACTCGAGCGACTCACCGCGCTGGGTTGCGAATTCGGACAAGGGTTCTATTTCTCCAAACCAGTTCCCGCCGAAGAAGCCTCGCAACTCCTCCGGCTTCCGGTCGCGGTAGCTGCCTGACCGGGTAGAATCCAGCGACTCCTGAAACTCGGACTGTCAGTTCAATGAGGTGAAGGATGAAGCGAATCGGGATTCTCACCGGCGGGGGCGACGCGCCTGGACTGAACGCGGTGATTCGTGCGGTAGTCAAGTCGGCCGACCGGCACGGCGGCTACCAAGTGCTTGGAATCCGGGACGGGTTCGAAGGCTGCCTCGACCCCGAGGGGGTGGTCGAGCTAACCCTCGATGCAGTTCACGGGATTCTGCCCCGGGGCGGCACGATCCTGGGTGCGGCCAACCGGGGCAACCCGTTCGCCAGAAAGGTGATCCGGGATGGGCGGGAGGAGATGGAAGACGTCTCAGACCAGGTCGTGCGGCGAATCGAGCAGCTTGGGCTGGAGAGCCTGATCGTGGTGGGTGGAGATGGGACGTTGCACATCTCGCTCGAGCTCTTCCGCAAAGGCGTACCGATTATCGGGATCCCGAAGACCATTGACAACGATATTGACGGGACCGATGTCACCTTCGGTTTTGACACGGCAGTCAACACGGCGACGGAGGCGCTCGACCGCCTGCACACGACAGCGGAAGCACACCATCGGGTGATCGTGCTGGAGCTCATGGGCCGGGACGCCGGCTTCATCACCCTGCATGCGGGGGTCGCGGGCGGAGCGGACGTGGTCCTTATCCCAGAAATCCCATTTGAATTCAAAGGGATCTGTGAGACGATCCAAGCCCGCGCCGGCCGGGGAAGGCACTTCAGCACGGTGGCTGTGGCCGAAGGCGCCCGGCCTAAGGGGGGTGGGCAGGTGTTCCGAAGCTCGGGCGACGAGTTGGTAACGGCCCGCCTCGGCGGCATCGGCCAGACGGTCTCGGATTATGTGGAAGAGGTGTGCCAGATCGAGTCCCGAGTCGTGGTCCTGGGCCACCTGCAGCGGGGTGGGTCACCGACCGCCTTTGATCGTTGGCTGGCGACCCGCTTCGGGGCGGCGGCCTTCCTGCTGGCCGTGCAGCGATCGCATGGCAGGATGGTCGCGCTGCGCGGCGTCAATGTCATGGATCTCGCGCTGGATGAAGCGCTGGCGGCGCCAAAGCGAGTGGACTTGAACGGCGACGGAGTGCGGACGGCACGGACGCTTGGGCTATGCCTGGGCGACTGAGGGAGCCGCGGAGCGAGGACTGCCCAGCGACTGCTTGTCGCCCGGGCTCCGCTTGGGCGCACAAGTCGACCGCGAGTTAAGGACGGCGGCCATCAATCAAAACGAACTGCGCATAGCCAATTCTGTGACACTAAACGGACCGGCAGGGAAGCAGCTGCAATTGTTCGCGATCGGATTCCTGTTGGCGGCCGCGTTCTTTCTGGTCGAAGCCGGGGCCGCGGAGATCCTGCTGGCCCGCCGGTCGGACTGTGTTGAGCAGTTGAGCCGGTTGCGGCTTGCGCCGAATCCTGACCAGGCCTGCATGTCGGAGTTTCAGTATTTCCTGGCTCGGGCGGTCTCTCGAGGGGTTTTTGCCTCAGCCGACCCTGAGCCCTCGGGAGCGATCGCCTGGCCGCTTATGGCCGGGTTGTACGGCTTGATGGGCGGGGGGCTGGCTCGAATGAGGCCGACCCGCGGGATCGGTGTTTACCTCGGGGTGCACCTGGCGCTGTTGATGGTGTTGATGTCGCTGGATTTCCTCTCCCAGTTCATCGTCTAGCAAGGAAACCGACCCGTCTTTAAGAAAAGGAAGGAGCCGCCTCATCGGCGGCTCCGCCTTTTGCGCTGCGGCATTTCCTCATCCTAGACGGAGGAGGGATGCCGCAGCGCGACGTTCATGAGAGCTACTACTCATGGGCACCACCTCCTCGTCATTAGGATGGCGAGGGTGAGGCTCTTAGCGAGCCGGGCGGAAGTATCTCACAGCCCCCGGGCAATGTCAATGACCCAGCCGGCCGGTGGCTGGGCGATTTCACAAAATGAGCATCGCGTCTCCAAAGGAGTAGAAGCGATAGCCTTCGGCCATGGCGACCGCGTAGGCCGCCAGGATCCGTTCCCGACCGGCGAAGGCGGACACCATCATCAGCAGGGTGGAGCGGGGAAGATGAAAGTTGGTGACCATTGCATCGACGATCCGGAATTCAAAACCGGGCAGGATGAACAAATCGGTTGTTCCCTCGAAGGGCGCCAGCCCGTCTCCCGAGGCCGCTTGGCGAGCCGCAGTCTCCAATCCCCGCACCGACGTCGTTCCGACTGCAACTATCCGTCCACCTGCATTCCTCGCCTGCTGCACGGCCCGACCGACCTGCTCATCAACCCGGCACCATTCGGTGTGAATCGGGTGGTTGACTGGGTCCGGCTCGGTGACCGGCAGGAACGTGTCCAGCCCGATGTGCAGCGTGAGCTTGCAGACCACCACCCCCCGCTCGATCACTCTCTCCAATAGCTCTTTAGTAAAGTGCAGCCCAGCGGTGGGGGCAGCCGAGGAGCCCGGATGGCGGGCAAAGATGGTTTGGTATTGGCTAGGATCTCGCAAGGGTTCCTGAATGTACGGCGGCAGCGGAGGAGCCCCAATCTCGTCCAGCTCGGCCGAGATCTCCCGCTCGAAGCGAACAATTCGCCTTGCACTCCCCAGGTCCTCAAGAATCTCTGCCCAGGGCCCACCGACAACCTTCAACCGAGTCCCCGGTCGGGGCCCTCTCCCTCCGGCCAGCGCCTCCCAGGTCCGTGGCCCCTGGCGGCGCAGCAGGAGCAGCTCCCCGCGCCCTCCGCTGGGCGCCTTCCACACTCGCAGGCGGGCCGAGATTACCCGGCTCTCATTGAGCACCAGGGCATCGCCCGGCCGAAGGAATTCGGGCAGCTGAGCGAAGCGGGTGTGCTCGATCGAGCCGCTGCGGCGGTCGAGCACCATCAGCCGGGAGGAATCGCGGGGCGAGGCCGGGCGCTGGGCGATGCGGTCCGGAGGGAGGTCGTAATCGAATTCGGCAGTATGCAAATCTATCGGTTGAGCAGCCGAACGACCAGGTTGAGCACCAGCGTCAAGAGCACGCTGAGCACGATCATCGAGGCCAACGGAACGAAGCAAGTGAGGCTGCCAGTCTCGAAGCGGAAGTCGCCAGGCAGCCGCCCGAGGGGGAGGCCTGCCCGAGCCGAGACCCAGACCAGGCCGCCAATTGCAGCGAGTCCGAGGCCAAGTACGACTAGCCAACGGCCGACGGTGGTGAGTTCAGGCATAGCTCGCAATGGCCCGGCGGCTCAACGGCCCGTGCCCCGCCTCACGCCCTCGCGGCAGCACGGTTCGGGCGAACCCGGCGGGACCGCCACTCGGCCGGGGCCGCTACAGCTCGGGCAACCGTGGCTGCGGACCCGGCGGCGGCTGGAGGCCCAAGTGCTCATAGGCCCGGGGTGTCGCGACCCTGCCTTGGGGAGTCCGATCGATGAAGCCAAGTTGGAGCAGGTAGGGCTCGACCACATCCATGATCGTATCTGGCTCTTCGCTCATAGAGGCCGCAATCGTCTGCAGGCCCACCGGTCCGCCATCGTATTTCTCAATCACGGTGGTCAGCACCTTGCGATCGGCGTCGTCGAGCCCGAGGTCGTCGATATCCAGTAGTTCTAACGCCTCGCCGGCGACCGCCCGCGAGATCCTGCCATCTGCCCGCACCTGGGCATAATCGCGCACTCGGCGGAGCAGCCTCAGGGCCACCCGCGGCGTGCCGCGAGCCCGGCAGGCGATCTCGTCGATGCCTTCTGGCGTGACGTCAATCTCCAGGACCGTAGCCGCTCGTTCGACGATAGCTTTCATTGCCGCCAGCTCGTAAAAGCCAAGCCGGTGGACCGCGCCGAAGCGGGCGCGCAGCGGTGCAGTTAAGAGCGCCAAGCGGGTGGTGGCGCCCACAATGGTGAATTTCGGCAGGCGAAGCCGGATTGCGCGGGCACTCGGGCCCTTACCGATGGTGAGGTCGAGGGCGAACTCTTCCATTGCCGGATACAGGATCTCCTCGACCGGCCGGCCCAAACGGTGGATCTCATCGATGAACAGAATATCGATGGATTGGAGATTGGTCAGGATGGCCGCCAGGTCTCCGGCCCGTTCGATAGCCGGTCCAGAGGTGATCTTGAAATTCGAACCCATCTCGTTGGCGAGGATGTGGGCGAGGGTGGTCTTGCCCAAGCCCGGCGGCCCATAGAAGAGCACGTGGTCGAGCGGCTCGCCGCGGGTCCGGGCTGCCTGAACCAGAATCGCCAGGTTGTCCCGTACTCGATCCTGTCCGATCATCTCGGACAAGTGGGCCGGACGCAGGGCCTGAATCGTCGGATCCGAGACCTGGCGGGCGGGGGAAACCACTCGCTCTCCCTGAAGGGTCACACGGCGATTATACAGGAACCGATATGGCGGGGCATCCAGGGCGGTAGCCCATCGTCCCCGTTGACCGTGGGGTGGTCCTTCACTATACTCACCCATTGGGCGCCCTCCGGCCCGGGATTCGTAGCCCTTCTTGGCGAGCCGCTGATTTCGTTCCCACTGGCCTCTTCGATTATGCCTTCTTCATAGGCAGGCAACCACCAAGGAGGGAGGGGCATGTTCGCACTCGGCCTGCGCCAGCTGCAGCAGGCGCTGGATCAAAAAGCCAATCAAATCCAGCAAGAGTTTATTTTGGCCAGCGAGCAGCTGGAAGAAATCGGCCGCAAGCTGCTGGAGGCCGTCCCAGAGGACACCGAGCGACTGCGAGAGCAGCAGCGCGCTGTTCGGGCACGCCAGCAGACCCTCGCAGACGACGTAAACACCTGGCGGGATCGAGCTCGCGGCGTACGCAGCCAGCCCGGCGCACAATCGCTGCGCATATTTCTCAATGAACTGCTTAGCTTAGACGATCCGCTGCTGAACCCGGCGATCCACCGTGCGCTCTACTTGCTGGATGCCCCTGAGGAGGAGCTGGCCAAGCTCGCCGAGCGGGAGGGGCCGATCGCGATTACCACCCCTGCCGGCCGGCTGCTTCAGCGTTCCAGAACTGAATTTGACCTGCGCGGCGCGGACGCCGGGGCGCGGCAGCGGGCCGCGGTAGAGTTTGCCAATCGCCCGGGGTTGGCGCAGCAGGATGCGGCGATCGCCGAGATCGAGGCCGCCATCGAGGACCCCGATCCGCTGGTCCGGGAAATCGCCCTGCTGACCATGATCCAGCTCCACCGCTTCCGGAGCATGCGCTCGGCCGATCTTGACCAGGCCCACGCCTCGGTCCAGAAGCTGGCCTCCCTCAACCATGTCACCGCCATACCCACGCTGATCGAGATCTTGGAGCGCCCACGTACCGGGTTTGTGCAGAGCGAAGCGGGCCCGGAGGAGGCCGACAATAACCGGTCCCGGATGGTTGCTTTACTGCGGCTGATTGAGTGGCACACTCCCGAAGCGAAGATGGCCGTGCACAAACTTCAGTTTGACCGCGACCCGAATCTGGTGAAGACTTCCAGGCGGGCGCTGGAGCTCTTCCCAGATGAGTGGAGCGGGCCGCTCAAGACCACCGGCGCGCTGCCCGGCTTCGACGAAGAGTAGCCGGGGTGCCCGGTTGACTCTGACCAACGACCGCGGCTATAATCCGGCCGCAATCGAATAGAGTCCTCCGGGGAGAGTACGCGCCGGCAAGCTGTCAGAGACGGTGCGGCCAGTGGCTGAGAGCCCCCACAGCGGCAGGTGCAGAACGTCGCCCGGACCGTACGCCGAAGAGACCCTGGTTGGGGAGGTAGACCGGCGCGGGTGAGCCCGTTACAGCCAACAGATTGAGCGCGCCCCTAGCAGGGCGAAATGAGGTGGTACCGCGGGAGGCCGGCCCTCTCGTCCTCACAGACGAGAGGTCTTTTTGTTTTAGGCTCGGAAGCGTCCGGCCGGGGGCGGACTCAGAGGCAGAAGGTGAGGGATTGGATGCTAGCCAAGGCTTACGATTTCAGACCGGTCGAGCGCCGCCTGTATGCGGAATGGGAGCGGGCGGGCTATTTTCGTCCGATGGGGGTGGGAACTCCGTTCGTCATCTCGATGCCGCCTCCGAATATCACCGACCGGCTTCATGTCGGGCACGCCATGTTCGTTGCCACTGAGGACTTGATGATTCGCCACGCACGGATGACTGGGGTCCCGACGCTTTGGCTGCCCGGAACGGATCACGCTAGCATCGCTACCGAGCTGCAGATTGAGAAGGAGCTGATGGCGAGCGAAGGGACATCCCGGCGAGAGTTGGGACGGGAAGCGTTCCTGGAGCGGGCTTGGGAGTGGAAACGGAAATATGGCGGGATCATCACCGAGCAGCTTCGCCGGCTCGGAGCTTCCTGCGACTGGGAGCGAGAGCGATTCACGCTCGATGAGGGACTTTCGCGCGCCGTCGCAGAAGCCTTCGTCCGGCTGCACGAGCGGGGATTGATCTATCGCGGCGACTATCTGATCAACTGGTCTCCCGGCCTGCAGACCGCGGTCAGCGATCTCGAGGTGGAGTACACCGAGGAACAGGCCACCCTGTACTACTTTAAGTATCGGGTCGATGGATTCGAGCAGCACATCCCGGTGGCTACGACCCGGCCAGAGACGATCATGGGGGATACGGCGGTTGCAGTCCATCCCGCCGACGAGCGTTACCACAAGTTCATCGGGGCGACCGCTCGGGTCCCGATCCTGGACCGGCCCATCCCGGTGATCGCCGATGAGTACGTGGATCGGGAGTTCGGGAGCGGGGCGCTCAAGGTGACTCCCGGGCATGACCCGGCCGACTATCAGATCGGCCTGCGCCACAACTTGCCGATCGTGAATGCGATGAAACCCGATGCGACGATGAGCGAAGCCGCCGGCCCTTACGCCGGGCTCGATCGCTACGACTGTCGGGAGAGATTGTGGGCGGACATGCAGGCGGCCGGGCTGACTATCCGCACCGAACCGTATCTGCAGCAGGTGCCGCGCAGCCAGCGCGGAGGCGAGATTATCGAGCCGATGATCTCCCGGCAGTGGTTCGTGCGGATGCAGCCGCTCGCCGAACCCGCGCTTGAGGCAGTCCGAGAGGGGCGAATCCGGATCGTCCCCGAGCGGTTCACCAAGGTGTACTTCAACTGGCTGGAGAATATTCGGGACTGGTGCATCTCGCGGCAGCTCTGGTGGGGGCACCGCATACCGGCCTGGCACTGCGGGGCCTGCGGTGAGATCACAGTCGCCCGTCAGGCCGCGGAGCGCTGCCCGCACTGCGGCTCGACCAGCCTGGAACAGGACCCGGACGTGCTGGACACCTGGTTCTCCTCCGGCCTGTGGCCGTTCTCGACCCTCGGTTGGCCGGAGGACACTCCCGATCTTCGGAACTTCTACCCCACGACCCTGATGGAAACCGGATACGACATCCTGTTCTTCTGGGTGGCACGGATGATCATGATGGGGCTCGAGTTCACCGGTCAGGTGCCGTTTACCACCATCTATCTGCATGGCCTGATTCGCGATGAGCGGGGCAGGAAGATGAGCAAGACGTTGGGGAATGTGATCGACCCGCTGGAGGTCATGGATGAGTACGGGACCGATGCATTGCGCTTTGCGCTGCTCACCGGCTCCGGCCCCGGCAACGACCTGAGCCTGAGCCCGGAACGGTTGGCCGCCGGCCGAAACTTCGCCAACAAGCTGTGGAATGCCGGCCGGCTCATCCTGGGAGCGATCGCGGCCGTACCTGGAACGCCGGATGGCAAGCCGACCCGGACCGCGGCCGATGTGTGGATCTTGAGCCGGCTCAACCAGGTGATTCGGGAGGCGGACCGCCTGTTCGCCGGCCATCAATACGGGGAAGCCGGGCGGGAGATCCATGAATTTTTCTGGGGCGAGTTTGCCGATTGGTACCTGGAGCTCTCGAAGATCCAGACCGAGGCAGGCGGCGATAGGGCCTGGTTGACCGGCCGGGTGCTCGTTCACGTGTATCACAACTGCCTGCGCTTACTGCACCCGTACATGCCGTTCGTGACCGAGGAGCTCTATGGGGCGTTGAAATCCGCCTGCGAAGCACATCCGGCGGGTTACGGCCCGAAGCGCGGTTGGGAGCCGGCCTTGATTGTGGCCAAGTGGGCGGAGGCCGGCCCGGAGGAGCCGTGGGAACAGGAGGGGGTCACGGCGTTTCGAATCGTCCAGGACTTGGTGACGGCGATTCGCAACGCGCGGGCGGAGAAGGGAGTGGAGGCCAGGCGGCGGATCGGGGCCGCGATCCGGGCCGGCGAGCAGACTGAGTTCTTGGAATCGAACCGAGCGGCGCTGGCCTGGCTGGCGCGTCTCGACCCCGACCAGCTCCGGATCGAAGCTGCGCTCGAGGCGCCGCCAAATTCCGTGCGGCTGGTGGTGGGGCCGGCAGAGGCCTTCCTGCCGCTGGCGGGCATGTTGGATTTGGATGCGGAACGGCGGCGCATCGCCAAACAGTGGGATGGCGCGAAGCACGAAGTGCAACGGCTGGAGGGATTGCTCGCTGGGGAGTTTGCCCAACGGGCCCCTCACGCGGTGGTTGCTCGGGAGCAGGCCAAACTCGATGCGGCGCGCGAGACGGCCGGGAAGCTAGCGGCCCAGCTCAAGGACCTGGAGTAGCCCAGAGAAGGGGAGATGATCCGATCGTAGCATCTAGCAGCGGGCGGCGCGCTTGAGTTAAATCAGGCGGTCGAATCCTGCGTGATATACTCC
>JAHFAU010000143.1 GCA_023250385.1 Anaerolineales bacterium
GAAAGCCCGGTTGGGCGGCCCAGCCCGCGCCGGTGAAATCGGCCGCCATGGCCCGCCCGGCCTGCATGTCTTCGACGCTTTTGAGCTCCAGTCCGGCCGCGGTCACGGCCAATGGAATTGAAGAGTACAGCCGGTGACCGCTCTCGATACTCTGAAAGTATCGCGGCGGGTATCCATTTAACAGCGCGGCCGACCCCCCTCGCTGCAGGACTTGCTTGAAGAGATTGTCGGCCCGCAGGATCTCCGCCACCGCCTGGTTGGGCTTCGGGCCGTAGTGCTCACCAATCAGGGCCGGCACATTGCGCCCGGTCAGCAGCGCGGCCTGTCCGGTCGCGGATTGGGGCGAACCGTCTACGCCCAGCAGGGCATCCACCGCCCGCAGGCTGGCGCGGGTACCGTCCCAAGGGGCGGCGCTGGCGACGAGCCGCCGGCCGTCTAACAGCTCCGCCAAGTTCGGTAGGTTGGCGGCCGCGAAGGGGTTGACTTGCGGGTCATCCGATCCCAGTCCGACGCCGTCGAGGAAGAGGAACAACACCCGAGCCAACCCGGTCGTGCCCGGGCCGATCGGTCGGGCTGTCGTGTCTTCCACTATTTTCACGGGGTGTCCACCAGGTTGCGGACTTGGCCTGGGTCGATAGCCCCGGCGACAATCGTGAAAGAGTGCTGGTTGAAGAACTGGCCGGCGGACAACGGGCGGATTGTATCATCGCGGGTTTCGTTGACATCGCCAAACCCCTCTTTTACAATCCTTTACCCCCCGGCCTCGAGCTCAGCGAATGAAAGAGTACCCAACCCAAGCATTGCGCAACATCGCTCTGGTCTCGCATGGCGGCGCCGGCAAGACCTCGCTTGGGGAGGCGATGCTCTACCATACCGGAGCCCTCACCCGGATGGGCACCGTGCTGGAGGGCAACGCAGTCTCTGACTTCGAACAGGAGGAGGTCCGGCGCAAACAGTCGCTTTCCACCAGCGTCCTGCCCATCGAATTCCGAGACCACAAGATCAATCTGCTGGATACGCCTGGCTTCCTGGACTTTGTCGGAGAGCCAATCTCGGCCTTGTGGGTAGTGGAAGGCGCCGCACTCCTGGTGGACTCAGTAGCCGGGGTAGAGGTCGGGACCGAGCTGATGTGGAAGTACTGCGACGAGTTCAAACTTCCACGCTTTGTAATTATCAGCAAGATGGATCGTGACAACGCCGATTTCGGCAAGGTGCTGGCCACCCTCAGCAGCCTCTCCAGCGGCGTGACTTTCGTCCCGGTCCAGGTTCCATGGGGCGAGAAACAGCAGTTCCGGGGGGTCATCGATTTGGTGCGAATGACGGCCCGGCCGGCAGATGGCAGCAAAGAAGAAGCCATTCCGGCTGAATTCTCGGCAGCGGCCGAGGCGGGACGCACCGTGCTCGTGGAGGCCGCGGCCGAGGGCGATGATGCGCTGCTCGAAAAGTACCTCGAAGGGGAGCCGCTCACCGGGGATGAAGTTTCGCGCGGGTTCCGGCACGCCGTACTCTCAGGACGCTTCGTCCCAGTCTTCGCCACCGCGGGGACGCCCGGCTACGGGGTCGTTCCCTTGCTGGAAGCGATGGTCGACCTCATCCCAGCTCCATCCGAAGTCCAACCCAGGATGGCTGCCGGACCCGGCGGAGAGGTCAAGCTGGAGGGGGGAGATGCCGGGCCGCTCGCGGCCTATGCCTGGAAGACGACCGCAGATCCGTTCGTTGGCCGCCTGACTTATTTGCGTCTGTTCTCCGGGACGATAAGCTCCGACAGCCGGGTGTGGAACCACGCCCGACGAGAAGAAGAGCGCCTGGGAACCTTGCACCTGATGCGGGGCAAAGAACAGCTGCCGATCCAAAACCTGCACTCCGGCGACATTGGCGTGGTCGCGAAGTTGAGCACGACCCAGACCGGGGATACGCTGGGCGACAAGATCCGGCCCCTTTCGCTTGCCTCCCCGACATATCCCAACGCCCTCTATTCGGTGGCGGTGCTGCCGAAGACCCAGGCGGACGCGGCCAAGATTAGCTCGGTGCTCAGTCGACTGGCTGAGGAGGATCGCACCCTCAGCTGGCACCAGGAACCCAGCACCAACGAGACGATCCTGCAAGGGATGGGCGATCAACATATCGATGCGGCGATTCGCAAAGCCGAATCGAAATTCCAGGTCGGACTGAGCACCGAGGTCCCCAGGGTCCCGTATCGGGAAACCATCACCAAAGTCGGGAACTCTATGTACCGCCACAAGAAACAGACCGGCGGGGCCGGCCAGTTTGCCGAGGTTCACATGCGGGTGGAGCCGCTGCCAGATTCCGATTTCGAGTTCGTCAATGAGGTATTCGGCGGGGCGATCTCTTCAAGCTACTTGCCCGCCATCGAGAAAGGAGTCCGGGGGGTTTTGAAGGCCGGGGTCCTTTCGGGCAACCCGGTCGAGAAGGTCAGGGTCGCGGTGACGGACGGCAAGGAGCACCCGGTCGATTCGAAGGCGGTGGCCTTCGAAATCGCCGGCCGGGAGGCGTTCAAGCTGGCGGTACGCGACGCACACCCGGTCATGTTGGAGCCGGTGGTTACGGTGCGAATTACCGTGCCGGAGGCCAACATGGGCGATGTCTTGGGCGACCTCAATACCCGGCGGGCTCGAGTGCAGGGAATGGAAAGCGAACGCGGCCGGAGTGTGGTGACAGCCCAGGTCCCATTAGCCGAGGTCCAGCGCTATGCGACCGAGCTGCGATCGATCACCGGCGGTCGGGGGATCTTCGATATGCATTTCAGCCACTATGAGACCGTGCCGCCCCATGTAGCCGAGGGGATTATCGCTAGAGCGAAGGGTGACGGCGAGAAAGGCTAACCGCGTTCCCTCTCGGCTGGAGCAGGTGCCCGCCGGCCGGCTGCCCCGAGCGTTCCACGAATTCGGCTGCAGACGCATAGACCTGCCGATGGGCTGGTTCCACGGTCAGCACATGGCCGCTGTTTTCCAACCACAGTAGCTGCTTCTGTTCGGATCCTAACTGCTGGAAAATCGACCGGGCGTTATCCGGAGACACTCCACCGTCGTGGATCGAGTGCATCAGCAGCACGGGCACTCGAATCTCAGGCAGGCGCTCCCGCATCACGGACAGCAGCCGAGCCGTCTCGGTGACGGCGCGGACCGGCAGCACCGGGTAGGTGAGATGGTTCTGAGCGGCCTCGCGATCTCGGTAGTCCCAGGGGGGCAGCTTTGGCAGGAAGGGCATCACTCGGCCGAGCAGCGCCAGCGGCCGAAGCAGGATCTTTAAGAACCGCAGCCGGGGCTGGGGCGGAACTTCGTAGGGGGTTGACATGGCAACCACACCGGCGAGCGGGCGGCTGGATGCCAGCAGCAGCCCAATCGCTCCGCCGAGCGAAAGTCCCAGCACGACGATCTGGCGCACGTTGTTCTCAAGCAAGTGGTAGCCATCTTCAGCCGCCGCCAGCCAATCTTGCCAGCGGGTGTGGAGCATCGCTTTGGGTTCGGTGGCATGGGCGGGCAGACGTAACCCAAGCACGGTATGACCGCGGGCCGCGAGATATTCGCCCAAACCGCGCATCTCTTGAGGAGCGCTGGTCAGCCCATGCAGCAGCAGGCAACCGCTGCCGGAATGCCCGAGAAAGAAGAACGGTTCCCCGCCCGAGAGGATCGTTCTCAGCCGACGACCTTCAGCTCACGCGGAGTGCTGGTCAAGCTGCTGCTGCCCGCCTCGGTGACGACGAGGTTATCCTCCACCCGAACTCCGCCACGGGCGGGCAAGTAAATCCCCGGCTCGATCGTAAAGGTCATCCCCGGCTCGAGCACAGTGGTTTCGCCGTCCCGGATGAACGGAGGCTCATGGGCCTCGAGCCCGATCCCGTGTCCGGTCCGGTGGAGGAAGTACTCGCCATACCCGGCCAAAGAAATCACCTCTCGGGCCGCCCTGTCGACCTCGCCGCAGCGCACACTCGGCCGGACCGCCGCCTGGCCCGCCTC
>JAHFAU010000144.1 GCA_023250385.1 Anaerolineales bacterium
GGCGGGCTCGGGTGCGCGCAGGCCGGCCCGCACGGCGGCATGCCGGTAGCGCATCATCGCCGGCACAGGGTCGGACCCGAGACCGCTCGACAAATAATCCGCGACCGCTTCAAGCGCCTCGACCCAACCGAGGATGAGGGCGTTGGCAGCCATCGACTCGCCGGGCGGCTGCTGGCAGGCCGGCCGGACCTCAATCGTCGAATGGTCCGCCCGGGCCCGAGCCGAGTTCCAGACATAGTGGTCGTGCCAGAGAAAGGACTGGAAAAGCTGCTCCTCCGCTGTGCCTAGCTTGCCCTCGGCGGTCAAGACCTCGCGGAAGGGACGGCTTATCTGGCGAAAGCCACCGGGCTCCGGCAGGACGAAACATCGAAAATCGCAGAGGTACCCGATCCACTCCCTCACCGAATGGAACAAACGCGGCGGCATGCTATAACGCTCGGGACCCAGGTCGGCCAACAGCGCCTCCCGGCCGGCCAGATAGCGGCCGGGCCGGCCCGCGTAGACTGATGAGTTGGCACACAACGCGATGATCGGCCCGGAGAGCAGATTCATCCAATTCACCGCCCGAGGAATCTCGGTCCGGGCAATATCCACATGGAGTTGGTCGGAGGCGGTGGTTGTCAGGCCAAGCCACGAAGTCCCGACCGCACGGTAAAAGGCTCGGTAGTGGCGGCGGGCGGTCATCAAACCCGCCGAGGGTGGCGTGCGGGGCTGGATGCCGAAACCCAAGACTAACATGCCGCTGGCGGTGGCCGCCCGGTTCAGCCGGGCGATCGCCTGCGTGAAGCGAGCCTGCAGTTGCCAGAGGTCCTCGCACGGCCCGAGCGACAGCTCGACTGTGCCGCGGCCGACCTCGACCGCGTAGACCAGGTCATCCGATCGCGCGCCGTAGATCAGGCTGCGAGTCTCGGGATCGTCATACTGGGGGGTGAGGTCCCCCTCGGCCAATAGAGGATCCCACAGCAAATTGACGTCCCCGGCCCGGCCGTCGGGCCACACGACCGGGAATTCCGCCTCCCGTCCGACTTTACGGATGGGGCCCAAGGTTTCTCTGAAGCGTGACTCGTACTGCTCGGCGAGCGCGGCGATCAGCGGGTCAGAAGGACGCATACTTCTGCGCGTCCGGTACTAAATGAACCGTCTGATGCTCGACGAGCTTGCGCCGGGGATCGAGCCGGAACTGGTTGAGTTCCAGGTTGAGCAGGTCCACCCGCAGTGAGTCATAAGGGTCCCGTCCCCAGAGCAAGCCGTGGAGTTGTTGCATGAAGGCCTGATGGGAGGAGATCACGATCCTGCGGCCGGAATGCTTGGCGAGGACCTGATCCAAGAACTGCTCCGCCCGACGGCGCAGCGCTTCGTACGACTCGCCGCCCGGGGGATTCAGCGAGTGGCCAATGTGGTCAATCTGAAGATAGACGACCTGTGGGAAGCGCTCTTCCACCTGCGGACGGGTGAGTCCTTCCATCCGGCCAAAGAAACGCTCGATGCACAACGGCTCGACGATCAGCTCTGCCGGCTGGACACCAGTCACGATGCTGGCCGTCTCTATCGCCCGCTGCAGAGGTGAACTGATCACGCGGTCGAAGGGCGTTCCGGAAAAAACGGCCCGGGCCGCCTCGGCCTGCTGGCGGCCGACCTCGAGCAGCGGAACGTCGGTATGCCCTCCGACCCGTTTGTCGCGATTGAGCTCGGTCAAGCCGTGGCGCAGAGTCGAGATCAAGGTATCGCCCGTGGAGAGGGTGGGTTGAGCGATCACGGCCCAACCACGTCCCGGATCCAGTCTTCCCAGCGCGGATCCTGCATAGCCAGAGTGGCGCGGCCGAACCACAGATCGGCGTAGCCTTGGAAGTCTTCGTCCAGCTTAGAGATACCGGTCTGGGTCGTTCCCCACATTGCCTCGTGGATCTCCGACATCGGCCACAGCAGCTTCAGGCGGGCGAAATGCTGCGGGGCGGCCTCTCCGAAGTAGGCCTGCAGCAGCAGCCGCAGCTGGTCATCCTCCAACCGATGGTGGGAAGAGAAGTTGGCGAGATCGTAGGTGACATCCCCCATGCCGGCATACTCCCAATCGAGGATGCGGATTTCTCCTTGCTCATCTAGAAAGTTGAGATTGAGTAGATCATCATGACACGGATGGAGAATCGCGGCGCTCTCGGCCAGGCTGCGCTCGACCTGGCGCATGCGCTGCAGGATCCAGTCGAAGTTGTCCGGAAAGCGGCAGTTGTGGCGGCGGGAGGCTTCGGCCAGCATCTCCACTCGGCGGAACACGTTGAATTCGCCGGAGAGCGGCGGGGCACCGCTGTGGAATTTGCGGATCTTTTCCGCAACCCGCTGCAGGTTGTGGGGCTTGGCCATCTGCTCGGGCGAGATCTCGGTCCCCTGGATGTAACGGGTCAGCAGGTAGCCTTCCGGCTCGATGAAGTACAGCACTTCGGGTGCGACCCCCAGCCGGCCCGCGGCCAGATTGGCGGCGTGTTCGACCTCCCGCCGGATACCGAGCAGCTCCGTGTCGGCGCCAGTGATCCGCAAGACGTATGACTGGCCGTCGGCGTCGATCCGGTAGTTCAGGTTGGTGATGCCGCCGGCGAGCGGCGTCGTACGCAGATTCCCGGCGTTGGCCAGGAAGGGCACCCTTTGGATTGCCTGCTCGAGGGTCAGCCCCATCGAATGATGCTGGGAGGATCGCCCGCCGCTCCCCGGCTCAGGCCTTGATCCGCTCCGCTTTCGGGTCCCACAGCGGCTCTCTGGCCACTTCCGCCGCGATCCGTTCTCCCAAGATTTCAACGTCGAGGTGAGTGCCAAACGCCGCCTGCTCGGTGGGCAAATAGCCGTAGGCGATGCTTTTCCTCACCGAATAACCATAACCGCCGGAGGTCACCCAGCCGACGACTTTTGAATCTTCGGGCGTCCTGATAGGCTCGTTGCCGATGGCAATAGCTCTAGGATCGGCCAGGGTCAGGCAGCGCAGTCGCCGCCGCAGTCCCTGTTCCTTCTGCCGCACCAACGCCGCCTTCCCGATAAAGTCAGGCTTGTCCAGGCTCACCGCAAAGCCGAGGCCGGCCTCGTAGGGGGTGTAGTCCGGCCCGATGTCGGCGCTCCAGTAGCGATAGCCTTTTTCCAGCCGCAGGGTGTCGATCGCTCGGTAACCGCCGGCCACGAGTCCATCTGACTGGCCGGCTTCCCACAACACATCCCAGAGCCGTTGACCATATTCCATCGAGCAATAGAATTCCCAGCCCAGCTCACCCACATAGGTAACCCGCAGAGCGAGGCACGGAACATCGCCCACCGTGATCTGCCGAGCAGTCATGTAAGGAAAGGCCGCAGCCGAGATGTCCTGCTTGGTCACCCGCTGCAGGATGAGGCGGGCCCGCGGACCCCAGAGCCCGAAACAGGCGAAGGCGCCCGTCACGTCCTCCAGCGCCACGGCTCCGTCCGCCTGCTGATTCATGCGGATCCAGGAGTGATCATGCTGACCGAAGGCGGTCCCAGTAATGATGCGAAAGTGATCGGGCGCCAGGCGAGTCACCGTGAAGTCGCACTCGATCCCACCCCGCGGATTGAGCATCGAGGTGTAGACCACCGAACCTACCGGGCGGTCGATGTCGTTGGCGCACAGCCGCTGCAGGAGCTCGACCGCCCCCCGCCCTCGGACATCGAGCTTGCTGAACGATGTCTCATCGAACAGGCCGGCCCGCTCGCGGGTGGTCAGGTGCTCGACTCCAATCGCGGGGGACCAGTGGTGGCGAGCCCATCCCCGCGGCTCGTGGCCGTGGTCGGCCCGGCTCTCATAGGGGACAAACCAATTCGGCCGTTCCCAGCCGGTCTTCTCTCCGAAGGCCGCTCCGAGCTCGCGCAGCCGCTGGTAGGCCGGCGATAGACGCAGGCTGCGGGCCGACTCGCGCTCCTCGTTCGGATAGTGGATGTCGTAGTACTTGGAATAG
>JAHFAU010000050.1 GCA_023250385.1 Anaerolineales bacterium
TTTCAGGCGTGATGACTGAAGAGCAGGTCAAGTACGTTTCCGCTGGCCTGCGCGAGGCGATCGGGGAGGCCGGCTAGGGGCATGTAACGCCGTTACGATCCGGTCTGTTTCCAGTTCACCAGAATCAAGTTTTGGTCGCAGGTGTCGAAGGTATCAAGGAAAACCTGCTCCGAAAACGGCAACTCGCTGCTGGGGTCGAGTAGCTGGACCCAAAGGGTATTGTCGCTGGCTGTCGGCGTGTCGGACAGTTCGAAGTAATAGCCACCGAAGCCGAAGCGATCTGCGTCGCTCCCGGTGAACTTGTCCAGTTGAATCGGTTGGCCAGCGAGCTGACCACCCAGTCGAATCCCCAGCCCGACAATCGGTGCTCCGCCGGAGTCATAGGCCTTGCCCCCGACGCCCATGTGGGTGCAGCCGCGCTCATCGGAAGTGAAAGACGGGCTGCCGGGTTGCAGCTCAAACTGCGCTCCCGGCACGGCGGTCACCGGCGGAGTGAGCTCGGGGGTGGCCGTTGTTGGCGGAGTTGGGCTGACCGCCGGCGTCTCCGTTGCGGTCGGAACCGCGGTGGGAAGCGGGCGGGGAGTGGCGGAGGGTGGAATCTCAGTCGGCAGATAGATCGCCGGCGTGTTAGTCGGGGTCGGCGGACCGAGGGTCGCCGGCAGGGTAGGCGGCGGATACGGGTTGTAGGGGTTCTGGGGGTTGACGAAGGTCAGCGCGTAGCCCGCGCCGAGGCCCAGCGTGGCGAGCAGGATCAGGCCGGTCAGGATGTTCACGACCAGCCGGCCGACGTTCATGCCCGCCAGCCGAGATTCGCTCTGAAAAGGATCATCCATTCGCTTTGCCTCTACCAGCCGTTGGGCCGCGTTCGCCCGTTTGTCACCGATGGATCTCTCACAGGATCTGTCTCATCCACCGACCAGGATCTCAATCTCAGCCCGCTCTCGCTGGTCCGCGATCCACTGCTCGACGGCCGCGACCCGGTAGCGAATCAGCGCCTCCCCGGTCACTGGCCGTCGGTCTCTTTCGACAACTTGCAGAATGTGGTAACCGAGAATGGTCTGTATCACTCCGCTGACCGCTCCTGGCTCGAGCCCAAATGCGACCTCTTCGACCTCCTGCATCGTCAGCTGACCTCGAGGGAACCAGCCCAGGTCGCCGCCGGCGGGACGGGTTCCCGGATCGAGCGAGAATAAGCGGGCCAGCTGCTCGAAGTCTGCCCCGGCGGCCAGTTGGGCTAAGAGGTCTTGGGCTTCGGCCTCGGTCGCCACCAGGATATGGCGGGCATGCACCTGGTCCGCTTGCTCCGATAGCCCGGAGGTGATGTTCTCGATCATCCGGGCCGCCAGGATCTCCTCCCGCAGCTCATTCTCAAATTCGTCTGCAGTGTATCCCGCGGCGGCCAGCCAGGCACCCATCCCGTCGGGACCACCTCGCAGCTCGATCAGTGACTGTAAGCGTTGGTTCAACTCTATGTCGGTCACTTCCATTCCAAGCCGCTCGGCGGCCTGGGCCATGAGCCGGCGGTCGATCAGGGTTCCCAACAGTTCCGACCGGTAGTCGCCTAGCGTTGCAAGCTCGATGCCAAGCGCCAGCCTCGAGGCCTCAAAGCGAGCTACTTCCCGCTCATAGGCCTCCATCAGAATGCCCTCCCCGTTTACCCGCGCTGCCAGCGGCAGGGAGGTCGGGATCGGAGGCTGCGGGCTCGCGGTCGGCGGGACCGGGCTTGCCTCGAGCGCATCGGGCGCCCTGGGCCCACAGGCGGCGGCCAGGAGGCACAGTGCTAAGAGACCCCGCACGGCGCGGCGCATTATACGCACGCCCGAGGGGCACGCAACACAAGCGGTTGGGTTGGCCTCACGATTGAGCGCTGGCGAAGACCAATACCATGGGGCGGCGCTTGGTCTCGCCGTAGAAGAAGCGGGTGAGGTCCTTCTCGATTTCTTCCTTGAGGTCGCCCGGCTCGGTCTTCTTGGCCAGCTCTTTGATGCGGCGGCGGGCATGCTCGAAGAGTTCTTCGGCGTCGCGCACGAAAACAAACCCCTTCGAAACGATCTCCGGGTCGCGGGCCAACGTACCGTTTTGACCATCCAGCGCCAGGTGGATTACTACGAATCCGTCTTTGGCCAGGGCTTCCCGCTCGCGCATGACCTTGGGGCCGATATCGCCCACCCCGCTCCCATCCACAAAGACATAGCCGCCCGGCACTCGCTCGCCGATGCTCATCTTTCCATCGCGAAACTCGATGACTCTGCCGTTTTCGACGACCGCAATGGCTGAGTCCTGCAGGCCGATCTCACGGGCCAGCGCGGCGTGCTGCTTGAGGTGTCGCAGCTCGCCATGGATCGGGACGAAGAACTTCGGCCGCACAAGCTGCAGCATGACCTTCATTTCTTCTTGACTGGCGTGCCCGGAGACGTGCACCGCCGCAATCGGGTCGTAAATCACCTCGGCCCCGTGCTGAAAAAGGCGATTGATCGTGCGATGGACCATTTCCTCATTGCCCGGGATCGGGTGGGAGGAGAGGACGACCGTATCGCCGGGCAGCAGGTCGAACTGTCGATTGGTGCTGGTCGAGAGCCGCCCCAAGATCGAGGAGGGTTCTCCCTGGCTGCCTGTACACATCAATACGACTTTGTTAGGTTTCAGCTTGAACGCCTCCTCCGGGGTCACGAGTAGCTCATCCGGAATATCCAGGTAGCCCAGTTTGCGGGCCATCTTGGCGTTCTCTTGCATGCTGGTGCCGACGAAGGTCAGTTTGCGGCCGTGCCGGGCCGCGGCCTGCGCGGCTTGCTGCATCCGGGAAATCAGGGAGGCGAAGGTGCCGATCAGAATGCGCCCCTTCGCTTCGCGAAAGACCGCGTCGAAGGCCGGGTCGATCACCGCCTCGGAAGGCGTCCAGCCGGGCTCGTCGGCATTGGTCGAGTCGGCCAGCAGCGCCAACACTCCCCGGCCCCCCAGCTCGCCCAGCTTGCCAAAGTCGGTCGGCCAGCCGTCCACCGGCGTATGGTCAAACTTGTAGTCCCCGGTGTGGACGACCAATCCCGCAGGTGTCGTAATTCCAAGGCCGACGCAGTCCGGGATCGAGTGGCACACGTGGAAGAACTCGACCTTGAACGGGCCGAGCTCCAGGGATTCCCCGGCCCGCACGGTGTTCAGTTTGGCCTCTTTGAGCATGCCACCTCGGCTCAGTTTGACTTCAAGTAAGCCGCGGGTGAGCTTGGTGGCGTAGATCGGCGCCGGGATGTCTTCGAGCAAGTGCCGGATCGCGCCGGTGTGATCCTCATGGCCGTGAGTGATCACGATGCCCCGCACCTTATCTTTCCTTTCTTTCAAATAGCGGAAGTCGGGGATGATGTAATCGATCCCCAGCATGTCGTTCTCGGGGAACATGATCCCGGCATCGACGACGATCAGGTTCTCGCCGTATTCGACCGACATCATGTTCTTGCCGATCTCCCCCAATCCGCCCAGGGGGACCAAACGTAAATTCTTGCTAGCCATTGTTTGTTTTACCTATTCTTATGAGTTCGCTCGGGATCAGCTGCGGGTTCTACGCCAATTCCAGACCCGCGCAACCGAGGGGAAAACCGCATTCGCTCGAAGGATCAATACGAAGGGGCCCATTGATTTTATCATCCCTTGACCTGCACTGTTGGCCCGAATATAGTAGGCGGACAAATTACCAACTGGGGCCGAGGTGGCCTACCGCCCGGATGCGGAGGCCCACCCGGGGAAGCCGGTGACCGCTCGGTCGGACGCGTGGTCCAATCAGACCGTGCGCATCGAACGGAAGTCCGGCACTGTCCCGCAACTGTAGGGAGAAGCCTCACCCTTACCGCCGTCAGCAGCCGGCAGAGACCTTGCCAGGCGAGCTGACTGCCGATCGAGGGTAGACGAGCCGCTTCTCCGAGTCAGGATACCCGCCTCCGCCCCGCGCTGGTTACCCCTTCGCGGAGAGGAGGTGGCGCATGGTCCTCGTGACGATGGCCTTCCCCGCGCAGCCGTGAGGGAAGGCCATTTTGCTTTCCCTGCGGATGTCAAACTTTGACCGCCTGGATCAGTCCAGGCGCTGGAGGAAACTCATGTTGCGAGCTGTAAAGCTGGTATTCAGATGCGGGTTGACCGTCCGGAATCACGACCAGGGCCCTATCAAAACTGGAGCGCTGGCCGCTCGGCCGGGCGTCGTCCGCCGATTGCTTGCCCGCAAGGCTGTGCTGGCAGCCCTGGCCCTATTCGGCGCGGCCTGCCAGGCCGGATCGGTCACGAGCGACGAGCCGCTCCAATGGACAGACGGCCTGGGGCGCCAGGTGGCGTTGTCGGCCCCGGCCCAACGAATTGTCTCGCTGGCCCCTTCCAATACCGAAATCCTGTTCGCGGTCGGCGCGGGACTGCAAATCGTGGGCCGGGATGAACTGTCGGATTTCCCGGCAGCGGCAACTGCCGTTAGCAGCATCGGCAGTACCTTCGTTCAGCTGAACACCGAGGCGATCGTTGCTCTGCAGCCCGACCTGGTGCTGGCGGCCTCGATCACCGCGCCAGAGCAGGTGCAGGCCTTGGAGAATCTGGGACTGACAATCTACCTGCTGCCGAATCCGAATGACTTTGAAAGCTTCTATCAGAATCTGGTGACGGTCGGAGAGCTAACCGGCCGGCAGGCCGAGGCGGCCGAACTAGTGGCTAAACTCGAAGCCCGAGTAACCGCGGTGGAAGAGAAGACCCAAGGCGTGGACAGACTTCGAGTTTTCTACGAGGCAGACGGCACCGATCCGACCGCTCCCTGGACTACCGGCAGCGGGACATTCCAGTCGGTGCTCATCGACCTCGCCGGAGGCACGAATGTCGCGGCGGAGGTCACGAATTGGGGCCAGTTTAGTCTCGAGCAGCTCGTGGCGGTCGACCCGCAGGTGATTGTGTTTGCCACCGGATCGTTCATCCCGACGACGGCCGACTCGCTGGCGGCCCGGCCGGGGTGGGGAGGCCTCTCTGCGGTGGCCGAGGGACGGGTCTACCCGCTTGACACCAACTGGGTGGACCGTCCCGGACCGCGTCTGGTGGAAGCGCTGGAGGCAATGGCCCGCTTCATCCACCCCGAGCTCTTCGATTGAAGCTGCGCAGGTACTTGCCCTGGATCTGGGCCGCCGGAGCGCTGCTCGCGGCCGGCCTGGCCAACGCCGCCATCGGAGCCGTCGCGATTCCGGTCGATATGGTGGCCCGAATGGTGCTGGCCCGCTTGCCGCTGCTGGAAATCGAGCCCAATTGGCCGGCCGCCTTCGCCACCATCCTGTACGAGATCCGGCTGCCTAACCTGGCGCTGACCGCTTTGACCGGCTTAGCGCTTGGCGGCAGCGGAGCTGCGTTCCAGGGGCTCTTCCGCAATCCGCTAGCCGATCCCTACGTGATTGGAATCGCCTCCGGAGCCGGGCTGGGGGCAGTATTGGCGATGGCGCTGCGCTGGCCGGCCGACTGGCTGGGGATGGCGGCGGTCCCGCTGGCCGGCTTTGTCGGAGCGCTGCTCACCGTCGCCGTGGTGTACCGCCTGTCGAGCGTGGGAAAGACGACCCCGGTGACCACGCTCATCCTGGCCGGCGTGGCGGTGAGCTCGTTCGCCACCGCACTGACCAGCCTGATTCTGCTGCTCTCGACCTCCGAGCTGCATCGGGCAGTGACCTGGATGGTCGGCGGCTTTTCGCTCGGAGGCTGGGCACCGGTTCTTGCCTCAGTACCCTACCTGGCGCTCGCGCTCGGAGTGCTGGTGAGCCTGGGCCGGCCGCTGGACGTGCTGCAGTTTGGCGAAGAGCAAGCCACTCAACTCGGGCTGGACGTCGACCGGTTGAAATTGGTGGTCGTAGTCACCGCTTCACTAGCGGCTGCGACCGCGGTGTCGTTCTCGGGGATCATCGCGTTTGTGGGCCTGGTCGTTCCTCATCTGACACGGCTGCTGTGGGGTCCGAGCTACCGCCGGCTGATTCCGCTCGCGGCGCTGGGCGGGGCGAGCTTTCTGCTGCTGGCCGACATCCTGGCCCGCGCCCTCCTAGCGCCCCGCGAACTTCCGGTCGGAGTAGTGACCTCGGTGATCGGAGCCCCGTTTTTCTTGTATCTGCTGGCCCGCGCCAAGCGG
Source organism: Anaerolineales bacterium (assembly GCA_023250385.1). Lineage (GTDB taxonomy): Bacteria > Chloroflexota > Anaerolineae > Anaerolineales > E44-bin32 > JADFRG01. The sequence continues at coordinate 6,119 of JAHFAU010000050.1, forward strand.
AATCTGAGGGCCTGGTGATCGAGTTCAAACAACTGACCGTGGGTTATCCGGGGATGACCGTACTGCGCGAGCTCGACCTGCGGGTGGAGCCCGGCGAGGTACTCGCAGTAGTGGGACCAAACGGAGTCGGCAAGTCGACTCTGGTCCGGGCAGCCAGTGGAGCGCTCCAACCGCTGGCCGGCTCGGTAGAGGTTGATGGGCGCCTACTGCATGAGTTGCCGCCGGCGCAACGGGCGCGGATGGTCTCCGTGGTGCCGCAGGCCACCAGCCTGCCGCCCGCTTTTACCGCACTGGACGTGGTCATTCTGGGCCGCACCCCGTATCTGGGGTGGTTGGGGTCGGAGAGTGAGCAGGATCGCAGCCTGGCGGCTGAAGCCATGGCGCGCACCGAGACTCAGGACCTGGCCCAGCGCCGGGTGGGAGAGCTCTCCGGCGGGGAACAGCAGCGCCTGCTGATCGCCCGGGCCCTCGCCCAGGGCGCGCCGGTCATGCTGCTCGATGAACCCACCGCCCACCTCGATCTGCGCCACCAGGACCGGGTGCTGAAACTGGTGCGTCGGCTGACCAACGAACAAGGACTGTCGGTCCTGCTCGCCTTGCACGATCTCAACCTGGTGGCGCGATTCGCCGATCGAGTAGCGTTGCTCTCCGATGGTCGGGTCCGCAAGATCGGTCTACCGCACGAAGTGCTGACGCCCGAGGAACTGGCCGCGGTTTACGGGATCCAGATCCACGTGATGGCCAACCCCTTCGATGGGAAGCCGCTGGTGCTTGCCGGCGACTAGCCCGGACTCCAGCCCGAACGCGGTATGCTCTGGGTTGTCCGGCCAATCGTGCGGCCGGAGGATCCGGACGGTAATCAACTGCCGACCCTCGAGCAAGCCAGAGCTTGGTATGCGGATCAGGATCCGGTACACGGGTTCGACCATGTCGAACGGGTGCTGGCACTTGCCCAGAAGCTAGGCTCCGAGCTCGGGGCCGATCTGGAGATCCTGCAGGCCGCGGCTCTGCTGCACGATGCGGCGGGAGCAGCGCCGCTCAGTAAGGACCGGGCTGCACATGAACACTCCTCGGCCGAGTTTGCCCGAGCGGTGCTGGAGCAGGAAGGGTGGCCTCCGGCCCGGATCGAGCCGGTCCTGCACTGCATCCGAGCCCACCGTTACCGCGAGGGGGAGCAGCCGATTTCGCTGGAGGCCCAGGTCCTGTTCGACGCGGACAAGTTAGACGTGATTGGGGCCTTCGGAGTGGCTCGCACGATCGGCTACGCGGTGCAGGCCGGGACCCCGATCTTCGCCGAACCCTCAGTTCGATTCCTCGACAGGGGTGAGCTGGAGCCGGGGGAACCGCACAGCGCCTATCACGAGTATCTCTTCAAACTGCGTCGGGTCCGGGATCGGCTGCGCACCGAACCGGCCCGCCGGTTGGCCGCTGAGCGGGAGCAACTCTTGCGGACGTTCTTCGAACAGCTGGCGGCGGAGGCCCGCGGCGAAGGCTAGCGACCGACAAGCCGACCGCGGAAGGGTTTGGCGTCGGCACGCATCTGCGCCGAGGCCGTCCTTAAAACGCGATGATAAGATTGCGCGGTGGCCAAGCCGAACAAGCCTCAGATCCTGCTCACCAATGATGACGGAATTGGCTCGGCCGGGCTGTGGGCGGCAGCCGAGGCACTCGCCCAATTAGGATTCGTCACCGTGGCGGCCCCCCGGGAACAGCACTCCGGGGCCGGGCGCAGCATGCCGCACGCGTCGGATGGCGTCTTGCGGGAAGAGCAGGTCACCATCCACGGCAAGACCTGGACGGTGTATGCAGTCGGTGGCTCGCCCGCCCAGACCGTGCAGCACGCGATCCTCGAGCTCATGCCCCGGCGACCGGATCTGGTGGTGGCCGGGATCAACCACGGGGAAAATCTCACCACCAGCATCACCATCTCCGGTACGGTCGGGGCGGCGCTGGAGGCGGCGGCATTCGGAGTCCCCGCCCTGGCGGTCTCGCTGGAAATGCCGAAAGAGAAGCAGCGGGGCGAAAGCGATGCCGACTTCTCGGCCGCTGCGCACTTCACGGCTCACTTTGGACAATTGATGCTGCAGGCCGACGGGCTGCCGGACGTGGATGTGCTGAAGATTGATGTCCCGTCCGACGCTACTCCCGAAACCCCCTGGCGAGTAACCCGCCTGTCGCGCTCCCAATACTACGTTCCGGTCAGCCCTGGCCGGGAGCGCCTGACCGAGCCGGTGCGGGTGGACTACGAGATTCGGTTCGACCAGGACCTCCTGGAGCCAGATTCAGACGTGTATGCGGTAAGGGTGGCGCGGGAGGTCTCGGTCACCCCGCTCAGCCTGGACATGACCTCTCGAGTGGATCTAGCAGAGCTGGAGCGGCGGCTGGGCGCACCTACGCGGGGGCACAGATGATCGGGTCCAAACTCGGCCCCTATGAGATTACCGAGGAGATCGGGAAGGGCGGCATGGCGACCGTGTTCCGAGCCTACCAGCCCAGCATGGATCGTCACGTGGCGGTCAAGGTGATCCGGGCCAGCCTGCTGGGTGATGCAGTCGGGCGAGACCGATTTCAGCGGGAAGCCAGGCTGATTGCAAAGCTGAAACATCCTCATCTGCTGCCGATCTACGACTTCGACGGCGCCCACGACCCCCCATATATCGTCATGCGCTTCCTGGAGGGCGGCACTCTCAAGCAAGTGATGGAAGCGGACCCCATCCCGTCGGAGGAGATGCTTTACCTGCTCAAACAGGTGGCCTCGGCGCTGGACTATGCCCATCGCCAGGGAGTTGTGCATCGGGACCTGAAGCCCTCCAACATCATGATCGATCGGGAGGGCAACGCCTTCATCGCCGACTTCGGTATCGCCCGAGTCAGCGACGCGCCAAAAGATCTGACCGGGACCGGCAACGTTATGGGGACCCCGGGTTATATGGCGCCAGAGCAGGCCCGGGGCCAGGCGGAGGTCGATGGGCGCGCCGACGTCTATTCGCTGGGAGTCATCATCTATGAATTGCTGGCGGGACGCGGGCCGTTTGAGCGTGAGAGCCCGCTGGAAGAATTGATGGCTCATGTTCAGGAGCCGGTACCTGATATCCGCGAGGCCAATCCGGAGCTTGGCGCAGAGGTCAATCGGGTCATCCAGCGGGCGCTCGCCAAGGGCAAGGACGAGCGCTATCCGACCGCGGGGGAGCTGGTCGGCGATCTGGCGGGCGCGCTAAAGAAGCAGGCGAGCAATGCGCCGGCTCAGCTGCGGTCGCTCACCCAAAGCTTCGCGGCTGAGCAATTGGTGGCACTGCAAGACCAGCCCGCAGAGATCACTACCCCCAGTGATATCCAGCGCCAAATGACCGCTCTGTATATGGATGTCACCGATCTTGCCGAATTGCTCTATGAGACTGAGGAGACCGACCACGTGCAGCGAGCAGTCGACCGGCTCTGGCACGCGTTCCAAGCCCTCGCGCAGCAACATGGCGGAATGCTAGAAAGCCGCACCGGCGAGGCGGGTCTGCTGCTCTGGGGGAAAGCAGAATCTCGTGAGAGTGACCCGGAGCAGGCCATCCGAGCGGCCCTCAAGATGAAGGCGGCAATCGAGCAGACGCTCGTCTCCGGTCAGGGCAAGTCCGACAACGAGCTTCCGTTCAAGGCTGGGATAACGACCGGACCGGTGCTGCTCACCCGAGAGGACTCCGGAGATACGACGGCCAGCGGCACCGCAATCAACCTGGCCAGCCGCTTGAAGGAGTCCGCGCCGCCCGGGGAGATCCTGATTTCCCACGATGCCTACACCCACGTCCGAGGCGTATTCGATGTGCGCGAATTGCCGCCGGTGCGGATGCGCGGCCGGGCGGAGCCAATTGAGGTGTATGTGGTATTGCGGGCCCGACCGCGGGCATTCCGGCTGCAGGCTCGCGGCATTGAGGGCATAGAAACCAGGATGGTTGGCCGCGAACCGGAACTCAAGGTGCTTCAGGACGCGCTGACTCTCACAATCGAGGACGGGGAAACTCAGGTCGTAACTGTCGTGGGAGATGCAGGCGTCGGGAAGTCTCGATTGCTGTACGAGTTCAGCAACTGGGTGGATCTCCTGGACGAAACACTCTGGTTCTTTCAGGCCCGGGCCACCCAGCCCTCAATGCTGCAGCCATACTCGTTGACCCGCGACATGTTCTCGTTTCGGTTTAAGATTCTCGACAATGACCCGCTTCCAGTGGTCCACGAGAAATTCGAGCTGGGGATCGCCAGCTTCCTGGATGGCAGGGCCGCCGAGGTCGCCCCGCTGATCGGGCAGCTGGTCGGCTTCGATTTTTCGGACAATCCGTCCGTGAAACCGAAGCTGGCGGATCCCGAGTCGTTCCACCAGCAGGCGTTGGGTCACTTGGGGGAGTTCTTTCTCACGGCCTCCAAGTCCCACCCGGTTTTCATTCAGGTTGAAGACATTCACTGGGCAGACGATCGCTCGCTCGACTTGCTCAATAGTCTGGCACGCGAGAATACCCAGATCCCGCTGTTTGTCATCTACATGGCCCGCCCCGCTCTGTACGACCGGAGGCCATCTTGGGGCGAAGGACAGCAGTTCCATGCCCGCATCAATCTGGAGCCGCTCTCGCGGTTGGATAGTCGGCGCCTGGTGCGCGAGCTGCTCAAGAAAGTCGAGCAGGTTCCCGCTGCGCTGCGCGACCTGATCATTGATCGGGCGGAAGGCAATCCCTTCTATATGGAGGAGTTGGTCAAAGTCCTGATCGACGACGCAGTGATTGTGAAAGGGGATCCGGAGTGGCTCGTCGAGCTTGGGAAACTCGATCCGGATCGAGTGCCGCCAACCCTGGTCGGCGTGCTGCAGTCCAGGTTGGACAGCTTTCCACCTGGCCAGCGGACTCTGCTGCAGCGGGCCTCGGTTCAGGGTCGGATCTTCTGGGAGAGCGCGGTCGCCCATCTGAGCGGTCCGGAAGGTGTCACCTCTGGCGCGGTCGTGAGCATGCTAAACGACCTGCGCAAACGGGAGATGGTGTTCAAGCGCGAGGAGTCGGCGTTCGAGGGCACCGTCGAATATGGATTCCGGCATGCCATCCTGCGCGACGTGATCTACGACACCATCGTGCCGCGCCAGCGACGGGGCTATCACAAGCTGGTCGCGGAGTGGCTGATCGAAGCTGGGAGCGACCGGCTCGACGAATTCAACCTCGTGATCGCTGAGCATTTTGAGCGTGCCGAGGCGCTCTCGCAGGCCGGCGAGTACCTTAGTCAGGCCGGCCAAGTATCCGGAAACGTGGGGAGTCACCTGGAGGCGGTCGGAGTACTGGAGAGGGCCATTGGGCTGCTGCA
>JAHFAU010000145.1 GCA_023250385.1 Anaerolineales bacterium
CGGTCGCCTTGAATCGGCTGTCCAGCGCGGCGGTGATGTTCTCCCACAACGTCCATCCGTACGGCCGCACGACCATACAACCGCGTACCGGGGCATAGTCCGCCAGCTCGGCCTTCAAGACCAGTTGGTTGTACCACTCTGAGAAATCCGCCGCCCGGGAAGGCAGGCGCGTTTCAGCCATCGATCAGCCTCTTCCTGTCTTTGATTTCCGGCTCTTCGGTCGTATCGGGTTCACAGCAGCCGCCGGGCCACGGCCTTGGCCAACGGTTCGAACCACAACTGCTCCAACTGCTCTGACCTGGCCTCCAGTAAAGTGCTTGGTGAGATTGCCAGCAAGTCCAGCCACTCCTGAAGAAAACGCCACATCAGGGCGTGATCCCACAGCTCATCCCAACGCTCGTCGGCCCAGCGCTGGCCGGAACTCTTGGCCAACAATTGCCGGTACTCCTGGGCGATCAGTCCGCGTCCGAGCGGTAGGGAGCCGAACCACCACTCACTCTTGAGCACGAATGCAACGACATCCAGCATCGGCGGTCCAACCCCCGCCAGCTGCCAGTCGTAAACGACCTGGGTGCTGTCATCCAGCACGGCTATGTTCCCTGGCCAGTAGTCCCCATGCAGCAAGGTGGCCGGTTCCTGTCTGAGCGGCGCGACCACCTGCTCCGCATGCAAGATCAAGTGGGCCATCGTGTGCACCCGCTCGGGCCAGCTGGCCAACCGGCCGTGATCGGCGATCCGCTCCAGCGCGGTTGCGGCGGCTGCGACGTGGATCTCGAAATCTGCATCCAGCGGCCGGCTGAGCCAGGGAAAGTTCGCCAGGTCTTCCGACAACCCCCAGAAGCGATCATGCAGTTCGGTCAGGGATCGGACCGCTCTGCGGTAATCGGCCCGGGTCCACTTCGAGGCGCCCCGCTCCGGACGCAGCTCCTCGAGCACAATCCAATCACCCGCGGCCGAGGCCGCCACGAGTTTCGGCGAGCGCACCGGGATCTCGGAAGCCAGATAGCGATAGACTCCGACCTCCCGCCGCCCGGCCCCGGCCAGTCCGGTGCGGGTCGTGCCGCGGGGCTCCTTGACGACCAATCGGCAGGTTCCTTCGCCCGCCGCGCGGGTGTAGTTGACGAAGGCACCCCGCACCCGGCCAATCGAGGGGCGCATATGGGCTAAGGTGATCGGCTTGACCTGCTGCACCCACACGGTGGGATCATCCAGATAGCGCCGAAGCCCGGCCGCCAGGTCCGCCCGGCTGAATGGCCAGGGCCACTGCTCGATCGTTTCGACTTCGGGTCGAAGTTCGCTTGAAGATTCCGGCTGCGGCAACGTCAGCTCATTAAGAAAACGGCTTCCCGGTGATCTGGGAAGCCGTGGGAGTTTCCTCTGGCCAAACGGCTCTAACCAGACCGATGGGCACGATTAGCTTCGCTCAAGCCTGCTCCACCAGCACGCCGGCGGCGGCCTGAATGCTCTCCAGTCGATCCAGCCGCTCCCAGGGGAGATCCAGATCGTCGCGCCCGAAGTGGCCATAGCAGGCGGTCGGCTGGAAAATCGGGCGGCGCAATCCCAGGTCGCGAATGATCGCGCCGGGTCTGAGGTCAAAATGCTCGTGGATGATCTCGACGATCTGCCCGTCATCCAGCTGCCCGGTGCCGAACGTCTCGAGGTTGATCGACAGCGGATGAGCAATCCCGATCGCGTAGGCGATTTGGATCTCGCAGCGGTCGGCCAATCCGGCCGCGACGATGTGCTTGGCCACCCAGCGGGCGGCGTAGGCCCCCGAGCGATCCACCTTGGTTGCGTCCTTCCCACTGAAGCAGCCCCCGCCATGCCGGCCCATCCCACCGTAGGTGTCCACGATGATCTTTCGGCCGGTCAGGCCGGAATCACCGAGCGGGCCCCCGATGACGAATCGCCCGGTCGGGTTGACATAGACCTTCAACTCTCGATCGACCATGTGCTCGGGCAGCACCTCGAGGATCACCTGCTGCCTGATCCCGGCCTCGATCTCCGAGAGCGGAACGTCAGGCGCGTGTTGGGCACTGATCAGCACTGTATCGACTCGGACTGGGCGACCGTACTCATACTGCACGGTCACCTGGGACTTCCCATCCGGGCGCATCCACGGCAGCTGGCCGCTCCGGCGGACCTCCGCCATCCGGCGGGCCAATCGGTGGGCCAAGTAGATCGGCATCGGCATCAGGGTTGGCGTCTCGGTGCAGGCATACCCGAACATCATCCCTTGATCCCCGGCACCGATGGTCTCGACTTCTTCATCACTGACCTCGCCGGTGCGCACCTCAAGGGCCCGATTCACTCCCTGGGCAATATCCGGGCTTTGCGACGCGATCGCAACCTGCACGGCACAGGTGCGGCCGTCGAAGCCCTTAGCACCGCTGTCATATCCGACATCCAGGATGACCTTGCGGGCCAGCTCGTCGAAGTTGACCTGAGCCTGGCTGGTGATCTCGCCGAGGAACATGACAAAGCCGGTCTTGGAGGCCACTTCGCAGGACACCCTGGACAGCGGGTCCTGCGAGAGGCAGGCATCGAGCACCGCGTCGGATAGCTGATCACACAGCTTGTCCGGATGGCCCTCCGTCACCGACTCCGATGTAAACATCAGCCTCGGGGAGGCCATAAAACTAGTTGTCATTTACATTGCTCCGATTTAAGGGAAAACCCCTTCCGCGCGAGAAGGGGCGATGGCACCCGCACCGTCTCATCTTCCAGAATTTGCATCTGCCGGAGTTGGCACCACACCGAACGGTAGGTTGCCGAGGCTTCGCAGGGCCGGTCCCTCTGCCTCTCTGGATAAGCGGGGTAAGGTTTTCCGCTGTATGGTTTCCGGATAATACCACAGCTTGGGTCGAGGCGCGGCCCGTTTCGTGCACGGGGGGTAGAACGAACGTGACCGAGTTTGGGGCGGGCCGGAGCAGAATGCGCGGCGCAGCTGCACTCGTGCTGGGCTTTCTGCTTTGCGCCTCAATCCGGCCAGGCGGTCCGGATCGATCCCCAGAGCGTACGGGATCGGCCGAACAAGCCGCCGGTGCGCACAGTCACGATGAGTTCGACCGGGGAGCCGGCGGCCTCGAAATCCGAACCGGTCTGTTCTCTTTCGAGGCGCTAACCGAGCTCGCCGGGCTAAGGCTGCTGCCCCGAGCAGTTGAGGCCGAGAATACCTGGCTTCCGGCGGGCGCGATCTCCGGCACGCTCTGGAATGGGCCGGCCTATCGGCTCAACACCGAACCAGGGCTGGTATCGGACGGGCAATTCGTTTGGGGCCCCAACGTCGGGCCGTTCAATATCGCAGCTTACCTGCAGGCCCGAAAGTCGCCGCTGGCGCCGTATGCGCCCGATCTCGAGTTGTGGGCCAGCTACTCCAGTGTCAACCCGAAAGTCTTGCTGACGGTGCTCGAAATCCGGGACGGCTGGGTCAGCCGCCTGCCGGCCAGCACTCCTGCATTGGTGGTCACCCAGCGGATCGAAGCGACTGCGATGCAGTTGGCGGCGACCTTCTATGAGCACCTGCATACCTGGGGGGCCCGCCGGCCAGCGTTGACAAGCGCCCCGGCTGCCGGACCCGTAATCTGGTACGCCGACGGCTCGATTGCGATTCTGGATGCCACAACTTCTTCGGGGACCGCGGCGGTGGCCGCTGTCTTGGCCGCCAACACCTCTCCCGAGGGATTCTCGATTCAGAGCGCCCCTGAACCGGCCTCCTTCCCGCGGGTGTTTGGGGCACTCTTTCCGGGGACCGATCTGCTCAGCGAGGCCAATCAGATCAACCCGCTCAGCGCGCCTCCCTCCGGCTTGCTTCAATTCCCCTTCCCGCTCGGGGCCACCTGGACCGCGAGCGGACCTCACAGCTGGAACGGAGGCAATTACCCGCCCCCTTTCAGTTCGCTGGACTTCTTTACCGGTGCGGGCACTTGTGGCGCACCCCC
>JAHFAU010000051.1 GCA_023250385.1 Anaerolineales bacterium
GGGGGCTCGAATCGTCGCGTTGGCAGGTAGCGATGCGCGCCCGTCATCCGGAGTGACCTTCCCCTCCTGCACAAGCTGACATGGCTGCCCTCACCGATCTGTCACTGCTCGAAGCCGCCGGCGCCCTTCGGGCCGGCGAAGTATCTTCCGTGGAACTCACCACGGCCTGCTTGGATCGCATTCGGGCTGTCGATTCACGGGTCCATGCCTTCCTGACCGTCACGGACGAGCTGGCTCTGGCGCAGGCTAGGACTGCCGACGAACGGCTAGGGAGGCGCACCGACGAGCTGTTTCCCCTCGTCCATGGCATCCCATTCGCGGTCAAAGACGTGCTGTGCGTCGAAGGCGCGCCGGCCACCGCCGGTTCCAAGATCTTGGAAGGATTCCGCCCGCCCTATACCGCCACCAGCGTCTCCCGCCTGCTTGCGGCCGGGGCGGTCGTGATTGGCAAGACCAACACCGACGAGTTTGCAATGGGCTCCTCCACCGAGAACTCCGCCTACGGCGTCACCCACAACCCCTGGAACCTGGACCGGGTGCCGGGCGGGTCGTCCGGGGGCTCGACCGCCGCGGTGGCCGCCCGCTTCTGCTACGCTGCCTTGGGCACCGACACCGGAGGCTCGGTTCGCCAACCGGCGGCTTTCTGCGGCGTTGCCGGGTTGAAAACCTCCTACGGCCGGGTCTCCCGCTATGGTCTGATTGCATTCGGGTCCTCGCTGGACACAGTCGGGGCGATCGCCCGAAGCGTGGCCGACCTGGAGCCGATCTTCCGCACCATGGCCGGCCATGACCCGTTGGACTCAACTTCCATGCCGACCCCGCTGCCCGAGTTCCACTTGAACGGAGACGGGGTCCGCGGACTGCGGATCGGTGTACCGAAAGAGTATTTCATCCCGGGTTTGCAGGCTGAGGTCGAGGCGGCGGTGCGCGAGGCGATCGCAACTCTGGAGCGCTTAGGTGCAGAGATCCGCGAGATCAGCCTGCCCCACACCGACCTGGCCCTCCCGGTCTATTACATCATCGCCCCGGCGGAAGCCTCCGCGAATCTTGCCCGCTTTGACGGCATCCGCTACGGGCCGCGCCGCGGTCCTGGGAACTATCCCGAGGACTACTTTGTTACCCGGGGCGAGCTTTTCGGCGCCGAGGTCAAGCGGCGGATTATGCTCGGCACGTATGCGTTATCCGCCGGATACTACGACGCCTATTACGGCCAGGCCCAGAAGGTCCGCACGCTGATCAAGGGCGATTTCGAGGCCGCCTTCGAATCGGTGGACTTGATCGCCTGCCCGGTGACCCCGACGACGGCCTTCGGCATCGGCGCCCACGGGGATGACCCGCTCTCGATGTATCTGGAGGACGTGTTTACCCTTCCGGCCAACCTGGCCGGCATCCCTGCATTGAGTTTCCCGGTTGGCTTCGATCCGACGCGACTGCCCATCGGGATGCAGCTGATGGCGCCCCATCTGGCCGAAGACCGTCTATTTCAGGCGGCGCACGCTTACCAGGCCGCAACCAGCTGGCACCGGGAGGCCCCTCCACTATGAAGCTGGTCCTCCCGATGGCCGGATACGGTACCCGCCTGCGCCCCCACACCTGGTCGAAGCCGAAGCCGCTAATCAGCGTGGCCGGCAAGCCGGTGCTGGCTCATTTCCTCGACTCGCTCCCAATGCTCGATCAAATCGACGAGGTCGTCTTCATCGTCGGGTACTTGGGCGAACAGGTCGAGGAGTTTGTGGGCAAGCACTACCCCCGACTCAACGCGCGTTACGTGGTCCAGCCCGAGCTGTCCGGCCAGTCGCAAGCGATCTGGCTGGCCCGGGAAGGACTACGGGGACCGGCACTGCTCGGCTTCGTGGACACCTGGATCGAAACCGATTTCTCCGGACTGGACGCGGAGGGCGTCATCTGGGTGAAAGAGGTGGACGACCCGCGCCGCTTCGGGCTGGTCGAGCTGGACCCGGACGGTTGGGTCCGTCGGCTGATCGAAAAGCCACAAGCCCCCCAAAGCAACCTGGCGGTGGTTGGCTTCTACTATTTCCCACAGGTTGAAAAACTGCTCGATGCCATCGAGCGGCAGATGACCGGAGGCACCATGCTCAAGGGGGAGTACTTCCTGGCGGACGCGATCAATTTGCTGCTCGAGGACGGGTTGCAGGTTGAGGCCCGCGCGGTGCAGGTCTGGCAGGATTTCGGCACCCCCAGCGCCGTGCTCGAAGCCAATCGCTACCTGCTCGATCATGGTCGGGACAACTCAGAGCACCTGCCGCGCACGCCGGGAGTGCGGATTGAGCCGCCGGCATACATCGACCCGACCGCCAGCATTCACGAATCGGTGATTGGGCCGCATGCTTCTATTGGATCGGGGTGCCGGATCGAGCGCTCCCAGATCCGCAATTCGATCGTGGAGGCTGACTCCCACATCAGCGACAGCACGCTCTCGGCCTCTCTCATTGGTCGGGCGGCGCGGGTGGCCGACTTTGTCGGCTCGCTCAATATTGGCGATTCTTCCGAGATCCAGGGCGAGGCATGACGCCCGAGCTGGTCGAGTGCCATTCCGGATATGTCTATGGAGAGCGCCCGGTCGCACTGCACTGGGATGGGGAGCGGCTGCCGATCGCGCAAGTCGAGGACTCCTGGCGCATCCCAGGCGGGCGGAAGTTCCGGGTTCGGGTGCAGGATGGGCGGATCTTCGAACTCTTCTATGGCGAGCTCTACGATGAGTGGCGAATTCACCTACTCTGAAGTCCGATGACCGAGTTCGAGCCGGTCATCGGACTGGAGGTGCACGCCGAGCTGCAGACTCGTTCAAAGATGTTCTGCGGCTGCGCGGTGGTGGATTCCACCAGTGCCGAACCGAACAGCTCGGCGTGCGAGATCTGCACCGGCATGCCGGGGACTTTGCCAGTGATTAACCGGCGGGCGGTGGAATACGCCCTGCGGGTGGCCCTGGCGCTCAACTGCTCGGTCGCCGAAAGCAGCCTGTTCGCGCGCAAGAACTACTTCTACCCGGATCTTCCGAAGGGTTTCCAGATCTCTCAGTATGAGCTGCCGCTGGCCAGCGATGGTTGGTTCGACATCGAGGCCGATCAGGGCGAGCAGCGGGTCCGGATTCGGCGAGTGCACCTCGAGGAGGACACTGGCAAGTTGTTCCACCGGGAAGGATATTCGTTGGTGGACTACAACCGCTCCGGCGTCCCGCTGCTCGAGATCGTGAGCGAGCCGGATCTTCGCTCGGTCGAACAGACCCGGCGCTACACCTTGGCGCTGCGCTCGCTGCTGCGCTACCTGGGAGTGAACAGCGGTGATATGCAGAAAGGCGTCATTCGATTTGAGGCCAACGTGTCGCTGCGGCGCACCGGCTCGACCGAGTTGGGAACCCGAACCGAGATCAAGAACCTGAACTCCTTTCGTGCGCTCTCGCGGGCGGTGGCCTATGAGACCGAGCGTCAACGGGTAGTTCTTTCCAGAGGCGGCCAGGTCCGGCAAGCCACCGTTGGCTGGGACGAGAATCGGGAGATTACTCTGGCTCAACGCAGCAAGGAAGAGGCTCACGACTATCGCTACTTTCCCGAACCCGATCTCCCCCCGCTGCAGATCGAGCGGGCCTGGATTGACCGGGTCCGCAGTGAGTTGCCTGAGCTGCCGGCCGCCAAACGGCGACGCTTCATTGCCGAGTACGGGTTGAGCGAATACAGCGCCGGTGTGCTGACCGAGGAGCCGGAGGTGGCGGAGTACTTCGAGAACGCAATGTCGACATTGTCGCCCGGGGCACTCAGCGCCGCTGTCGGCCCGGCGGATCCCAAGACTCTTATTGAACGGACATCCCAAGCTGTTTCCCCGCAGCGGCTCGCGAACTGGCTAACCGTGGACCTATTCGGCCTGCTCAACCAGGCCGGACTCGCGATTGAAAAGTCAAGGGTGCGCCCGGATTCGCTGGCCCAACTGGTTGGTTTGGTTGAAGCGGGGACAATCAACGCGGCCAGCGGCAAGCTAGTCCTCGAGCAGCTTTTCCGGGAGGGCGGCTCGCCGCAGGCCATCGTCCGAGCCAAGGGTTTGGCTCAACTCGGCGATCAGAGTCAGATCCGCCCCCTGGTCGACCGGGTGCTAGCCGAGCATCCCGACCAGGTGAGCGCCTATCTGGCCGGTAAGCACACCCTGACGGAGTGGTTCTTGGGTCAGATCATGCGAGCTGCCGGGGGTCGGGCCGACCCGGCCGTCGTACGGACCGAGCTAGAGGCCGCGTTGCAGGAGAAGAGTCGGTCCACTCAGTGACAAAGTACTCTTGCCGCCGCTGCCCGTGGGCTATACTGTCCAGGCGCATCCCCCACCAGGAGAACCTGACTTAATGGCAACCCAGACCAAGACGCCCCAAACCGCGATCGAGCTCGTGCCCAATCCATTCCAGGTGGCCCAGCAACAGTTAGACGAAGCCGCCGAGCTGCTGGAGCTGGACGGCGCACTGCATGAATTGCTCCGCTGGCCGCTGCGTGAGCTGCACGTGACCCTGCCGGTGAAGATGGATGACGGTAGCACCAAAATCTTTCACGGCTTCCGGGTGCAATACAACGATGCCCGGGGCCCCACCAAGGGCGGCATCCGCTACCACCCGGATGAGACCATCGACACGGTCCGGGCTCTGGCGGCCTGGATGACCTGGAAGTGCGCGGTGGTGGACATTCCGCTCGGTGGCGGAAAGGGCGGGATTATCTGCAATCCAAAGGAAATGTCGGATGGCGAGCTCGAACGATTGAGCCGGGCTTACATCCGCCAGGTGGGACGGATCCTTGGTCTGGAGAAGGACGTGCCGGCGCCCGATGTTTATACCAATCCGCAGATCATGGCCTGGATGGTCGATGAATACTCCTTCTTAAAGGGCTACAACGAATTTGGCATGATCACGGGCAAGCCGCTGGCGCTGGGTGGCTCGGCTGGCCGCGGCGACGCCACGGCCCGCGGCGGGATTTACTGTTTACGGGAGGCCGGCAAGGTTTTGGGTATCGATCTCAAGGGCGCTACCACCGCCATTCAGGGCTACGGCAACGCGGGGTCCTTCGCCCACAAGTTGGGGACTGAACTGCTTGGCTTGAAAGTCGTTGCAGTTTCCGATTCGCGGGGCGGCATCTACAACAGCAAGGGCCTGGACTACGAGGCGGTGATGGCCCACAAGTCCAAGACCGGGTCGGTGGTTAAGTTCCCTGGCGCAGAAGCTTTAAGCAACGAGGCCCTGCTGGAGCTGGATGTCAAGGTGCTCGTCCCGTCCGCGCTGGAGAGCGTACTTACCGACCAAAATGCGCCCAAGGTCAAGGCCAAGCTCATCGTGGAGTTGGCCAATGGACCGACGTCTCCTGCGGCCGACCGGATTTTGTACGATGCCGGCTGCTATGTGATCCCCGATTTCTTGTGCAATGCCGGTGGGGTCACCGTCTCCTATTTCGAGATGGTGCAGAATGCCTATGATTACTACTGGCAGGAAGGCCTGGTGCACGAGCGGCTCGACGCCAAGATGACTGCTGCCTTTCACGCGGTCCACCGTGCGGCTCAGGAGCACCAGGTTCATAACCGGCTGGCTGCCTACCTGGTAGCGGTCAGCCGGGTCGCCGAGGCAGTCAAGCTGCGGGGCTGGGTCTAGCCGGCACTCTTGCTCAGGAGCGTAGGCAGCGGGACTACCTTTCCCCGGCCTACGCTCTTACTTTTCTCCCATACCTATAGCCTTTTGAGTCTAGAGCCGTAGCCGTCGTCGGGGGTGTGGATATGTGGAATCTTCGCCGACGCCTGCCGTGGAATGCGGTCCGATCCCCCTCGGTGCTCCACAGGCGCTTGGGGGAGAACCCTGTTGAAACTTTGTGAGGCAACCGGGCTGGCCTGGCTAGCCGCGGCCCGAGACCGATTCCAGTAAAGGAGCCGCGACTTTCTGCGGTCCCTTTTCCACCGAAAACCTCGAGTTTTCCACAAGCACATGCGCAGTTCTCCACAGGGAGACCCTATAGAAGCGGCAGAATCCGGCACTCGCCAGTAGGAAACAGGCTGGTCGAGGCGGACTGGGAAGATACGCTGAGGTTGTAAGCTAGGCGGCGCTGGCACGGATCCGGCGGGACAGGTAGCCTCGGCCCGGAGCGAAAAGGAAAACGAGCCCAAAGACCGCCGTTGCAACGAGCACAATGGCTGGGCCGGAGGCGACATCCAGGTAGAAGGAGGCATACAAGCCGATCACCCCGGAGGCGGCGCCGATCGCACTGGCCAGCAGCATCATGTGGGCAAGCCGGCGGGTGAGCAGGTATGCGGCGGAGGCGGGGGTCACCAGCATGGCAACCACCAGCGCAATCCCAACCGCCTGGATGGAGATGACGACGACGACAGCCAACAAGACATAGAGCAGATTGTTGAGCGAGCGGACCGGCAGCTGCATGGTCGTCGCCAGCACACGGTCAAAAGACAGCAGCAGGAACTCTTTGTAGAAAAGCAGCACCGTGAGCACGGCAACCATGCTCAAGACCGCCATCAACGCCAGGTCTGCCGGGGAGACGCCTAAGAGATCTCCGAACAGGATGTGGGCGAGGTCCACCGCGTAGCTGCGCTGGAGCGAAAGCAAGACCACTCCCAAAGCAAGCGCACCGGCAAAAACCACGCCAATCGCGCTGTCTTCGCGAATCGTCGTCGAGCTGCTGAGGCCCCCAATTGCGAGTGCAGCCAGCACGCCGACGATCAGTGCGCCGATCGCGAGCGGCCAGCCGAGCAGGAAGGCGACGACCACTCCCGGGAGAATAATGTGGGCCAGCGCGTCCCCATAAAAGGCCATGCCTCTGAGGACGACATAGCAGCCTAGCACCGGGACTACCAGCCCGATCATCAGTGCCGCCCACAGCCCGCGCAGCATAAAGGGATAGGTCAGCGGTTCAACCAGCCAGGCAACAATAGGATTCATGGTTAGTTCACTGACGCCCTTCGTGATGGGTGTCCACCAGCAGCCGTCCGTCGGCGAAGATATGCAGGTGGCCGCCATAAGCCTCGAGCAGGTTTTCCGATGTGATGGTGGTCCGGGGCTCGCCGTAGGCGATCAAACGGCGGTTGAGCAGCAGCACTTTGTCGAAGTGAGTGCTGGCAAGGTTCAGGTCGTGGGTGGCGACCAGGACCGTGAGCGGCTGGCTGCGCAGTTCATCCAGGATTTCGAAGATGATCTCTTGGCTGGGCAGATCGAGGCCGGTCAGCGGTTCATCCAGCAGCACGATGTCGGCCTGCTGGGCGACGGTCTGAGCCAGGAAGACCCGCTGTTGCTGGCCGGAGGAGAGGGTTCCGATCGATCGGGCGCGGTAGTTCTGCATCCCGACCCGGGTCAGGGCCGCGTCGACCCTCGACCAGTCTGCGCGGCGCGGCCAGCGCAGCAAGCCAATCTCGCGGATCCGCCCCAGCATGACCACTTCGGCGACCGATACCGGGAAATCTAGATTGATCATCGCCCGCTGAGGGACGTATCCGACGCAGACATGCCTACCTGGACCATGGCCGTGGATTTCGAGGGAGCCAGCGGCGGGTTGCAGGATGCCGGCAATCAGCTTGAACAGGGTGGTCTTCCCGGCTCCGTTGGGTCCGACCACGGCTACCCGTTCGCCGGCCGCCACCGTGAAGCTGACAGCTTCAAGTGCCAGGTTCCCGTCGTAACGGACCCAGAGCCGGTCGGCCCGGATCGGCGGCGCCTGCGCATCGTGTTGTTGCGGCAAAGTCATGGGACGGTAAGCGCCTCGAGGATCGCGCTGACTGTGTAGCGCATTAAGTCCATATAGGTCCCTGCGGGTCCTTCGGGGCCGCTCAGCGAATCTGTGTAGAGGGGCACCAGCGCAATGCCCATGTCCTGCGCGACCTGCTGGGACAAGGCCGGGTTCACCGCAACACCAACGAAGAGGGCCGGAACGTCGTAACGGGCGATCGTCTGCTCCAATTCGGCGATCTCTTTGGCCGATGGCTGGGCCAGGGTGCTGTAGGCTGGGATCACCGCGCCCACGATCTTCAACCCATAATGGGCGGCGAAATATTCCAGGTTGTCGTGGTCAGTCACCAGCTCTCGGTTCTCGGGGGGGATGCGCCCGACCTCGGTCCGGATCCAGGCATCCAGTTCCTCCAAATCGATCAGGTAGGCAGCCGCATTCGCTGCGTACTGATCCGCGCCGGCTGGGTCCAATTTCGTTAGGGCGGCCCGGGCATTCTCGACCCAGAGCATGACGTTCGTGGGGTCAAACCAGACATGCGGATCGACGGTACCGGCCTCGCGGTGCTCTCCTGCCGCCGCCGCAATCTCACGCGGCTCAACTCCCTCTGAGAGGGAGACCAGCGGGACCGAGCCGGAGACAGACACAAGGGTCTCGAGCAGCCCCTCTTCGAGGCCGAATCCGTTGATGAAGACGAGCTGGGCTCCCGCGACGGCCGCCGCATCCTGGGGGGTACTTTGGAATGAGTGCGGGTCGGCGCCCGGAGGCAGCAGCACGCTGAGCTCGATCCGATCACCGGCCACCCGGGCCAGTGTGTCCCCAACCAGGGTCGTGGTCGCCACGATTCTCGGTCCCTGAGCAGGGTCTTCGACCAATGGGCTGCTGGCCGCCGCCGGCTGACACCCGGCCACGCCGGCAAGCAGCGCCCAGCTGAGTGCGAGCGCGGGGTTCCAGCTCACTGGCAGCTCGGGCACAACCCGACCAGTTCCAGCAGGTGATGTTCGACCCGAAAGCCCGTGTCCTGCGAGATCCGGTTCACCAGCGGAGCCAGGTCCTCGGTGCCAGGAAACTCGACTGCCTGATGGCAGGTGCGGCAGAGCAGGTGATGTCCGTGGACCAGGTCTGACCGAACGTAGCCCACGCAGCGCTCCTCCAGATGCACCCGCTTGAGGTATCCGAGCTCAGTCAACAGGGAGACCGTTCGGTACACCGTGACCAATCCGAGCGGGCGCCAGTAGGGACGAGCGAGTGCCAGCACCTCCTCCGGGCGAAGCCAGTCATTGGCCTCGGTCAGGGCTCGGATGACCGCCCTGCGGGGTTGGGTGAGCCGGTACCCGGATTCTTGCAATCGGCTCCCCATGTCGCCCGCTCCCACATCTTCCAGTTTATTGAAAATATTTTTCACTTAGGTCGGAATGATAAAGCGGGTCCGGGTCCGCGTCAACCATTGGTGGGCAGCGCGGCGGCAAGGGTAATATTGGCAGGGCTACGCCGCCGCGGAACCACGCGGCCAAGGAAACGGCCCCAGACCGATGGAGAGACCAGTGACCCGAATTGAATCGTTGTTGGCGGCCCGGCTGTTCTTGAGTCCCCAACGCGCCGGGGATCGGCTGTACTTCATCAGCAACCTGTCGGGCAAACTGAGCCTGTATGCCATGGACGCCGGGGGCAGCGTGCCCGAGCCGCTGCTTCCGCCGGAAATCGCGCTGCAAAACCCGACCCTGATGACGGGCTATTCGTATTACCTGTTGCCTGAGTTGGATAAGCTGCTGATCATGATCGACGCCAACGGAGACGAGAACTATCAGCCCATGCTCGTGCCGCTGTCAGGCGGGATTCCGGAGCCGGCCTTTGGGGAACAGTTCCGCGGCTACCGAGTCCACCTGGAGAAGTGCTACCCCGCGGACGGGTTTGCGTACTTTGCGGCCGAATCAAGAAAAGAGCAGCTCGTCGAGGCGTTTCAAGCCCGGCTTGGCCCAACTTGGAGCCTCACCCGACTGGCGGGCAGCCCGTGGGGCGAGCTTGGCCATCGATCCGGCTATGTGAATGCTGTGAACGTGCAGCACTCCAAGGTGCTGCTGCGGGAGGGCTACACCCTCGGCGATAACGTGCTTCGGCTGTGGGAGCACGGAAAAGCCGAACCGGCCTTGGTGTACGGGAAACCGCTCGAAGACCGAGGCCCGGGGGAAACGGTGCCGCTCGGCGCAATCTTCAACGGCCACTTCACCGCAGGCGACCGCGGATTGTTGTTCGTGACCGCCCTCTTTGAGGACAGCTTCGGTCTGGGCTACCTGAGCCTGGATGGCGATAAGCAGGTCCAGCCGGTAAGGGTCAGCGAGCCTCGCCATGCCGGTCACGGTGAGCTCTACAAGCTAGAGCACCTGAAGGACGCTCGCTTCGTGGTCCAGTACAACATCGACGGGTGTTCCTGGGGCTACGAAGCGACCTTCGACGAGAGTCGGTTGGTGATGAAGCTCGAGCGAGTGCTGTGGGGTCAGGGCAAGCTGAGCCAGGGTGTGCTGGAGGCCGAGCACTACGACGAGGGATCAAAGAGCTATTCAGTAGCCTTCTCGACCGCTACTTCGCCCGCTCAGATCTACACCCTCGACAGAACCGGCCCCGATCCGCTGGCAGCCCTCACCCGGGAGCGGGTGCTTGGGATACCGCAGGAATGGATGGCAAGCGGCGAGGACGCTTCGTATGAGTCGCACGACGGCCTGCAGGTCTCGGCCCGGCTCTACCTACCGGCCGGGCCGCTGGGTTTCGATGGCCCCCGGCCGCTGGTGTATTACGTGCACGGTGGACCCCAGAGCCAGGAAAGACCGGACTTCACCTGGTTTTCGATGCCCCTGATTCAGTTTCTCACGCTGAAGGGCTTCGGGGTATTTGTCCCGAACGTGCGCGGCAGCACCGGATATGGTCTGGCCTATACCAAGCGCATTGACCGCGATTGGGGCGGCAAGGATCGACTCGATCATGTGCACGCACTGAAGCGGCTGGCGAGGGATCCGCGGCTCGACACTCGGCGTACCGGGGTGGTGGGGCGCTCCTATGGCGGGTACATGTCGCTCATGTTAGCGGGACGGCATCCTGAGCTGTGGGCCGCGGCCGTGGATATGTTCGGTCCCTACGACCTGCTGACCTTCTCCGAGCGCATCCCACCGACCTGGAAGCCCTATTACAAACTTGAGATCGGGGACCCGGAGGATGCCGCGGATCGAAAGGAGCTGTTGGAGCGCTCGCCGCGAACTTACCTGCACCAGCTTGCCTGTCCCTTGCTTGTGATCCAGGGCGCAAACGACCCGCGGGTCGTGGTGCAAGAGTCCCGTGATCTGGTCGAGGATTTGAAGGCCCAGGGCAAACAGGTCGAAATCCTGGTTTTCGAGGACGAGGGCCACGACGTGCTGAAGTTCGAGAACCGGGTCCGCTGCTACAACGCCATCACCGACTTCTTCGCGCAGCATCTCAAACCGTGAAGCGTGGCCGGTTTGCAGGCGGGTGATAGAATCGAAATCGATCGTCTGATCCCCTGGCGATCTAGGAGCCGCAGATGACCGACCTGGCCAAGCCGGCTGAACGCCCGATCACCGAAGAGGCCGACTTCCTCCAGATCAAGGCCATCGACCACCTTGAGTTCTGGGTGGGGAATGCCAAGCACTCGATGTACTACTGGTGGAAGGGGTTCGGCTTTAAGCCGGTAGCCTACTCCGGTTTGGAG